>JAJYMS010000116.1 GCA_021786825.1 Bacillota bacterium | reverse complement strand
TCGGACGCACCCCGCGCTTTGTGCACAGCTTTGTACACAGCCAAGTCTATCAAAGGCTGGCATAAAAAACAAGCCCGCCGGGTCAGGCCCACGGGCCCGGCGGAAACCGCTTCAGGATCTTGTGCAGGAGAGCCGCCGGCGGCCGCGAGTCGTCATGCATCATTCCTTTCTTCATCCCCTGCAAAGCTCTCAGCCCTGGGGTGGTGTTGAGTTCCAGGTCCTGGGCCAGGAGGGAAAGGGTCCGCCGCCGGGCATCTGCCAGCGCCCTCGGAACCGAGTTCCCCTCCCTGAGGTTCTGAGTGACCTCCCGGGCTAGGTAGAAGTGCGCCAGGTTGGTCAGTGGGTTGCCACACTGCCCGCCCGCCGTCACCCCGAAGACTTCGGGCAGTTGCTGCTGCATCCCCAATTCCACCGTCGCCTTGAGTTCGCTGGTTTCCCGGCGTATCGACTCGCCAAGGGTGCGGGGCGTGCAGAGGCCGAACTGCTGCAGCGAACGAATGATCGCGTGTTCGATGGTATGCGCCTGTTCGAGGGCTACCAACCGTCCCAGGTTGCCGCTCACCGAGAGGGGAGAACCGTCCTCCAGATCAATGCCGTTGATGGTGACCTGGATGTCCCGATCACTCCTGGGTTCGGTGAAGCCGCCGGTAGGCCTCCAGCCGAAACCGACGAGCACAGGGTAATCCCTGGCTCGCAAGGACTCTGGATCCACCTCTTCAAAGCCTCGGCCGACCATGAAGTGGTCGTCCCATCCGAAGTGGCGGGCCTTGATCATCGGCCCGGCCTCCACCCGCGCTAACAGCCCCATCCGCCGCTGGGCAAGGGTGGAAAGGTAGACCTCCTTCGGCCGGACGGCAACCAGCCGGGCAAGCACACCGACAGGGTAAACCCTGCCCCAGTCGGAGGAAAACGCACACAAACCGAAACGGGTACCCTCACCCATCCTGCTTACCATGCTGATCGCGGCGGGTTCCAGCAAAAGACCCTCAACCGTCCCGCCCAGTGGGCGGGGTAGAATGCCATTCATTACCGGGATCACCGGCAGGTCCATCCTCGCGCTCCTCTCCGCCCGACCCTCGCCCCATCTCGCGCAGCGCCGCGGCCATTTCTTCCACACTCTTGGCGGCCATGATCCGCCGGCGCAACGCCGCCGCTCCCGCTAACCCCCGGCTGTACCAGGCCCCGTGTTTTCGCATCTCCCGCACCCCGATGTACTCGCCCTTGAGCTCCACCAACATATTGAGGTGACGAAGGGCCACGGCAACCCGCTCTTCCCGGGTGGGGCCGGGGAGGAGCTGACCGGTGGCGAGGTAATGGGCCACCTGCCGAAACAACCAGGGGTTTCCCAACGACCCGCGCGCGATGGCGACCCCCGCGCAGCCGGTCTGTTGCAGCATGGTCTTCGCGGCCAGGGCCGAAAAGACGTCCCCGTTGCCGAATACGGGCAGTCCTACGGCCTCCCGTCCCCGGCGAATCGCCTCCCAGTCGGCCCGTCCCGCGTATCCCTGCATCCGGGTCCGCCCATGAATGGTGATGGCGACGACGCCCGCTGCCTCCGCGCGGCGGGTCATCTCCGTGATGTTGATGGAGTCCTCGTCCCAACCGATCCGCAGCTTGACGGTAACCGGCACGCCCACCGCCCTCACGACGGCCGACATGATCTCGCTGGCCAAGGGCGGGTCTCGGAGCAGAGCGGCTCCCGCACCGCTTCTCACGATCTTAGCAGTAGGACAACCCAGGTTCAGGTCGATCAGGTCTGCCCCGGAAGCCTCCACCACCTTTGCGCCCTCAGCCATGCCCCCCGCCGAATTACCGAAGAGCTGGACCGCCACCGGGTGTTCCTCCGGAGAAAGCTCCAGCATTCGAAAGGTAGCCCGGTGGTCGTGCCGCAAGGCCATGTCCGAGACCATTTCGGTGACGACCAGCCCCGCCCCCATCTCTCGCGCCAGGGTTCGAAAAGCCCGGTTGCTGACTCCCGCCATGGGGGCGGCCACAACTTTATTGGTAATTTCAACCTTTCCCAGTCGCATGGCGTAATTATTATATCCTCGCCTCCCACCGAGCGAAAGGTCCCGTTGCCATCTGGCCCCAGGCCCCGGCAGGTGGGGCGATGTCGGCGGGCCGCCGCAGGCTTGTCTCACCAGGAACATTCTGGTATCATGCCACCCAGGAGGTGATCGGGGTGAAGGTTACTTACGGCGGCCACGCCTGCTTCCTGGTGGAAAACCACGGTACGTCGTTGATCATCGACCCCTTTCTGACCGGCAACCCGGTTGCGACCATCAAGCCTGAATCGGTCAAGGTTTCCTACGTGCTGGTCACCCACGCCCACGAAGACCACTTTGGGGACGCCGTCGCCATCGCCAAACGCAACGACGCCACCTTTATCTCCACCTTCGAGGTGGCCCAACTGGCCGCCAGCCAGGGGGTCCGGGTGCACGGCATGCACATCGGCGGGAAGTACGCTTTCCCCTTCGGCACGGTGCGGGTTACCCTGGCTCTGCACGGGTCGGGGGTGGCCGGGGGCCACGCCTGCGGCTTCGTCGTGGACTTGTTCGGCCAGAAGCTCTACCACGCGGGAGACACTGGCCTTTACTCGGACCTCAAGCTCCTCAACGGAGACTTGGAGCGGGACATCGACGTGGCCTTGTTGCCGATCGGCGGAAACTACACCATGACCCTGGATGACGCAAGGGTTGCCACCTCCTGGGTGAGGCCCCGAATCGTCATCCCGATGCACTACAACACCTGGCCCTTGATCGCCGCCGACCCCCAGGAGTTCAAGGCCCGGGTGGAAAGTGATACGGCGGGGACCGAGGTCCGCATTCTCAAGCCGGGAGAATCAACCGAACTTTGAACTTGCAACAGCTGACCAGCTT
>JAJYMS010000198.1 GCA_021786825.1 Bacillota bacterium | reverse complement strand
ATTTGGGCCTTTTCAAAGGTCAGCAGTTTGCCGCGCTTGTTCAGGACCGAGTCCGCCACGCCGATCTTGCCGATGTCGTGAAGGCGCGCCGCCTGGCTGATGAGTTCCACCGTCTCGTCGGGCAGGTTGAGTTCCTTCCCGATCAGGCGCGCGTACCTGGCCACGTTTTCCGAATGGCCGCTGGTATAGGGATCTTTGGCTTCCACGGCCATTACCAGCGAGCGGATGGTGTCCGAATACATCTCCCCCACCTGATCCATCTGGAGCTTGATCTGCCTGTACGACTCGGTGAGCCTGCGGACCTGGTCCTGGATGGTCTGGGCCATGGTGTTCATGGCCGTAGCCAGGCGGGCCAGTTCGTCGTCGGTGCGGACGGGGAGTCGGGCCCGGAAATCGCCGCGGCTCAGACGTTCGGTGGCGACCACGATCTCGCTCAAGGGCCGGGTGATGGAGCGGGCGATGGCCATGCTGACCAGGGTCATGCCGGTAAACAGGCCCAGGGTTCCGGCCACCAGGAGAAAGCGCATCCAGGCCACGTCGCGCAGGACGTCGGTCATCTCTTCGATCACGGCGAGGAGCGCAGGCTGACCGCTGGCGAGGGGGAGGTCCCTGTACATCACCCTCGCCGGTTGATTCTGATCGCGACCGGGCAACTCAAACAACCTCGGCTTGCCGCCTGCTACGGGGAAGGGGAGGTCATAGACATACGGGTCTGTGGCGACCATCACCCGCCGGTTGAAGATGATCGCGATTTGCTGTTCGGCCTCGCTCTTGTGACGCAAGAGGAAATCGCCGGAGATGCGCTGGCCCACCAGGACCACTCCGACGATGCCTTGGTCGGACTTCACCGGGGCCGCTCCCCACAACTCGAGGTAATCCGGCCCCGCCACGAAGCCGGAGGTGCTGACCCCGGTCAGGGCCCGCCGGAAGAGCGGTTGCAGGTCCCGCGGCTTTTCGTCCATGCCGAGAGCGACGAAACCGCGGCCCAGGGGGTCGTAAACAGTGACCATCTCGAGCTCAAATCCGAGCTTGAAAGGCAGCAGGTACTGCACCGCCAGAGTCTGGTCACGCCGTGCCAAGGCTTCCCCCAAGTCGCCGCCGGCGGCGGCATCGGCGAAGCGGATGTAATCCCGTTCGCGGCCCGTCAACTCCCGCGCGACACTTTCGGCGGCCACGGTAATTTCTTCGGTTTTCCAGTGATCAATGACCGCCGCCGACCAGCGTTCGAACAAGAGCGCTCCCAGGGCAACCCCTACCATGGTCAGCGCGAGGAAGGGAAATAGAATTTTCCGTCTGATCTGCCAACTGCGGTACGGCTGGATGATAGGCTTCATCTTAGTTGTACTTATTTCGACATTTGGCGTGATCTTCCTTCGAGCACCAAGGGAAGCGCATCCAGGCCAGACGGGAGGTGGGTGGCGGACCGCCGGCCTTACCCAGGCTGGAATCCCGGTCCGGGATGAGGTAGAATTGGTCAGGTGGCCGGACAGTGGCCGGACACCCCCCACCGGACTGCGGAGGTGAGCAGCTTGAGCTACCAAGAACCGGGAGACGACGCTCTGCGCAAGGTCCTGCAGGAGTCCAAGACGGTCGCCGTGGTCGGCCTCTCCAACAACCCCGCGCGTCCCAGCTACCGCGTGGCCAGCTACCTCAAGGGGGTGGGTTACCGGATCGTGCCGGTTAACCCGGGGGTGGACGAGGTTCTGGGCGAGAAGGCCTACCCCAGCCTGGAAGAGGTTCCCGGAAGGGTTGACGTGGTAGACGTTTTCCGCCGCCCGGAGGAGGTTCCGCCGGTGGCGGAGGCGGCGATCAGAAAAGGGGCGCGGACACTCTGGCTGCAGGAGGGGATCATCAACCAGGCGGCGGCTGACCTGGCCCAGCAAGCCGGCTTGTTCGTGGTGATGGACCGCTGCATGCTGAAAGAGCACGCGCGCCTTTCCTAGGCACCTTCCGGGAGGTCTTTTTCAGCCCTCCCAGGCGGTGAAAGATCGGACGGTGGCGGCGTCGAGCCGCGTGATCACCTCGGTCAACAGGTCCACGGTGGCGCGGTAGTCGCTCAGGGAGACCATTCCCACGGGGGCATGGATGTAGCGCGCCGGCACGGCCACAAAAAGGCTGGGAACGCCGGTGCGGTTGACGTGGATCATCCCTGCATCCGTGCCTCCCCGCTCAAGCAGGGTGTTTTGAAAGGGGATGCGCAACTCCCGGGCGACCCCCTCCACGAACAGGCGCAGGGGACGGTTCGGGACCAGGGAACCGTCCATTACCACGATGCAGGGCCCTTTGCCGACCAGGGCGTTGCGCTGGTCGCCGGTGAACTCGGGGGTATCAGCGGCGGTGGTGACGTCCAGGGCGAAGGCCACCCCGGGGTCGGTGGCAAAGGCGCTGGTTCGGGCTCCCCGGGCTCCCACCTCTTCCTGTACCGTGCCGATCCCGCAGACGGTGTTGGGGTGTTTTACGCCCTGCAGTCGTTTCAGGACTTCGACGAAGATGGCGCAGCCGATCCGGTCATCCCACGCCTTGGCCATCACCCGGTCAGGGTTCTTCATTACCCGCAGGGGCGAGTCGGGAACCACGGCGTCGCCGATGCGCACGCCGAATTCCGACTCCACCTGGTTCCTGGTGGTCGCCCCCACGTCGATGTACATATCCTTGCGCTCCATTACCTTCTTGCGGTCGTCCTCGGTCAGCAGGTGAGGTGGTTTGACCCCGATGACTCCCGGTATGTACCCGTGCTGGCTCTTCACCAGGACGCGCTGCCCTGGCAGGATGTGGTCCCACCAACCGCCCAGGGCGCTGAAGCGAAGGAACCCCTCGTCGGAAATGGAGCGGACGATGAAGCCGACCTCGTCCATATGCCCCGACAGGGTGATCACCGGCGTTTTTTCGCCTCCCTGGCGGCGGCAGATGATGCTCCCCAGCCCGTCATAG
>JAJYMS010000260.1 GCA_021786825.1 Bacillota bacterium | reverse complement strand
CCGGACCGAGTCAGGACTGGACAGCGGCAAGTCAGTAACGTCCAGAGGTTACTTGGAGCAGTTGCGGAATTCACCTTACCACGATAACGCGAAACACGGCAAACAGTGCGGCGGGCGGGGGGGAGGTGACACGGAGACCAAGCAGCGGGTCATCCAGGAATACGTACCCGGCAAACAGGTGACCCTGGCGCACCTGATCGCCAACCCGGACGCGGGCCTGTGCGAACTGGTGGGGTTGGGGACGCCCCGGGCGGTGGGGATCTTGACCCTCACCCCCAGCGAGACCGCCATCATTGCCGGTGACCTGGCCACCAAGGCGGCGGACGTCAGCATCGGGTTTCTCGACCGCTTCACGGGGACGTTGGTGATTGCGGGCGAGTTGTCCGCGGTCGAAGCGGCGCTGGCGAGAATCGTGGAGTTCCTGGAGACCAGGCTCGGGTTCACGGCGGCTCCGATCACCCGGTCATGAAGCGGGTGATCGCCATCGGGCGCGCGGGAGCCGGCAAGACGACCTTGTTAAACGCCCTGGCCGGGAGCGGCGATCCAGCCCATAAGACCCAGATGGTGGAGTTCCGCGACGGGCTCGTGGACACCCCGGGCGAGTACTCCGAGATGCCCCGGTTTTACCACTTTCTCATCTCGACCGCGATCAAGGCGGCCGTCGTCCTGGTCGTCCAGGACGGCACCGCGCCCCGCTCCGTTTTACCCCCCGGCTTTTGCCGGGTGTTTCATCAACCGGTGCTGGGCGTAGTAACCAAGGTGGACCGGCCCGACGCACTGCCCGAACGCGCGGAGACCCACCTGCGGCTGGCGGGGGTCGCCGGTCCGTACTGCCGGGTCTCGGCGGTGACGGGCGAAGGGCTTGCGGGTCTGAGGCAAAGGCTACACGAGCTTACGGAAGGAGGTTCCAGCAATGATGTCTGAGGCTCTAGGGATGGTGGAAACCAAAGGATTGGTCGGCGCGATCGAGGCGGCCGACGCGATGGTCAAAGCGGCAAACGTCCGCTTGATCGGGTACGAGAAGATCGGCAGCGGTCTGGTGACGGTGATGGTGCGCGGCGACGTGGGCGCCACCAAGGCGGCCACGGAGGCGGGCGCCGCCGCGGCGCGGGCCGTGGGCGAGGTGGTCTCCGTGCACGTAATCCCGCGGCCCCACCAGGACGTGGAAAAGATCCTGCCCAGCTTGAAGTAGGCCGGGCCGCACACTGGAGGTGAAAGCAATGGAAGACCAGATGGTTAAGCAAGTGGTCCAGCAGGTGATGCAGCGCTTGGAGCCCGCCCGGCCCTCGACCCCCGCGCCGACCCCGGTCGGGTTGACGGAGTTCGTCGGGGTGGGGGAAGGGGACACCATCGGCCTGGTGATCGCCAGCCTGGACCCGGCTCTCCACGAGAAGATGGGCCTGGACAAGAAGTACCGGTCCATCGGCATCTTCGGGGGGCGCAGCGGCGCCGGCCCGCAGATCATGGCCGCGGATGAGGCGGTCAAGGCCACCAACACGGAAGTTATCAGCATCGAGCTGCCCCGGGACACCAAGGGGGGTGCCGGCCACGGTTCGTTGATCCTCTTCGGCGCGGAGGAGGTCTCGGACGCCCGCCGGGCCGTCGAGGTCGCGCTGCGCGAGCTGAATCGCAGCTTCGGTGACGTCTACGCCAACGACCAGGGCCACCTGGAATTCCAGTACACGGCCCGGGCCAGCTACGCCCTGGAAAAGGCCTTTTCGGCTCCCCTCGGCAAGGCCTTCGGGCTGATCGTTGGCGCTCCGGCCGGCATCGGCGTGATGTGCTGCGATACGGCCGTCAAGGCGGCCAACGTGGACATCCTGGGGTACGCCAGCCCGCAGAAGGGACTTTCCCTGACCAACGAGGCCGTATTGTTCATGAGCGGGGATTCCGGCGCCGTCCGCCAGGCTCTGATCGCGGCGCGGGAAGTCGGCATCAAGCTCTTGAGCGCCTGGGGAACGGTGCCCAAGCCCGTCACCAAGCCCTACATCTAGGCCGCGGAGGGAGAGAACGATGGCACGCTCCAAACGTTTTGAAGCTCTTGCCGCGCGGCCGGTGAACAAAGACGGCTTCGTCGCCGAGTGGCCGGAAGTCGGCATGATCGCCATGGGCAGCCCGGGCGACCCCAAGCCCAGCATCACCGTCAAGGGCGGCCAGATCGTGGAGATGGACGGCAAGCGGCGCGAGGACTTCGATCTCATCGACCAGTTCATCGCCGACTACGCCATCGACGCCGCGGTCGCCCCGAAGGCCATGGCGATCGATTCCACAGAGATCGCGCGGATCCTGGTGGACGTGAATGTCCCCCGCGAGGAGGTGGTGGCCCTGGCGCGGGGCCTGACCCCCGCCAAGATCGTCGAGGTCCTCGACGCCATGAACGTGGTCGAGATGATGATGGCCATGCAGAAGATGCGCACCCGCAGGACGCCGGCCAACCAGTGTCATATCACCAACCTGCGGGACAACCCGGTGCTCCTGGCCGCCGACGCCGCCGAGGGGGCCTATCGTGGGTTCGCCGAGGAGGAGACCACCGTCGGGGTCGTGCGCTACGCCCCCTTCAACGCCCTCTCCCTGTTGATCGGCTCCCAGACCGGCCGGGGCGGTGTGCTCACCCAGTGCGCCCTGGAGGAGTCCCTGGAACTGCAACTGGGGATGCGGGGTCTCACCTCTTACGCGGAAACCATTTCGGTGTACGGCACCGAACAGGTCTTTGTCGACGGTGACGACACCCCGTGGTCCAAGGGCTTTCTGGCTTCCGCCTACGCATCGCGCGGCCTGAAGATGCGCTTCACCTCCGGCACCGGTTCCGAGGTGCAGATGGGCTACGCCGAAGGCAAGTCGATGCTCTACCTGGAGGTCCGCTGCGTCCTGATCGCCAGGGGCGCCGGGGTCCAGGGGCTGCAGAACGGCTCCATCTCCTGCATCGGCGTGCCGGGGGCCGTGCCGTCCGGGATCCGGGCGGTACTAGCGGAGAACCTGGCGGCCACGATGGCGGACCTGGAGGTCGCCTCGGGCAACGACCAGACCTTCAGCCACTCGGACATCCGGCGGACCGCCAGGATGCTGATGCAGATGCTGCCCGGCACCGACTTCATCTTCTCCGGCTACAGCGCCGTTCCCAACTACGACAACATGTTCGCGGGCTCCAACTTCGACATCGAGGACATGGAGGATTACCTGGCGCTGCAGCGCGACCTGAAAGTGGAGGGCGGCGTGCGCCCGGTCTCGGAAGCCGAGGTCATCGCCGTGCGGGGCAAGGCCGCCAAGGCCCTGCAGGCTGTGTACAAGGAACTCGGGTTCCCGCCGATTACGGACGCCGAGGTCGACGCGGCCACCTACGCCCATGGTTCCAACGACATGCCCCCGCGGAAGGTGGTCGACGACCTGAAGGCCGCCCAGGACCTGCTGGCCCGTGGCGTCACCGGGCTGGACGTCGTCAAGGCGCTGGCCAAGAACGGCTTCCAGGACGTGGCCGAGAGCGTGCTCGGGATGCTCAAGCAACGGGTCTCAGGGGACTACCTGCACACCTCGGCCATTATCGACGCCGGCTTCAACGTCGTATCGGCCGTCAACGACACCAACGACTACCGGGGCCCGGGAACCGGCTATCGCCTCTCCGGCGCCCGGTGGGAGGAAATCAAGCGCATCCCTCAGGCCCTCAAGCCCGAGGAATTCGACGTTTAGGGTCCGGGAGGAGGGCTCGCCGTGGAAATCAGTGATCGCGTCATTGAAAAGGTGGTCAGCGAGGTCATTCGCCAACTGGCCGCGGTGGAGGCTGTTTCCAAAGCCCCCGCGCCCGGCCCCGTCGCCGGGATCCCGCCCGCGGGCGGGGAACTGAAAGTAATCGAACGGGGCGAGGCCAAGCCGGGTGGCCGCCGGGACGAGGTCGTGGTGGCGGTCGCGCCGGCCTTCGGCGGACGCATGAACAAGACCATCACCGGGATTCCCCATGCCCGGGTGCTGCGCGAACTCCTCGCCGGGATCGAGGAGGAGGGCCTCAGCCACCGGTTGATCCGGGTCCGCCGCACCTCTGACCTGGCCTTCTTGGGCCATGACGGGGCCAAGCTGTCGGGTTCGGGGATCGCGGTGGGGCTTCAGTCGAGGGGGACCGCGTTGATCCACCAGAAGGACCTGCAGCCGCTGCAGAACCTGGAGCTGTTCCCGCAGTCTCCGGTGGTGGATCTGGAGACTTACCGGGCGATTGGGCGCAACGCCGCCCGTTACGCCAAGGGGGAATCTCCGGATCCGGTCCCGGTGAAGAACGATCAGATGGCCCGGCCCAAGTACCAGGCGCGGGCGGCGGTCATGCACATCAAGGAAACGGAACTGGTCGTTCCGGGTTCGCGTCCGGTGGAGTTGGAGGTGCTGAGATGATCAAGGAACAGGACCTTGAGCAAATCGTCCGAGAGGTCATCCGCTCGATGGGCGGGGTGGGCCAGAACCAGGCTCCGGCGCCGGCGGCGGCCCCGGCCCCGGCGCCCACCGCCCGGCCCGGCGGGCTGGACCCCAGGCGGGACTACCCCCTGGCGACGAAGCGGCCCGACCTGGTGAAGACTCCTCAGGGTCGGTCCCTGGCCGACCTCACCCTGGACAAGGTCATGGCCGGCGCCATCAACGCCGACGACCTGAAGATCACGCCGGAGGTGCTCGAGTACCAGGCCCGCATCGCCGAGGCCGTCGGCCGGCCGCAACTGGCCCGGAACATGCGGCGGGCGGCGGAACTGACCCGCATCCCGGACCAGCGGATCCTCGAGATTTACAACGCCTTGCGTCCCTACCGCTCAACCCGCTCGGAACTGCTGGCCATCGCCGACGAGTTGGAGACGCAGTACGGGGCCAAGCGGTGTGCCGCCTTCGTGCGCGAGGCCTGCGAGGTCCACGGCCGCAGAAGCCGCCTCAAAGAAGGTTGACTTCCCGGACGGGGACGAGGGGGTGAGACCTGGTGCGGACCCTGGTAGCCGGGGTGGACATCGGTAATAGCACTACCGAGGTGGCTCTGGCGGAAGTGGACTTCCAGGGAGAGGGCCGGTTCGTAGCCACCGCCCTGGTCCCCACCACCGGAGTGAAGGGCACGCCGCCCAACGCCCACGGCGTGATGCAGGCCCTGCAAGACGCCCTGCGGATCGCCGGCCGGCGGCTGGGAGACCTGCAGATGATCTATCTCAACGAGGCGACCCCGGTGATCACCGACGTGGCGATGGAGACCCTGACCGAGACGGTCATCACCGAGTCCACCATGATCGGCCACAACCCGGCCACCCCGGGAGGAACCGGGATTGGAACCGGCCGGGTGGTGCGCCTGGAGGACCTGGCGAAGCTGCCGCCGGGGGACCGGGTGATCGCGGTCGTGGACCACGCCTGGGACTTCGCGGCGGCCAGCGCCGCCATCAACGGGGCCCTGGAGCGGGGGATCGACGTTCAGGGCGCGGTGGCGGGGCGGGATGACGCGGTGCTGATCACCAACCGGCTCCGGCGCCCGATCCCGGTGGTCGACGAGGTGGCCCGCATCGACCAGGTTCCCCTGGAGGTTCCCGGAGCGGTCGAGGTGGCCCAGCCCGGCCAGTACATCAAGACCCTCTGCAATCCTTACGGCATAGCTACCCTCTTCGGCCTGTCCCCGGAGGAGACCAAGTCGGTCGTGCCGGTGGCCCGGGCCCTGGTGGGTAACCGTTCCGCGGTGGTGATCAAGACCCCCAGGGGGCAGGTGACGGCCCGCCACATTCCGGCCGGCTCCCTCACCATCGTAGGCGCCTCCGGAAGCCTGGAGGTGGACATCCAGGCGGGGGCGCAGGCGATCATGAAGGCGGTGGACCGGCTGCGACCCCTGGAGGACGTGATCGGTCAACCCGGCACCAACGCCGGCGGCATGATCCAGCGCGTTCGCCAGACCATGGGGGAGTTGACGGGCCAGGTTCCGGACAGCGTCACCATCCAGGACACCCTCGCCGTCGACACCTTCGTCCCGGCCCGGGTGGTAGGGGGCCTGGCGGAGGAGTTCTCCCAGGAGAACGCCGTGGCCCTGGCGGCGATGGTCAAGACCACCCGGCTGGTGATGCAGGAAGTGGCCCGGAGGGTGGAACGCGAAGCCGGAGTTCCGGTCGAGGTGGGGGGCCGGGAGGCGGAAATGGCGATTCTCGGAGCCCTGACCACCCCGGGGTGCGACGTTCCGGTGGCCGTGCTGGACATGGGCGGCGGTTCCACCGACGCCGCCATGCTGGACCGGGAGGGGCGGGTCGAGGCGGTGCACATGGCGGGGGCTGGCGACCTGGCCACGATGCTCATCGACTCCGAACTGGGGCTGGACGACCGCGAACTGGCCGAGGGCCTCAAGCGCCATCCCCTGGCCCGTGGCGAGAGCCTCTTCCACCTTCGCCTCGAAGACGGCGGGGTGCGCTTCTTCAAGCAACCGCTGGACCCGGCGCTGTTTGGCCGATTGGTCCTCCTGGACCCGGAAGGGATGAAACCCGTCCCCACCCGCCACTCCCTGGAGAGGGTGGTCCAGGTGCGCCGGGAGGCGAAACGCAAGGTCTTCGTCACCAACGCCCTGCGGGCCCTGGCCCGCGTGGCTCCCGGCGGCAACATCCGGTCGATCCCGTTCGTGGTGTTCGTGGGTGGGTCCGCCATGGATTTCGAGATCCCGACCATGGTGGCGGCCGCCCTCGCCGAGTACGGGGCGGTGGCCGGTTCCGGGAACGTCCGCGGCACCGAAGGGCCGCGGAACGCGGTAGCGACTGGTCTTGTCCTCTCCCGGAGCAGGGCATCCCGGTTGCCGGGCAGGAGGTGAGCGAACGTGGGGAAAGGAGAGTACCCGGATTCCCCCGTGGTGGCAGTGCAGGTGGACCCGTCCAGAGCCGGAACAGCCCTGCTGTTGCAGTTGCTGGCCGGGCTGGAGGAAGAGGGGGTGCCCGGGCGGGTACAGATCACCGAGGCCGATCTGACGGCCGACGGGCAGCCGGCGGCGGTGGCGATGGCCTACGAGGCGGCCCGGTCCTCCAGCCTCGAGGTGGGGCTGGCCATGGACGCCGGCGGTGCCCTGGCCCTGCACCACCTGCGGGCGGAACCGGACAAGCCCATCTTCGTGGCGCCGGCCGGGACGGTTGACGGGCTGGTGGCCCGGGCTTTCGGGGTCAACGCCGCCCGGCTGGTCAAGGTACAACCTTTCAGGCTTACGGAACTGGACCTGGGGAGGCATGGCTGATGGAGCGTCAGGCGCTGGGATTGATTGAGACCGCGGGGTTGGTCGCGGGTATCGAGGCCGCCGACGCGGCGGTCAAGGCGGCCGACGTGATCCTGGTGGGATATGAGTTGGCCCGGGGCGGCGGCCTGGTTACGGTCAAGGTCCGCGGCAACGTTTCCGCAGTCCAGGCGGCGGTATCCGCCGGCGCGGCGGCCGCCCGGGCCATCGGCCGGGTGGTGAGCACCCACGTGATTCCCCGGCCCCATGCGGACACGGACCTGATGGTCCCCGGCCACCTGCCGGGGGAACGGGTGGCCGCGCGAGAGGCGGAAGGCCCCTCGGGCGAGGTCTGCAACCTCTGCCATGACCCGGCCTGTCCGCGGCGGCAGGGGCAGCCCCGGCGGGTTTGCATCCACCACCAGGAGCGGGAGGAGAGCTAGGCGTGGAGCTGGAGAGCCGGGTGCGCCAGGCGGTGGCGCGGTTGCGGCAAGGACAACTCGAAGGCGGCGCCTCGCCCCAGGAGTTTTGGGTTCCGGTGGCCGTTTCCGCCCGACACATCCACCTGTCTCAGGAGGACGTGGAGAGACTCTTCGGCGCCGGCCAGACCCTGCACCCGATCCGGGAACTGTTGCCGGGGCAGTACGCCTGCGAGGAGACGGTCACCCTCGTAGGACCCCGGGGGACCTTCGCGGGGGTCCGGGTGCTGGGGCCGGCGCGGGGCCAGACGCAGGTGGAGATCTCGTCCTCCGACGGATTCGTTCTGGGCCTTCACCCCCCGGTTCGCCTCTCCGGAAACGTCGAGGGTACGCCGGGGGTCGCGGTGGTTGGTCCCTCCGGGGCGATCCGCCTGGCGGACGGCGTCATCGCCGCCAAACGCCACATCCACATCACTCCCGACGAGGCGGCCGCCTGGAGCCTGGTGGACGGCCAAAACGTCCACGTGGAAGTGGTCGGGGGCGAACGCCCCCTGACCCTGGGCCAGGTCGTCGTCCGGGTGCACCAGACCTACCGGCTCGAGTTGCACCTGGATACCGACGAGGCCAATGCCGCCGGGCTCAAGACCGGCGACCTCGGACGCGTTCCCGAAGCTAAACCTGCAGGGGGGGGTTGAGGGTGACCCTGCCGCAGGTAGTCCCCGGCGTGCCAGGGCCGGCAACGGCGGCCCGCGAGGCCGACAACCCCGCCCGGCTGCTGGAACTCGCCAACCAGCGCATCAGCCTGATGTGGAACCGCCTGGCAGGTCCTTGCCAGGTGGGGCGCGACGCCTCCCTCCGGGTCGGGGTGGACCTGGGCACGGCCAACGTGGTGGTGGCGGTGCTGGACGAGCGGGGGGAACCCCTGGCCGCCGCTCTGGAGAGCGCCCGGGTGGTCCGGGATGGTCTGGTGGTGGACTACCTGGGGGCGGTAAGGATCATCCGCCGCCTGGTCGCCGACCTGGAGGAACGGCTGGACCGGAAGCTCGCCCGCGCGGCCTGCGCCATCCCCCCCGGCACCGGCGCCGGGGCCGAGCGGGTGACGGCCAACGTGGTGGAGGCCGCGGGCCTGGAGGTCACCGGCGTCCTGGACGAGCCCACCGCGGCGGCCGCCCTCCTGGAAATCAAGGATGGCGCGGTGGTGGACGTGGGAGGCGGCACCACCGGGATCTCGGTCCTGCGGGGCGGCCGGGTCATCTACACCGCCGACGAGCCGACGGGGGGCACCCACTTCACCCTGGTCCTGGCGGGTCATTTGAACGTCTCCTTCGAGGAGGCGGAGGCCATCAAGCTGGGTGGCCGGGCGTCCCGCGAGATCGCCCCGGTTTTGCACCCGGTGGTGGAGAAGGTGGCGAGTATCGTCCAGCGCCATCTCACCGCGCACCCCGCCCGGACGGTCTACCTGGTGGGGGGAGCGGTGGCATTGCCGGGCATGGCGGCGGTCATCGCCAGCTACCTGGGGGTGCCGGTTTACACCCCGGCCCATCCCCTCCTGGTCACACCCATGGGCATCGCCCTCCTCTCCGCCCCTCAGGGGGGTTAGACCTTGGACCTCGAAGCCCTGGTCACCCTGATCGTTGAGGAGGTGCGGCGCGCCCTCGGGCGCCAGGCGGCCCCGCCCAAGCGGCTGCTGGTGGTGCTCACCGGCGCCCCGGCGGACCCCGGCCGAATTGCGACGGCCCTTTCGGACCTCGCCGCTTCGGGACGTTTCGCCGCGACCTTGCTCCTTTCCCGGACCGCCGCCCGGCGCGTCGACCGGCGCTCCCTGGAGCAGGCCCTGGGGGCGGGCGAGATCCTGAGCGAGGGTGACAGTCCCGCGCCTCCTACCCTGGCCTTCGGGGCGGACCTGGTCCTGGTGCCGTGGCTCAGCCTGAACAGCGCGGCCAAGCTGGCGACCGGCGTCTGCGATACCGTGGCGACCTCGGTGCTGATGCTGGCCCTGCTGCGGGGGATCCCGGTGCTGGCCTGCGCCGAGGAGTTGGACCCGGAAGGCCCTTGCCTGGGGAGCTGGGCGCGACCCGCCGCAGCCCTGGCGTCCCTCCTCCGGTCTCACCTGGCGACCTTGCGGCAGTTTGGGATCGAGTTGATCGGCAGCGATGACCTGACCTCCGCCGCGCTGGCGGCGGCGAACCGGGACAAGCCGGAGTCGTTGACCCTGGCCTCCGCCGCACCGACGGCCGCGCTCCCCGGCGGACAGGCGGGCCGCGGTCCGGGCCGCCCGGTGGTCACCCGGGCGGACGTCGAAGCGGCGCTCGCGGCGGGAAACCTGGGGCTGCTGCCCCCGGATGGTGTCTGGACACCGCTGGCCCGCGAGGCTGCCAGGGCGGCCGGCAGGGGATAGGGAACGGGAAGGGGGTTCGGCCCGTGTGGGTTGGTTTGGTGGTGGGCACGGTGGTGGCAACTCGCAAAGATGAACGCCTGGTCGGGTACAAGCTACTGCTGGTGCGCCCGGAAGATCTCGCCGGCGACGGCGGAAGCCGTCAGCCCGTAGTGGTCGTGGACAAGATCGGAGCGGGGGTAGGGGAGCAGGTGCTGGTCGTCGCCGGCAGTTCGGCGCGGCCCGCGTCAGGCAAGGAGGATACCCCCGTGGACGGCGCCGTGGTGGGCATCATCGACCAGGTCAACCTGGAACGGGACCTGCTGGGCCCCGGCCGCCAGGGAGGGTAGGATGGGGATCTACACCCGGGCCGGAGACGCCGGGCAGACCCGCCTCGCGGACGGGACCGGCGCTTCCAAAGGCGACTTGCGCGTGGAGGCCCTGGGGGCCGTCGACGAGCTGAACGCCGCGCTGGGCCTGGCGCTGGGCCTGGCCGAGGACCCGGCGGTCCGGGCGGCGGCGGCGGCGGTCCAGGAACAGCTCTTCGTGGTGGGGGCCGAACTGGCGTCACCCATGGCGCAGAGCCGGTTGGACCCGGGTTGGGTGGCGCGTTTCGAGGGGGAGATCGACGCCGCCGAGGCGGCCCTGCCCCCCCAGCGCGGGTGGGAACTGCCGGGTGGCACCCCCGGGGCGGGAGCCCTGCACGTCGCCCGGACCGCCTGCCGGAGGGCCGAGCGGGCGGTGGTGAGGGTGGCGGACTCGGAAGGCCCCTCCGCTTTGCTACCGTATCTCAATCGCTTATCCGATTACCTGCACGTCCTGTCCCGTTTGGAGGCTCACCACGCCCTGGTGCGGCGCGTCGCCGCCCGGGTCAGGGCAGGACTGGCGGCGACCCTTGGCGAGGAGGGAGCAACGATGGGGCGTGACCTCAGCACAGCCGAATGTGACCGGATGATGGCGGCGGCCGAGCGGCGCGCCGCGGCCCTGGGAATCCCCATGGTCATCGCCGCGGTGGACGCGGGCGGCACTCTCAAGGCTTTCAAGCGAATGGACGGGGCGCTCCTGGCCAGTGTCGATATCGCGGTGGGCAAGGCCTACACGAGCGCGGCGCTGCGCCGCTCGACCCGCGAGGTGGGGGCCCTGGCCCAACCGGGAGCGGCATTGTTCGGCATCGAAGCCACCAACCGGGGCCGCATCGTCACCTTCGGCGGCGGCTTTCCGATCGTGAGGGACAACCAAGCTGTCGGCGGACTGGGCGTCAGCGGGGGAAGCGTCGAGCAAGACGAGGACGTCGCCCAGGCCGGCCTGGCCGCCCTGGGCTGACCAGGTCCGGCGGCAACCTGTTGCGGGGGGAGTGTGTGCCCGGTGGAGCTTAACGAGCGGGAACTGACCCAAGTGGTGCTCCGAGTGCTGGATCAGATGCAACAGCAGCCTGGACTCAAGGACGCCGGAGTAGGAGGCGTTTTCTCCCGGTTGGACGACGCCGTCGGCGCGGCCGCCTTTGCCCAGGAACAACTTTCCACCCTGTCCCGGGAAAGGCGGGGTGAACTGATCAGCAGCATGCGCCAGGCGGCCCTGCGGGACGCCGCCCTGCTGGCGGAGATGGCGGTGCGGGAAACGGGCATGGGCCGGGTCCAGGACAAGGTGGCGGAGCACCGGCTGGTCGCCGCCAAGACGCCCGGGATCGAGGATCTTGAGACCGGCGCCTGGAGCGGCGACCATGGCCTTACCACCGTCGAAATGGCTCCTTTCGGAGTGATCGGAGCCATCACCCCGGTGACCAATCCGGCCGCCACGATCATCAACAACGCCATCGGGATGATCGCCGCGGGCAACGCGGTGGTATTCTCGCCGCACCCCAGCGCCAAGGTGACCTCCCGGCGCGCCGTGGAAATCCTCAACCAGGCCATCGTGGAGGCCGGGGGTCCGGCCAACCTCCTGACCAGCGTGGCGGATCCGAGCATCGAGTTTGCCGAGGCCTTGATGCACCATCCCCGCGTCAGCCTGGTGGTGGCCACCGGCGGTCCGGGAGTCGTCCGGGCGGCCCTGTCCTCGGGAAAGAAGGCCATCGGCGCCGGGGCCGGCAACCCGCCGGCGGTGGTGGACGATACCTGCGACCTGAGCAAGGCGGGCCGGGACCTGGTCCTGGGAGCCGGGCTGGACAACAACCTTCCTTGCATCGCGGAAAAGGTCATCGTGGTCGTGGACCAGGTGGCGGACGCCCTGATGACCGCCATGGAGCAGAACGGGGGCTGGCGTCTCGCCGGGGCGGACGCGGATACGGTGACGGACCGCATCCTCACCGACAAGGAGGGCCAGGGCGCCCGGGGCTGCAGCGGCCGCGAGCAGGTTATGAAGCGATTGGCGGTGGATAAGCGGTACGTCGGCAAGACCGCCAACTTCATCCTCCGGGAGGCCGGGGTCCGGGTGGCTGGCGACCCGCGCATCGCCTTCCTGGAGGTCGGCCGGGAACACCCCCTGGTGTGGCTTGAACAGATGCTCCCGGTGATCCCGGTGGTGCGGGTGCCCGACGTGCAGGAGGCGATCCGCTTCGGCGTCGAGGTGGAGCAGGGCCGGCGCCACACCGCCACCATGTGGTCCCGCAATGTCGACCACATGACCCAGCTCGCCCGGGCCATCAAGAGCACCATCTTCGTCAAGAACGGCCCGTCCTACGCCGGTATCGGCCTGGGGGGCGAGGGGTTCACCTCCTTCACCATCGCCGGCCCCACGGGGGAGGGCATTACCTCGGCCCGCACCTTTACCCGGCGGCGCCGCTGCACCCTGGTGGACGCCTTTTCGATCGTCTGAGGAGGCCCGGAAATGGGCAACGAAACGGTGGAGGCGGTCCGCCGGGCGGGCGTGGTAGGCGCCGGCGGAGCGGGCTTCCCGACCTACGTCAAGCTTGGTAGCCAGGTCCAGGACGTCATCGTCAACGGGGCGGAGTGCGAGCCCTTGCTGCGGACGGACCCCTACTTGTTGCGGAGCCATCCGGAGCAGGTGCTGCGGGGGCTCGAGATCGCCATGCAGGCCACCGGCGCCCAGCGCGGTTATGTGGCCGTGAAGGCCAAGCACGCGGAAACGGTGGCCGGGCTGGAACAGGCCGTCCGCGGCGAAAAGGGAGTCACGGTCTTTCCCCTGGACGACTTCTACCCGGCCGGGGACGAACACGTCCTGGTCCGCGAAGTCCTGGGCCGGACCGTTCCCGAAGGGGGTCTCCCGACCCAGGCCGGCGTCCTGGTCCAGAACGTCCAGACGCTCATCAACGTGGCCGCGGCGGTGGACCTTGACGCCCCGGTTCTGGACAAGTGGGTGACCGTCAACGGGTGGGTGCGACGCCCCACCACGGTGCGGGTCGCGGTGGGCACCCCCGTGGTGGAAATGCTATCCCTCGCCGGCGGCCCCCGCGGGGAGGACTTCGCCGTAATCGAAGGCGGTCCGATGACCGGCCGGGTCGTGGCCGACCTGCAACAGCCGGTGACCCGGGTCACGGGAGGGCTGATCGTCCTGCCCCGGGAACACAAGGTGATCTCCCTCAAGACCCGGCCGGTGGAACTGGAGTTGCGGTTGGCGGCGAGCGTCTGTTGCGGCTGCCAGGAGTGCACTTTCATGTGTCCCCGCAACCTCCTGGGCCACCACCTCCACCCCCACAAGATCACCAAGCAACTGCCCCTGGCCGTTCCCAACTCGGGCACCTACCTGGAGGCCTTCCTTTGCTCCCAGTGCAGCGTCTGTGACCTCTATGCGTGTCCCATGGGGCTTTCCCCGAAGCGGCTGTTCGCCCATGTGCGGGCCGAGTTGGTCCGGGCCGGGGCGAAGAACCCCAATCAGGGCCGGGCCGCGCAGCCCCACCCGTACGTAACCGCGCGGCACCTGCCCATCCCCCGGTTGATCGCCCGCCTCGGGCTCAAGGAATACGACGTGCCCGCCAAGCTGGAAGAAGAGCCCTACCGCCCCCGCCGCGTGACCATTCCCCTGCTCATGGGCGCAGGGGCGCCGGCCGAGCCGGTGGTGGCGGTGGGAGAGCGGGTGAAACGCGGGCAGGTGGTAGGGGCGCACCGCCCCGACCGGCTGGGGGTTTCGGTCCATGCCAGCATCGGCGGCGTGGTGGAGGCCGTGACGCTACAAGCAGTGGTCATTGGGTCAGGAGAGTGAGCCATGAAACAGTCGATCGGGATGGTGGAGATCACTAGCATTCCTCTGGGCATCGCCTCCGCGGACGCCATGGCCAAGGCGGCGACGGTGGAGCTCATTCAGGCCCTTCCTCTGTGCCCGGGCAAGTACCTGATCCTGGTGGCGGGGGACGTAGGCGCCGTCAAGACCGCGGTACAGGCCGCCGAGACTAGCGCCGGCGCGGCCCTGGTCGATCAGCTCGTGCTACCTAGCGTACACGATTCCCTGGTGCCGGCCATCTCGGGGAGCGTTGCCCCCGGTGCGCGCGGCGCCCTGGGGATTCTGGAGACCTTCTCTTGCCCCAGCATTCTGGTGGCAGCAGATACCGCGGCCAAGGCGGCCGCGGTGGATTTACTGGAAGTGCGGCTGGCGCGGGGCTTGGGGGGAAAGTGTTACCTCACGCTTACGGGGGACGTGGGGGCGGTGCAAGCGGCCATTTCGGCGGCCGAGGCGGTCGTGGCCGGCACCGGGTTCCTTTCCGGCAGTGTAGTGCTGCCGGCTCCCCACCAGTCCCTCTGGCGCCACGTACTATGACCCGGCGGTTGGAAGGGGGGGAGGAAAGCGCAGCGCCGCCGGGAGGGTGTGGGTCAGCCCTAGTGCGAGGATAGGCAACCAGACTAACCCTGAAGAAATGAAAGGAGGAACTACCGTATGCGGAAGATCCTTATTGCGCCGGCTCGTTACGTCCAGGGCCCGGGTGTCCTCGCCGACATCGGTAACCAGATGAAGGCGATGGGGAAGAAGGCCCTCGTGATGGGGGGCAAGACGGCATTGGCTGAGGCCGGGTCGGCAATCGCCTCGAGTCTGGAGGCAGCCGGGATCGAATGCGTCTTTGAGCCCTTCCGGGGCGAGTGCTCGACCAACGAAATCAACCGCCTCAACGGCATCGTCAAGGCCAAGAAATGCGACACCGTGGTGGGCGTCGGCGGTGGCAAGTGCCTGGACACAGCCAAGGCCGTGGCCCACGAGTGCGATCTCAAGGTGGCCATCGTCCCGACCATCGCCTCCACCGACGCTCCCTGCAGCGCCCTGAGCGTGGTCTACACCGACGAGGGCGTGTTTGAGCGGTACTACGTCCTGCCGTGGAACCCCAACCTGGTGGTGGTGGACACCGAGGTCATCGCTCGGGCTCCCGTGCGCCTGCTGGTTTCCGGCATGGGCGACGCGCTGGCCACCTGGTTCGAAGCCGACGCCTGTGCCAAGGCCTTCGCCGGTAACATGCCGGGCGGGCATTCGACCACCAGTGCCCTTTCGCTGGCGCGGCTGTGCTACGACCTGCTGCTGGAGTACGGGGTTTCCGCCAAGCTCGCCGCCGAGCGGAAAGTGCCCACGGAGGCCGTGGAGAAGATCGTCGAGGCCAACACGCTGCTCAGCGGCGTAGGCTTCGAGTCCAGTGGCCTCGCCGCCGCCCACTCCACCCACGACGGGTTCACGGCCCTCCCCGAGACTCATCACTACTACCACGGTGAGAAGGTCGCCTTCGGCACGCTCGTCCAACTGGTGCTGGAGAACCGCTCCACCCAGCAAATCGAGGAAGTCCTGAACTTCTCCTACAACGTCGGACTGCCCATCACCCTGGCCCAGATCGGCATCACCGACCCCGCGCCCGAGAAGTTGAAGACGGCGGCCGATTTCGCCTCGCGCCCCGGAACCATCATGCACAACATGCCCTTCCCGGTGGACGCGACCACGGTGTACCGAGCCATCGTCGCTGCCGACGCCATCGGTCGGGCGTACCTGGCTGGCAAAGGCGCTCCCCCGAAGGCAGCTCACTAGTCCCCAATAATCGATGGGAGGAAAAAAGACATGACGCTGGTTGGTCTTGGTATCAGCATCGGTGTGCTGGCCGGCATCTGGACCTGGATTTCCATCACTGCTGGTATCGCCACTTGGCCGACGTTCGTGGGGTGGGCACTCTTTTTCGCCAGCGGCGGGGACGCCAAATCAATCTACAAGGCGGGGCTCCCGATCATCACGGGCACGCTCCTGGGCTGGATCGCGGTGCAGATCACGCCCTTTTTGGGCGGCGGGACCATCGGCCTGGCCATCGCGGTAGTCATCGTGGCCTTCATCATGACCGTCCTCGGCCTGGTCAAAGGGTTCGAGTTCGTGCCGGCCCAGTTTGCCAGCGCTGCATCCTTTTTCGGCATGGGGGCCAGCACCGCGGCTATCGGCAAGACGCTGCTCCCGATCCTCCTGGGCGTCCTCTTTGGCTATCTCTCCGCCATCCTACCTCCGCTGTTCATGCCCAAGAAGGAATCCCAGAGCAAGTCGGCCTGAATTAGTCTGATCTTCCACGGCTCGAGGCACCCCGGCCTTTTGGGGTGCCTCCTGTTCCCTCCCGACCCGGCGGGGAAGTTATGGAAAGGTTCGGAATTTGACTCAACGTGATGAAAAAGACGCCAGCTTGGCAGGATTATCGATAATCGCTGTAGAATCTTGCGGTTGTGAGCAAATGAAGTCAACCTCTCTACCGGCCAACTGTGGGAATACCGCCGACCTCGCAGCCCTCCCCATCCGTTGAACGGATGGG
>JAJYMS010000130.1 GCA_021786825.1 Bacillota bacterium | reverse complement strand
CACGCGAACGAAGTAAACTGCTGCCAAAGCGGCCGGTCAAAGCCCATCAGGTGGCGCAGGCGGGCAATGTCTTCCGGAGTGGCGCTTTCCCCCAGGAGAGCCGTGGTGGGGTCACCGGCCAGACGGAGGATGAAGAACGCCGCCACGATGATGCCGACCAGCGTGACCGCGGTAGCCAACAAGCGGCGAATGATGTAGTGCTTCACCGCACTCCCCTCCCCCGTTTTCCCATGGGAGCAGGCGGGGGGAGGCTAATCCCCCCGCCTGCGGGCGCTGTCATTCAATCCCGGCGTCTTTCAGAAAGAGGATCTGGTTGGTCGGCGGCGTCCACTTGACGGTCTTTCTTGCCCCGTAAGCGTCACCGGCAACGAAGAGGTAAGACCAGGCGGCGTCATCGTGCAGCGCGCGGAGGGCCGAGTGGAGTGCGTCCAGCCGCTTGGCCTGGTCCGTAGTGCCCTGGAAGGTTGCAATCAGGCGATCCATCTGGTCGTTGTGGTAGTGGGCGCGCGGCATGCCGGTCTTGAAGAACACGCTGACAAGCGTTTCCGGCGACCCTTGCCAAAGGGTGTAGCCGTTAGTCCATAGCGGAGCGAGCTTGCCCTTTTCGTAAAGCTCGTCGAACTGGGCATCGGGGAGAACCTCCAGCTTGGCGCGGATGCCCACTTTCGCCAGCATCCCGGCAATAGCCTCAGATAGGTCTTTGTAGAAACCCGGCTGGGTTTGGAACTTGATTTCAAACCCGTCTTTGTACCCGGCCTTGGCCAGGAGATCCTTCGCCTTTTGCGGGTTGTACTCGTAAGGCTTCAAGGCGGGGTCGTAGCCGAAGCTGAATTGCGTTACCGGAGCGGCAGTAGGCGCGCCGTTGCCGTTCAAGAGGTGCGTGATCAGGGCTTGGGTGTCGATGGCGTAACTAATGGCCTGACGCACGCGCACGTCCGCGGTGGGGCCTTTTTCAGCGGCGGTGGACAAGTAGTACAGGCGCAGTCCGTTGGCCTTGTCCAGGCGCAAGTTCGAGTCGCCTTTCACCCGCTCCTGGCTGTCCGCTGGTACCTGGTTGATGATGTCAACCTGCCCGCTCAGCAGCGCCGCCACTCGGTCGGCGGCGTCGGGAAGGCTGCGAAACACCAACTCGTCAACCTTAGGCGCGCCGCCCCAGTATTCCTTGTTGGACACCAGGGTCAGATGGTCATCTTTCTGCCAGTCCTTGAACTTGAAGGGGCCGGTGCCCACCGGCTTCTGGGCGAAAGCTTGGTCGCCCTGTTGCTGGATGTATTTGGGGGGTACAATGCAGCCGCCGAAGAGGGCCAGCGTATCCGGCAAATTAGGCACAACTTTCTTGGTGATGATGTTGACCGTGTTGCCGTCTACGATCTCCACCCGGTCGACATCCTTGAGTTCGGTTATGGGCGACTTGGTTTGGGGGTTCAGGATGCGCTCAATACTAAATTTCACCGCGTTGGCATCGAACGCTTCACCATCGTGAAACTTCACCCCTTGGCGCAACTTGAACTGCCAAGTATGGTCGTCCAGAGCCTTCCATTCCGTGGCCAACGCGGGGTAGAGCTTACCATCGTTGCCCCGCCGAACCAGCGGGTCATAGAGATTACTGAGAACGCTCATCGTACCCATACTGCCCTGTTTCTGCACGTCAAGGGTCTGGACGGTGTCGGCGATGCCGACGGTCAGCCGCTTCGGCTTGGCGCTGGCTCCATTGTCGGAGCCGGCGGCGGGGGCCCCGGTTTTGGCCCCACCCCCACACCCGGCCGCCAGGGCCAGGATCAGGATGCCAACGGTGATCGTTGCTAGCCACTTGCGCAGTGCCATCTTCCTACCACCCCTTCTTTCATCAATGGTCATAGTGTGCTGCCGATCCGGGGAATAGCGAACTCACGATGTTCCAACCCTTCGCTCTTGGTCGGTTCTCCATTGGCCACCCGGAGGGTAAAATCGAAGATTTCCTTTCCCACCTCCTCGATTGACTTTTGTCCGGTCATGACAACCCCGGCATCGATGTCCATGTCCTCCCGCATCCGACGGTAAGTTTCGGGGTTGCCACAGATCTTGATCACCGGAGTTATGGCGTTGCCCAGCGGCGAACCGCGGCCGGTTGTGAACCAGTTGACATGCACCCCGCCGGCGGCTGGTCCCGACACCGAAAACACGTCATGCCCCGGGGTATCCATTATCCAAAGCCCGTCTTTCCCAAAGGTGCTTTCCGCAAAACCGATAACTCCCTGGACAGGGCCCGACCCCCCTTTCTTGATCGTGCCGATGGACTTTTCCACCAGGGTGGTGATCCCGCCGTCCATGTTGCCCGGACTGGGGTTGCCATCGCTGATGTTTCGCCCGAACCTGGTGCGGACTTCCTCGCGGTAGGCGTCCACGATGCGGTAGATCTGCCGGGCCACGTCCCGGTTTACAGCCCGCCGCGCCAGGATGTGCTCGCTCCCCGGCAACCCGGGAGTTTCCGTCAGGAACACCGCGCCGCCCTGCGCAATGAGCATGTCCGCCGCCGCCCCGACGGCGGGGTTCGAGGCAAGCGCCGTGGTGTAATCGGACCCGCCGCACTTGACCGCGGCCTGAAGGGCCGCCACTTCGAACCGGCGCCTCTCCTGCGGGAGGGTCTGCTCCTTCATGCGCCCGATCAGGCCGATCCCCTGCTGGACCGCCTGAGCGGTCCCGCCGGCTTCCTGGATCAGGAGGTAGCCGGCCGGTTTGCCGATCATCGACTGGGCGATGGACGCGGTGGGAGTCTGCTCGCAACCAAGTCCCACGTATAAGACCGCCCCCACATTGGGGCTCGAGCCGAGATTCAACAGGGTTCGCTCGGTAAGTTCGCGGTCCGCCCCAAACTGCAGGCAACCGTGCTCGTGGGTGATCGGGATGGTATCGGTCTTGCGGGCGATGAGATCGACGACATGATTGGCACAGGACACCGTAGCAACCACCAGCACGTGGTTGCGAATGCCGACCCGACCGTCGCCGCGGTCGTAGCCCCAAAACGTAGGCTTCACTCTCCCAGCTTCCTCCTTTCTTCCAAGCAGCGTTCTTCGGTGATGTCATGAACGTTGTGCACGTGGACGTGCTGGCCCTCCGCCACCCCGGTCTTCATCCGCCCGACCTGCTCCCCGTACTTGATCACGTACTCGCCCTCGGCGATGGGCCCCAGGGCCAGCTTGTGTCCGGTTGGAATCCGCTCCCGGACCCGAATGGACCGGCCTTCGGCCTGGATCACCTCGCCGACGGCGAGGGCCCGCAGGGCCACGGCTACGTTATCCCTGGCGTCCATGATCAGGATCGTGCGCTCTGTCGACAATCCCTCACCCCCTCGACCGCTCGACGGTATTGCGGAGGTGACCGATGCCGCTGATCTCCACGTCAACGACATCTCCAGGCTGCAAGGTGAAGTCGTCCGGGGGTACGATCCCCGTCCCGGTAAGCAGGAAAGCGCCGTCCGGGAAGGCGTTGGCCCGGCCGAGATAAGACACCAGTTCCGCGACCCGACGTTTCATCTCCGCGGTGCTGGTCCGGCCCTCTACGACCGGCTGGCCGTCACGCCAGACGGTAAGGTGGATCGCCATGGTCGGGAGATCGACCGTGCCCGGTTCGGCCAGGGTGATCACCGGTCCCAAGGCGCAGGAGCCGACCCAGATCTTGGCCTGGGGGAGATAAAGGGGGTTTTCTCCCTCGATACTGCGGGAGCTGACGTCATTTCCAACCGTATAGCCGACGATGTGAAGATCGGCGGACAAAGCCACCGTAAGCTCCGCTTCCGGTACGTTCCAGTGGGAATCCGCCCGGATTGTAATCGCCGCGTTAGGGCCGGCCGTGCGGTGAGGTGTGGACTTCAGAAATAGCTCCGGGCGATCGGCCTGGTAAACCCGGGTATAGAAATCGCTGTCCACGGCCTCGCGCACGCGCGCATCGCGGGATGGGATGTACGTCACCCCGCTCGCCCAGACCTCCTGGCGATCGATCGGAGCCAGGAGGTGCGGAAGCTCCGGTCGCGGCGGTTGATCCAACCTTTCCAACGGCGCCCCGGCGGGCACCGTCTCGACGGCGGTGCGAGCAAGCCGCAACGGGTCCGGGTGGTTAAGGAAACTCCGGATCGAGTCGCACAAACCGGCCCGCGTAAGGTCGTGAATTCTGCCGGCGTGGACCACTCCTACGCAAGGGCCGCTACCGGGCTGGTAGAAACGGCAAACCTGCATCCTATATTCCCCCTGCCTTCGGCACCATCTGTCCCCCAGGCTCCGCCCTGTAGCGGGATCCATCACCGCCCAGACGTTTCGAGATCTCACCGGCCGCCGCCCGAAGCTGTTCCCGCAACCTTGGCCAGCGGTCGGCGCCGGCTCGGTGCAGCGGAAGAGAAAGACTCACGGCCGCAACCACTTCCCCGTCGGCCCCCGCCACGGGGGCCGCCACGCAACAGAGCCCCTCCGATGCCTCCTCCCAGTCCTCGGCGTAGCCGGCGGCCCGCACCTTCTTCAGTTCCTTCCGCAAGGCGGGGACGGACCCGATCGTATTCGCGGTCAGCATCGGGAGCGCCGGGGCTTGGTACCGCCGCTCGATCTCAACGTCATCCAGGGTCGCCAGCAGGCACTTTCCCAGGGCAGTGGCGTGCGCCGGGAGACGGCGGCCCACCTCCGAAACCAACCTGACCGGGCGATCGCATTCCCGCTTCGCGACGTAGACGACTTCCGTGTCGTCCAGCACCGCCATTTGCATGGTCTCCTCCAGTACCGGCACCAGGGCGCGGCTAACCTCGTTAAAGATTTCGGTGAAGCTATTCTGGGTGAAGTAACCCTGCGCCAGGTCCAGGATCCGGGAGGTCAGCACGTACACCCCCTTGGCGCGCCTGCGAATGTACCCGCTCGCCTCCATCGTCCGCAAGATCGGATAGAGGCTGGCCTTCGGGGAGTCCAGCTTGCGGCTCAGATCGGAAACCCCGAGCCC
The DNA here is from genome assembly GCA_021786825.1 of Bacillota bacterium. Taxonomy (GTDB): domain Bacteria; phylum Bacillota; class Sulfobacillia; order JAMDAP01; family JAJYMS01; genus JAJYMS01. Next base: position 11,790 of record JAJYMS010000130.1, on the reverse strand, counting down.
ACCCTGGGTTTGACTCAAAGCCTCCAGGACGGCCAAGGTTCGCCATGCGGTTTGCGTAAAGTAGGGAGTCTCCTGCGCCTTCATGCTTCCTCCAGCGTCGCCAAGGGGTGCTTCCAGCGGGAAAAGCAGGAGCGTTTGTATATACAACTCTATGTTTGCATTTATCTAGCACCAATGCTATGCCCCGCCGAAGGCGCTGTCAAGCTTCAAATTTGTGTAGAGAAGACCAGAGCGAGGGTTGACAACCCTCGCCCTGGTCGCGGCTCCTTGTTCTGCTCCGGCAGGCACTGGCGAATCAGACGGATGTCCACCCCGCAATCCAGCTTGCTCCAAACCTGGTCCGCGGTGAACGCCGGAAGACGCAACTGCTGCCCCAGGGCCGGGCAAGCTCGGTCACCCAAGGAGAGTCCCAGGCGATTTCCTCGTCAAAAGGGACAACTTGCAACTTCAATAGCCCGGAATAGAACAACCTAAGCAGTTCGGATGCGACCCAAAATATACCCGTTTCAACTTCTCTATTCCCGGGAAAACGGCTGAATCGAAATACCCTAGCTCTAGGATCACCTCCGTCAAACTGAGATAACGGTGGTTAGGATCGTGTGACGCACCAAGGTCGGAATTACCGACCTCATCGACATACAGACCGTATTTCACCCGTTGCCCCATCTTTCAACTGCCTTCCCGGGCACCCGTCTTGGCCTCAACCCCCGCTCACCGGTGCGATCGTCGCCGTTCGCCGACCGTCGAGGCCGACATACGCCCGTCCTATCCCCAACTCCTCCAGATTGGCCCGCGTGGGCTGGCCGGCGTCAGGGTCCCAGCCGCGCATGGAGTTCCCCGAATCCCTCCCGGGCCACGATCATCTCCAGCAAGGGCAGCACCGGCGCCGAGTCGCCGAACTTCAGGCTCAGCTCGCCGGTGTCCCGCTCGGTGAGTAATCCCGCTCGAAGGCGGCATAGCCCAGGCGATGGTGACCCCGACCGAGATGGTGTCCAGCCCCATCCGGTTTCAGTACTGATTGGCGGCAATGGTGGTAGCCGGGTCGGAACAGCCGATGTTCGAGCCGAAAGCGGCCACGGTCTCGTATTCGGGCCCCTCGACCACTGCTTCCCCGGTCTTCCCCGCGACCGACCTCACTTCCGTCACCTCGCCGCGTGCCCGGGAGTTGTGCTTGCACCGGACCGAGCAGGCGTAGCACCCCCAGTTTTGCCCGGCCACGTGGACCTGGCTGCTGAGCAGCTCCTGCCGGCCGACGAAACCGCCGGCCGAGAAGTTGCGCGTCGGCAGCATACCACGGGCGTCAAGGCCCGGGATCACCCCGAGCGTGCCTTCGTCGTATAAAGACTTGCTGGGCGGGTTCTGCCGGAAGTTCCGCGTGAACCACCGGGTGATTTCCTGCACCCGGGCGGGATTGGCCACGTCGAGCCGCGCTCTGCCGCGCACCCCCACCTCCCGGCAGGACCGATGCAGGCCACCTGCACGCGTTGGTCGCCAAGCTCTTGCTTGATCCGTGCCTGGGTCTGCGCGGTATCCAGTCCCCAGAGGTGCCCGGCGTCCTTCAACTCCGCCACCCCGTTATGAATCCACAGGTAGACCGGATGCTCCGCCTTTCCTTGCACCACGATCGCGTCATAGCCGGCAAACTTCAGCTCGGCCGCCCAAAAACCGCCTGCCTCGCTTTCGCCGTAGCCCCCCGTAAGGGGCGACTTGGCACCCACCGAGAAGCGCGAAAAACCTGGTACCGGGGCGCCGCTGACCACCCCGGCGGCGAAGATCAGCCGGTTCTCAGACCCCAGGGGATCGACCCCGGGGGGTACCTCCTTGAACAGATAGTAGGCGACAAAACCCTTGCCGCCCAGGTACTGGCGGTAGAAGTTGTCGCCGGGCCTCTCGTCCCGCAGAGCCCCTGCAGTTAAATCCAGGCGCAAGATGCGGCCATGGAAGCCATCCGGCATAAGCGAACACCTCCACGGCAATGTTCTTGCGTCAGCACCGTTTTCTCCTGTTCCTCTGGCCAGGGTGACCCCCGCCGAGATGCTATCCAAGCCCAACTGGTCGCACAGTTTATCAGCCTGGATAACCGCCCGAAAGCTGTCCACGTTGCAAGCGCTGTCGAAGGCGTAGACCGTTTCATACTCGGGACCCTCGGCCAAAACCCTGGTGCCGTCGCTGGCCTCAGCGGAGGTCCACTTCGTGCAGGAAACACGCTTGCAGACGTCCCGATCCAGCGACACCGATCGCCTTGAGCCGCATCGTACCCGTGACCGCACCCGCCCCACCACGGCCAAAAGCACGCCCGCCGTCGTTGATGACCGACGCGTAGCGGACGAGTCGCTCGCCGGCAGGACCGATTACCGCGAAGCTGTAGCCGGGGCCGAGGGCAGCCCGGAGCCGGCCCTCCGCCTCGTCCACCAGCTTCCCCCACAGCTCGCCAGCCTCTCGGAGTCCGATCCGTTCGGCTTCAGCCGGACCCCAAATTGCTTGCTGGATAGGCTGAAAAGGTAAATTCCGGTGAGGGGCGACTTGCAGAGAAGGGCGGCTTTGGCCGTGCCCGAGGCCCCCAGTTCAGTCAGCGGTCCGGTGGTAAAGATGAGCCGGTTATCGTCGCCCGACAGCGGATCACCGCCTGGGCTGACCTCATCATACAGAAGGGCCGCTCCCAAGCCGCGGCCACCCACAAACAAATCGTGGTAGCCCGGAGGAACCGGCTCAACACTGCAACGCGCACGCTTAAAGTCCACGCGCAGCATTCGTCCCGTATTTGGACCTGAGCACTCCGGGCCCCCCTCAACTCTTGGTCCAAGACAGGCATCCTATCATGATTTCAGCTCATAATCTCAGCCACCGCCTGATCCTGCCGACGTCGTAGGAGGGCCGTCCCTCCATGCGGTTCCGCTCCTGGAAGTTCTCAATGTCGCGAAGGACTGCTTCCAGCGCGGCACGCCCTTCCGCCCTCGCGTAAACCTCCCGGGGCGTCAGGCCGCCGAGGCCGGGGAGCGGCTGGTCGACCCACCGGTGATAATGGTCATCCATGGCCTTAGTCACGATTTGCTGCTGTATCTCCAGCGGAAGTTCAGCAGGCGCGGAGGCCCCCTCTGCCCACGGCGCTGCGAAGGCGAGGGCCTGAGCGGGGTCCATGAAACTGTCGGCCCGGTGGACGACCATCTCCCCCAGCAGCCCGCGCAGCAGCGCCTTGCCCGAAGCGAGACGCTTCCGCGACTGGGTCTCAAGTACGAGGAGGTCGCCCTTCAACTCCACGGTCCCGAGGACCCGGCGAAAACCTTGGCCCACGTCGCTCTCCAACGACGCCTCCTTGGCGGCGCCCTCGCTCTCCGCTTCCCTGGCCGTAGGTTGCTCCGACCACGAGAAAAGAAGCTTGCCTGACCCGCCCTCGCCAGTTTCTCGGAATACGCGGGATCGGCGCAGGGCGTCGACCACCGCCACGTAGTCCCTCACCCCGAAGGTTGCCTTGGCAAAGACGAACTGTTCTCCATCAATCATCAGCTTGGGCAGGACCGGGTTGACGGTCCGGCGGACGATGAAACGGTGCAGGGAGTGCGTCCGGGCCTTCATGAACTCGCGGTAGGTGGTCCCGGGATGTCTTTGAAAGTAGCGGGTGCGCTCCCGGTCGAACCAGGCCCGTAGGCTTTCTCCCCACGTCCTTGGGATCCCAACCAAGTCTCCGGATATGGTGTGGGTTTCGAACACCTTGAGCAAGCGCGTGTAGACAAGATCATACTTGATCAACCTTCGCGAAGCCGTGGTCTCGGTAACTGCGAACCGCTCTCCCGAGAAGATATCGATCACGTCCATCCCCCGGCCGGGGTAAAGGACAGTCACTTCGAACACTCCCCGGTATGACCCGAACCAGTCAATAAGCAACCGGCCCTCGTCCTCCGGAAGATTGGCTCCTTCTTCCATCCGAAACCTCTCGCTAAACCTCCGGGTACTCTCACGACTCCGGTAGTCGAAGGCCAGCCAGTCCACAAAACCCGCTCCGGCACCGGCAACTCTGGCCAGCGCGGGGTCATCGCCGTCCGTACCGAAGAAGAGCCGGAAGGCCTTCTCACGGGCACCGTCCTTCACTTTGTCCCTCGTGTAGTCAACGAGCCTGGCGAGGAGCCTCCCCTCCGCCTCCCGCCAGCGGGGGAGCGATCCCGCGATGGCGCTTTGCCGCACAAGGCAACAGTGCTTGTACTTTTTCCCGCTGCCGCACGGGCAGGGATCGTTACGGCCGATCTCGCTCACTTGGGCCCTCCTTTCGCGGTCCTCCAGTCGTCCCATGCTGGGTCTCCTAGACCCAGGCGCATCCCCACCAAGCGTTTCCCCGGTTGCCATCGCTTCGCCGGAGCGGTAAGGTAGTGTTGCCGCAGGCCTTAGACTTCCGGTCCGAGAAAGGGGGGTATCCTTTTGACGTCTCTCTTCGAAGACAGCGTGGCTTCTCTGCGCCGCAGGCTGCCGGAATTCCGCCGTGAACTGGCGGCACAGGTGTCCTTCATGCTGCTGAGCCTGGGCATTATCCTCGCCGCGGTTGCCTGGGGCCTGCGTGAAACGGAACTTTACCTGGTGCAAACCGGAATCGCGGGCACCTGGGAAGAGTTCCTGACCAAGGGCTGGGAAGCGGTGACGCCAACGGACCTGCCCCGCCTGGGGGGGCGTACGGTTTGGGGGTTGGTCTTCTCCCTGTTGCTGCCGGTCCTGACCGTCAGTTGCTCCGCGGCCGCAATCGGGATCCGGCTGGCTGGGGTGTTCGTGACGCGGCTGGCCCCTCGCGCGCGGGTGATCGGTTGGATTGTCCTGGGAATCGGGGTCGCCATGCTGGTCCTCGACATGCTCTTTTGAGTGTCGGAGGTGTGCCTTTGCAGAGCGTCCTAGCCACCTTGGTCTCATCCCTTACCACCCTGGGCTATGCCGGGCTGTTTACGCTGATGGGCCTGGAAAGCGCCGGTGCTCCCATCCCGGCCGAAATCGTCCTCCCCTTCGCGGGGTACCTTGTCTTCTCGCACCAAATGGGTTTTCTCGGGGCCATGATCGCGGCCAACCTGGGCGGCCTCGCCGGGTTCCTGCTCCAGTACGCCCTCGGGCGCTACGGTGGGCGGCCGCTGCTGAGAAGGTTTGGCCACTACCTGCTGATCTCGCCGAAGCACCTGGAAGAAGCGGACCGCTGGTTCGGGCGGTATGGGGGGAAAGCCGTCTTCCTGGCCCGCCTGCTACCGATCGTCCGGGGTCTGATCTCCTTGCCCGCAGGCGCTGCCCGGATGCCGCTGGGGCCTTTTGTCCTCTGGTCTCTGGCCGGTGCCTTTCCCTGGACCCTGGGTTTGATTCTGGCCGGGTGGGGCCTGGGGGCGTTGTGGCCGGCGGTGACCAAGTGGGCCCATGCCGCCGGACTGTATCTGCTGCTGGCCGCAGCGTTGCCGGTGGCGATCTGGGTAGTGCGCCGGCGCCGGAGCCGGATGGCAGACGGGCGCCGCGCATCGTAGTGGCAACGGGTTTCCCCGGTAGGCCGGCTAGCGAATCAGACGCACGTCGACCCCGCAATCCACCTTGTTCCAGACCCGGTCCGCGGTGAACGCCGGGAGACGCAACTTCTGTGCCAGGGCCAGGCAAGCTCGGTCACCCAAGGAGAGCTCCAAGGTCCTTGTCTTCTGGATGAGAAAAGCTGAACGATAGGCGATTTCCTCGTCAAAAGGGACAACTCGCAACTTCAAGAGCCCAAGGACTTCGTGAACGACTGCTTCCGGCATGCCAGTTCGGGCGAGTTTGGCTATGACTTCGGAGAGGTTGACCGCGCTGATCGGTGATCCGTCGAGGACCAGCGCCTCCACCTGCTCACTGCCCGGCTCCGCGTTAAGGTAGGCCAACAACGCCGAAGCATCGAGCACTCCGCTACTCATCTTCGGCGTCTTGGCGGCGCTCGGCGATTAGTTCCTCACTCAGCGACCGTTCGGGAGATACATACTGGCGAGTCACTCTCTGCGCGCGCCTGAGCGCGCCTTGGACGGGAAGAATGCGAAGCTCCCCGTCTTGGATCCGCACCAGCACCTTATCTCCTTCATGAATGCCTAATTCCTTGCGGTATTCAACAGGGATGACCAGCCGCCCGCCTTCGGATACCCGTACGGTGATATCGTTCATAAGAAATCCCCCCGGAGGTAATGACATTAAGGACATCAGATGTCATTCCCCGACCAGTCTACCATGAACCGTGACCGATGGCAAAGCCGCCTCCGGCTCAGACCTGTTAGGTTGCCTGCGCCCCCCCCTGTTACGGCCAAGCAGGCAACGGATGGATACCGGGCGGGTACACCTGTCCGCCACCGTCGCTTGTGTTGTGGATGAGGATTGGCCGGCGGATCAGCGGTTGTGTCTGGTGGTCGAAAGTCAGGTGCCGACAGACCTCGCAGCTTAGCGGTCCGCTTGGGCTTGCTGCTCCGACCATTTCCGGCAGTACTCCTGGGCGGCCTGAACGAACCGCTCAGCCGTGTCAATCGCTCGCCTGGCGTCCTTCTCCCTTATGCCGTCTCGGCCGTAATCAGCCTCTTGCCGCAACTTGAACAGGTCGTCGAGCTTCAGGTGAAACTCCTTGCCAAGCAGTTGGTTGTGCAGGGCGCAGTGGTTGAACTCGGAAATCAGGCCCTGGTGCTTTGCGCGTTCTATGTTCCGAGTGAGCAAGGCGGCGGAAGCGGCCTGAAAGGCGGCGTAATAAGCCCGGGAAGCCGCCTCGTCCGGGAGGTCCTGCTCCCGGCCAAGCCTCGCCATCTTGAGTGAATTCCGCGCTCGCTTCAACTCAAACTCGACATCCCTCTCCCTGCCCACTGCAGGAACCCCCTCCTCGTTCCAGAGGTCCACACTGCCCTGCCATAGCGCGATTCCTTGATCCCGTAGGTCACGGTACAGCAAACAGCGGGTGGACTGATAACGGCGGAACTCGGCCTCGCGCAAAACCAGCGGAGCCAGGAGGGGCAAGCCGTCGCGCCAAACCTCCCTCGCCGCCTTACCGATCGCGTCGTTGATGTCCTCCGGCGCGGCATCGCGAAGAACCACCAGCAGATCGACGTCTGAATCCTCGGCCGCATCACCTCTGGCTCGGGAACCGAAAAGACGGACTTCCAACACGTCGGTCGGAAACCTCTCGACAAGGCCGGTCGCGAAAGCGCGCAGCGCCTCCGTGAAACCTGCTCCGGCTTCGGCAAGATGGGCGGAAGGATCAAGCGCCACGGCCAACCACCGCCTTCCGAATTTTAGCGCAATACAATCCCTCAGCCATAATTATAGCTTTCCGGCCTGCGCCTAGCCAGTAAGCTCCAGCTCTGAAAAAGCTCTCTGGCGCGCTCGTACCGGCGGAGACGGTACTCGATGATGCCCCGGTGGCTCCATTCCCTCACCCCAGCAGGCTGGCGAGTTCCGCCGCAGCCTCGGGGGACGGTGCTCACCCCGTTCCACCGGTTGGGGTCGACCTTACCGGCCACCCTGCCACCCGCTCCGCCACAGCGCCGGGTCCAGCTCGGCGATGAACGGCGAAGGCTTCGCCCGGGGGTAGCAAATCAGCAGGCCGCGCATGGCCCGGGTGATGCCGACGAAGAGCAGGCGGCGGAAGGCCTGGGTCTCCTCCTCCGCTTCCTCCGGCGTGAGTTCCCGAGGGAGCCGGGGGAAGTGCCCCTGTTGCAGACCGACGATCACCACGATCGGGAACTCCAAACCCTTGGCGGAATGAAGGGTGAGCACCTTGACCTCGGGGGCATAAAGGTCAAGCTTGGTACCCCGCATGAAACGGGCCGGCAGGCCCAAGCGGGTCAGTTCGTCGGCAGCCTGCTCCCCCAGGGCATTGCTGGGGACCAGCACCGCGGCGGCCTGGGGTTGCAGGCGCAGTTCGCCGGCCGCATGGTTGATAAAGTCCGCGGCGACGCTCCACTGCTGCTCCGGCGTGTCACAGGCGTGAAGCACCGGCGGCGGTCCGCGGTGGACGCACTCCAGGTCGAGGCAGTCCGGGTCTCCCGCCCCGGTCATCCGGGCGAAGGCGGTGGCGGCCTGGGCAATTTCCCCCGAGGAACGGTAGTTACGTTTGAGCAAGGCGGTGCGGCCCCGGAAGCGCAGCCGTTCGTTCGTCTGCGACCAGGTGAAACCCCGCGAGTAAATGGTCTGCCCAGCATCCGCGGTGAGATAGACCCCGGACGGGTCCCGGCAGAGTTCCACCAGCAGCGATAGCGCGGCAGGCTTCAAGTCCTGCGCCTCGTCGATCAGTACCGCGTCGTAGCGCTCCTGATACCGCTCCGCCCGCAGGATCTCCAGCGCCCGGATCCGGACCCGGCCGAAAGTGGTCAGGTGCTGGCGCACCAACTCCGCCTGGAACTCCTGATAGAGGTCCCAGACCACCACCCGCAGGCTCCGATGCAACGGCACCGCCCGACCCGTGCGGTCCGCCGCCAGGTACTCCTCCAGAGTCCCCAAGCCCCGGCCCTCGATGATCCACTCGAACTCCTCCAGCAGGAAGTCGGTGCGCAGGTCCGCCAATGTGGCGAGCGCGGCATCATCACCGGCATTACCGGCTTTCCCGCCGGTGCGTCGACGTTTCCCCCACCGGGCGCGAAGCTCATCCAGGGCGCGCACAAGCTGCAACGGCATAGCCGGGTCGGCCACCGTCTCCACCTGCTCCACCATCTTTCGGGCGATATTGTCGGCGGTGCTGACGGTAACCAGGGACGCCCGTTCCCCAAGCAATTGCTGTAGAAGCTGCTCGCTGAACCGGGTGAGCGCGTTTGTATAGGTGGTGAAAAGGATCCGCGGGGCAGGGCGCCCCTCAGCGACCGCCCGATCCAGCAGCGCCCGCACGCGATAGAGGGCGACGGTGCTCTTGCCGGTGCCAGGCCCGCCTTTGATGATAGAAGGGCCCCTCAGGCGCCAGTCGACGAGCTTCTCCTGCCCAGAGTCAAGCCTCAGCAGGAAGCCCAGCAGGTCCCCGTCCTTGTACCTCTGCAAATCCTGGGGATCCTCGACCGCGCAGTCAGGCTGCCGCGCCACCTCGTCCAGGGGACGAGGCCACAGGTTGTCCACGACGCGTTCGAGCACCCAGGGAGGAACTGGAACAGCGAGAAGCGCATCCTCGTCGGCGCAGGCGCGGAGGGCGGCGTGGCATTCCTCGGGAACCTTCAACTCCGCCAGCCACTCCACCGTGATGGAGCGGGGGAGGACGCCGGGATCCAACCCGACACCAGGTTCCAGGCTCGTCGCCGGGGGAAGCTGCCCTTTTGGCGGCGGCCCCTGAAGGGGTTCCCCAGATTCTTCGGGGAAGTCATCGGGAAGTCCACCGGGCTCCTCCCCGGGCGGCCAAGCCTCGGGTTCCTCGTATTCCACCAGGTCCTTGCCGGCGTAGGCGTCATCGCGGCGGCGGATGGCCAGCAGCCGGACCCACGCGTCGCCAAAGGCGTAGATCAGCCGGTAGTCGCCGATGCGCAGCCGGTAGGTGCCTGGCGGATGCCTCAACTTCTTTTTCAGCTTGCCATCCGGAATGGGGTCACCAGTGAGCCACGTGATCTTCTCGACCACCATCGGCATCATCTTGGCCGGGAGGGCGTGGATTTCGTTCATGCAGGCCGGTTTGATGTTGAGCTCACGCGCAATTAACATGGGTGGTCAACCCCCTCGTTGCTAGTCGGGGCTAGTCGGGCGCCTTTACGTTCAAACCACCACAACCTCCCCCGCGGCCACGAAGAACAACAGCCTCGCCTTCACCGGCTCCCCGGTGATGCGGGTCCAATAGTCCGCGTAGCACTGCACCTGCGGGGCGTAGAAGGCAACAAAACGGTCGAGGGCTCCGTCCTCAACCCGGTCGGTCTTGTAGTCGACGAGCACCCACCCGTCGGGTTCCCGGAAGGCCAGGTCGACCACGCCTCGGAGGACGATGGGGGTGTCCGCGGCAGCCTCGCTGGCCAGGCCGAGTTCCCCCGGGGCCGCGCGCACCGCGAAGGGCACCTCGAACTGGCGCCGCTCCGCCCGCCGCACCCGCTCCCACAAGGGGGACGCCTGAACGCCGCGCACCAGGTCGAGCAGGGACGGGAGGTCGTCCTCCGGGCGACCCTCTTCGGCAAGGATTATCGGGGCCAGGGCCTTCAGCCCTTCGGGCGATAAACCTCGGCCGGCTGCCTCGAGCAGGCGATGCACGGTACTTCCCCAGCTCATGCCGCGCCCCCCCTCCTGCCAGGGCGGCGCGTCACCGTGGGCTTTCGTCAGATCGGTGACCGCCAATCGGGAGAATCCCGGCCGGGCGGCGGCTCGGAGAAGGGTTGCGGAAGTCGCCATATCCCGTTCCAGTTCACCGCCCAGGACGTCGGCGGCGGGCAGGCCGGGGAGGGCCTCGCCGGGGGAAGACTCGCCGGGGGGAGACTCGCCGGGGGGAGACTCGGCTGCCAGTGCCGCTTCCCCCGGTTCCTCCAGTTCCTCCAGCTCCGGGGCGTCAGCCAGGGCCCCCTCCAATCGGCACCAGGGGCTGATCTCGGGCTTTCCTGCGTAGCGGCTGATCACCAGGAGGTCCCGGGCTCTGGTGGCCGCGACGTACAAGAGCCGTTCTTCCTCCGCCAGCCGGTACCGCTTCTCCTCCTCGCTCCGGTCGGCCCAGCCGGGTGGTTGGGCGATCACCTCGAACCCGTACGTCCCACTCTTGCCGATGAGGAAATGACCAAGGCAACGGTCCCCCGTGCGATCGACATGCTCGGTGGGTTCGTGCTCCATGGCCCCCGTGGGATCGGCCAGGAAAACCACCGGGGCCTCCAATCCCTTGGCCTTGTGCAGGTTCATCAGGGCCACCGCCCTGCCGGTTCCCGGGAGGACCTTCCCCTCCTCGATGGTCCCCTGCTCGAAGGCCGCGGCCAGGAAATCCACCGCGTCGGCGAAGGACGACGTGGCCTCGAGGATCCCGTTGCGCACGATGTCCAGAGCCTTGAGGAGGTTGCCCGCCCGGCTGTTACCCATCTCCCCGCCCGCCGCGAAAGGCAGCACGCCCAAATCCTCGATGATGCGTTCCAGGGCGACAGGGGGCGGGTCTTCGCGCGACCAACCCCAGTACCGGCGCAGCCGGCCGAGGGCCGCGGCCACGGGCTGGAGCCCGTCCGGGAGTTCTTCGGGCGCTCGGGACGTGAACGCAAAACGCCCCCCCGCCCGCTTGAAACGGTACAGCAGGTCATCGCTCAAACCGAAGTAGAGCCCGCGAAGACTCGCCAGCAGGTGCACCGGGTCATCCGGGTCGGCAATGCCGCGCAGGAGCTTGAGCAATTCGCGCACTTCCACGCTCTCCCCGAAAGTCTCGGCCCCGGCCACCTGGTACGGCAGGCCCTCGGACTCCAGGGCGCGGGCGTACAGATCCATATGCTTCTTGCGGCGCAGCAGGATGAGGAAGTCTCCCGGCCGGGCCGGGCGCGCGACGCCGGCGCAAGCCCGGGCGATCCACCGGGCGATTCGCCGCGCGTCCAGTTCCGCGATGGTCTGCGCCCTGTTCCACTTGATCTTCCCGACGGTGATGACGCGCAAGCCCTCGACCCCGGCCACTCCACCAGCCCGAATGGCGTCGACAGGCGCGAAGGCCGCCTGGTACCGCGTGGCCTGGGCCGGAAGAACCCCCTCGAAAATAGAAGTTACCCGCGATCCGATGGCGTGCACGGAGCGGAAGTTGGTGGTCAGGGTCACGACGTCACCGCCGGTCTGCTGAGTGCGCCGTTTCACCAGGTTGTAGGTGGCGATGTCGGCCCGGCGGAAGCGGTAGATGGATTGCTTGGGGTCGCCCACCACGAAGAGCGAGCC
>JAJYMS010000036.1 GCA_021786825.1 Bacillota bacterium | reverse complement strand
GGGAGAGGAGAGATCGCCGTGGGTGACCACTTCCATGGCCTCTTCGAGAAGCTGCAGGAAAAAGAGTACAAAATCACGCCCCAGCGCCGCATCATCCTCCAGACCTTCATCCAGAACGCCGAGCGCCACCTTTCCGCCGACGACGTATTCAACCTGGTAAAACGTGAACATCCCGAGGTCGGGCTGGCTACCGTTTATCGCACCCTGGATTTGTTTGCCAACGTAGGGATTCTGCAGAAGCTCGATTTCGGGGACGGGCGCAGCCGGTACGAGTTCACCGAGGAAAATGAACTCCACCACCACCATCACCTGATCTGCGTGCGCTGCGGGCGGGTGCAAGAGGTGGAGGACGACCTCCTGGAGTCGCTCGAGGCGATGATCGCCCGCAAGAAACGGTTCCAAATCATTGACCACGACGTCAAGTTCTTCGGCTATTGCGAGGAGTGCCGCTAGCGGCCCCAGGAGGTCGGAGGGTGGATTGGTGGAGAGCCGCGCTATCTGCCTTCGTTACCGTCTTCTTGGCCGAACTCGGTGATAAAACCCAACTGAGCACTCTCGTGCTGGCGGCCAAGACCCGCGCGCCGGTGGCTGTTTTCATCGGCGCATCCCTGGCCTTGTCCCTCGCCACGCTGGTGGCCGTGGCACTCGGGGAAAAGGTCACGGACTACGTTCCCGCGTCGTTCATCCGCACCGCGGCGGGCCTCGCCTTTGTGGGCATCGGCCTGATGCTGCTGATGGGGAAGTCCTGACGGAGCGCCGCGCCGGTTGTTGACTGGCGACGGTTGTAGTATAATACTTGATGCACCAATAACAAAACTTTTTTGCGCGCCTATAGCTCAGCGGATAGAGCACCGGCCTCCGGAGCCGGGAGCGGGGGTTCGAGTCCCTCTAGGCGCGCCACTGTCTTGTGGGGCGCCTCAGCAGGCGCCTCTCGCTTTTGGTTGGTTGCCTTGTCAGGGGACAGGCGACAGGTTAGAATGAACACAATCGGCCCGTGTCGAGGGACTGTGAACGGGGGAGCGTGGGACAGGCTTGGCAGAGCGTAACCTGATCCGTACCCTGAACGCGGTGGCCAGCTTTAAACCGGAGGAGCGGTTGCTTTTTTCCGCCAACCACGATGACATCCTGTGCGGGGCCACCACCGACGTTTACTTCGTGCGGGCTTATGAGGTTCTGCGCCACGTCGGCCGGCAGGATACGGCGGTCGTGGCCGAGATCTTTGCCAGCGGGCCGGGCGTTTGTGCGGGAGTCGAGGAGTGCCTGAACCTTCTTCGCTCCCAGCGGGTGCAGGTCTGGGCCCTGGACGAGGGACTGGAATTCGGCACTCGCGAGGTCCTCATGCGAATACAGGGTTCGTACGGAGAATTCGGGATTTACGAAACGGCCTTGCTGGGGATCCTCGCCAGTTCCTCGGCTTGGGCGACGGCGGCTCGCGAGTGCAAGGCGGCCGCCGGGGATAAACAGGTGCTTTCCTTCGGCGCCCGGCACGTTCACCCGTCGGTGGCGTCGGTGATGGACCGGGCGGCGATCGTCGGAGGGGCTGACGGGTGCAGTTCCGTTCTCGGCGCGGTCCTGCTGGGGCGGTCGGCTTCCGGGACCATCCCCCACGCCGCGGCCCTGATCGTCGGGGACACGGTCGAGGTCGCCAGGGCCTACGACGAGTCGATGCCCAGCGACACCCCACGGGTGATCCTGGTAGATACCTTCAAGGATGAGGCGGAGGAAACCCTCCGCGTCGCGGGGGCGCTGAGGAATAGGCTTCAGGGGGTGCGGCTGGACACGCCGTCTGAACGGGGAGGGGTGACGACTGAACTGGTGCGTGAGACCCGCGCCAGATTGGACCAGGCCGGTTACCGGGGCGTGCAAATATTCGTAAGCGGGGGCCTCAACCCGGCGCGGATCGCCGACCTGGCCAGGACGGGGGCCGATGGGTTCGGGGTGGGAAGCTACATCAGTTCGGCCAAGCCCATCGACATGACCATGGATCTCAAGGCGGTGGAGGGCCGCCCGGTGGCCAAGCGGGGTCGTATTCCCGGGCTCACGCCGGCCCCCCGTCTGAGGCAGCGCCTGTGACCGCCAGCCTGGGGCAGCTCCGCGGACAGGTCTTGGAGATTGCCAAGCGCATGGCCGCCGAGGGATTGGTCAGGGGGACCTCCGGCAATGTCAGCGCCAGGGACCGCCCGAGTGGCAACCTGGTCATAACGCCGAGTGGAATGGAATACCACCGGTTGAAGCCACTTGACCTGGTGGTGCTGGATCCGGCCGGCCGGGTCGTCGAGGGGAAACGCCTCCCGTCGATCGAAAACCCAATGCACCGCGCAATCTACCGTGCCCGTCCGGAGGTGGCGGCGGTGGTGCATACGCACTCCGTTCACGCCACCGCTTTGGCCTGCCTCGGCCGCGAATTACCGGTAATATCCACCGAATTGGCGGCCCTGGTCGGTGCCACCGTCCGCCTTGCGAGGCTGGCCGAGAGCGGGACGGAGGAGTTCGCCCGCCAGGCCGTGGAAGGCCTGGGCGGGGCCACTGCGGTTCTTCTCCAGAGCCACGGAGTGGTGGCGGTGGGGCACGATCTCAACGAGGCCTACGCCACCGCCTGGGCGGTGGAGACGGCCGCCGAGCTCTACTTACTGGCCAGTTCCCTCGGCCGACCCGTTCCGTTGCCGGAGGATTACCTGGCCCGGGCGCGCGATTTCTATCTTTGCCACTACGGCCAGCCGGCAGGAAAAGAGCCGCCGGTAGTCTAATAACCTGCTGCCGGCCTATCCTCATACCTATTTGAGGTGAGAGACTTGTTTACCCAGTTGACCCTGGCCTCCAGCGATGTCGGCTTCAGCAACGTCAAGACCTATGCCAACCAAACCGATATTCTATTTCCCAGTGTCGTCGTCCCCGGCCGGGAAAGGGTGCTCGCCAATACCCTCTCCGAGGAAAAGGGAAAGGCGGCCGTCTCCAGTTTATTGGACAAGCTACATGTGGTCCACCAGGGGCGTGAGTATTACGTGGGCCAACTGGGCTCTCGCAACGGAGGCGACTACAACTGGAGCGTTAATCGGCTCAACACCCTGGAGACCAAAATTTGTTTCTTGACCTCCATCGGTCTCACCATGGTAAAGAGCGAAACGGAGCAGCAGAAATTCGTCGTCGTAACCGGCCTGCCGATCGAGCACTATCGCAACCCGCTCCTACGGCAGGACTACGAACACAACCTGACCGGGGAACACGAACTGACCTTTGTGCTCCCGGACGGCCGCACCCTGTCCAAGCGCTTCTTCATCGTCAGACTGCGAGTGCTGCCGCAGGGGCTGGGGTGCTTCTACGACGTCGTCTTCGACGACACCGGCGAGGTGTTGCGCTCCGACCTGCTGCGCAAGAAACACCTGCTCATCGACGTCGGGTTCCGCACCATAGACATCACGACGATCGAGGACTTCGAACCGGTCGACCTTTACTCCTACAGCCTGGATAACAAGGGTATCAAGACCGTCTTGGACAATACTCTGGAGGATATCAAGTCCGAACGGCGGGAGGACGGGGGGCTCCGCTTCCCGGAGTTCGTCAAACCCCTGGCCGAGATGGAGCAACTGTTCCTGGACCGGAGCTTCTTCTACGACGGGCAGTTCCACTCCGTCGATCCCTACTCCCAGAAGTGGCTGAAGGAGCTGGCCTGGGAGATCGAGAACTCCGTGAACACCCGCCTGGGTGGCTTCTCCAGCTACCACAACGTCTTTCTGTCAGGCGGCGGAGCGATCGGGTTGTTCCCCTATCTGTCAAACCCCCGCGTGCAACTGACCCCTAACTCGCAATTTGCTAATTGCCACGGGTTCTACAAAGTAGCCTATCGGCAGTTGAAGGATAAACTCAGCCAGGCCGGCGACGCGCGTGAGTAAGGGGGTCGAAAAACGGCGCCCTGCGGCCGGCTCCACGTACACCCTCCAGCTCAACGCCACTCGCACGGACCGCTCCCTCGCCCGCTGGCTGGCGGCCCAACCGGACCCCTCCAAGGCGCTCAAGGATCTGATCGCCGGCCATCTGACGGGCAAGCGGAAGGTCGATGCCGAACTCGCCAGCCTGCGCCACCAGGTGCGGGTGCTCTGCGATGTGCTGGATCGTGTCACCGGACAATACGCCCCTCGCCCGGTCGGCATGAGCCGGCAGCCGGACCCCGAACCGATCCGGCCGATCACGATCTCCCCGGCGCACGTCGAAGAAGGCCGGCAGGAAGCGGCGGCCGCCAGCGACGAGGGCATGCCAAGTTTAGACCGGCAGATCGACGACAAGATCGGTAAGCTGCTGGACTTCGGGGACATCTAGGGGCTATTGCGGGCGATCCGGGAAAGCGGGTCGGCGCTTTTCCGCGAAGGCGCGCAGCCCCTCCAGGCGGTCCTCGCTGTGCAAGCAGGCGGTGTAGGCCTCGACCTCGAACCGTCTTCCCGTGGCGTGGTCGCAGTCCAGGCCGCAATCAATCGCCCGTTTGGCTTGGCGTACCGCCAGGGGGCTGTTGTGTGCGATGGTCTCCGCGAGGGTGCGCACGGCCGCGTCGAGTTCGACCAGCGGCACCACCCGGTTTACCAGGGCGATGGCCGCGGCCCGCGCGGCATCAAAGCGGGCCCCCGTGAAAATCAGTTCCTTGGCGAGGGAGGGGGGGATCCGCCGCGGCAGGGCCTGGGTTCCCCCCCCGCCTGGGATGATCCCGATGGTCACCTCGGGTAATCCGAAAACGGCGTTGTCCGCACAAAGAATGATGTCGCAGCGCAGGGCCAACTCCAGCCCGCCACCGAGGGCGAAGCCCTTGACGGCGCAGATGGTCGGCTTCTCCAACCGGCCGACGGCATCGAAGGCCTCCACCAGCGAGCGCCTGGCCTCGAGGGTCTCCGTCTCGGACAGGGCGCCGCGTTCCTTCAGGTCTGCGCCGACGGAAAAGGCCCGGTCCAAGTGGCTGGTGAGGACTACGACCCGGGCGTGCTCGTCGCGCCCCGCCCTCCTGGCCACCTCGTAGAGTTCATCGGTAAGCTGGCGGTTCATCGCGTTCAGGACCTCGGGCCGGTTTAGCACGACGTTGGCGACCGATCCCCGGCGCTCGTACAAGACGGCAGAAAACGCGCTCACTTGCGGCACCTCCAGGGTAGAGAATTCTGTGGCCACCGCGGTAATCCTGCTGGGGCGGCCTTTAACGGTGTCATTGACACCCTTACACCAAGCGTGACGACGCGATCCAGAGGAGGGTCCAATGCCGCACAAGTTCGATCCTGATCACGCGCACCACCTGGATTCAACCGCGCGCCGGCAGATGCTCCCCCCGGAAGCCACCCTGCGGCGGCTGGGAGCGCAAGCAGGGATGCGGGTGGTCGACCTGGGGGCGGGAACCGGGTTCTTCACCCTGCCGCTGGCAGGCCTGGTCGGACCGGAGGGCCGGGTCTGGGCTGTGGATATCTCCCTGGCGATGTTGGAAAGGGTGCGCGAACGAGTCCATGACGGCGGACTAGTGAACGTGGAAACCGTCCATGGCGGCGAAGCGGAGGTCCCGCTGCCGGCCGGCGTGGCCGACCTGGTGCTTCTCTCCTCCGTCCTGCACGAGGCCGAGGGTCCGGTGAGCCTGTTACGGGAGGCCGGCCGGTTGCTCCGCCCAGGCGGACGGGTGGCCTTGATTGAGTGGAAGGCGGAACCCACGGGGCACGGCCCGCCGCTTGCGGAACGGCTCTCCCCGGCTCAGGTGGCCGGATACCTCCAGGGAGCGGGTCTGGCCGTGCTGGGGCCGGCCATGGACCTGGGACCGGGCCACTACGGACTGTTGGCTGAGCGGACCTAACCGGAATTCGTGACCACTTGAGGCAGGGGACGGCCAGCGGAGAGGAGTCCTGGCGCATTGCGTCGAAACTTTCCCCACCATGTCCGATTTCCTGTCGAATTTGGCCAAACCCCTGATGATGAGCCTGATCGTCTGCCTAGGGCTCGCCCTGGCTCCTTCCGCCGCGCACGCCGGCGGCTCCGCAAACCTGGCCGTTGCCCGCGTGGCTACTGAAGCCCTAAACGTCCGTGCCGGCCCGGGAACGGGTTATGGCATCCTCACGCAGGTCCCCCGGGACTACCGGATGATCGTGCTGGGGAGTTCCGGGGACTGGGTCAGGGTGCGCCTGGACTCGGGTTCGTCGGGCTGGGTGGCCGGCTGGCTGGTCAGCTTGACAGCGTTGACCCCGTCCGATTTTGCCGTCGGGAGCCTGGCCCAGGAAGCGGTCGTGACCGCCAAGCAGGCTTCGGTTCGCACCCAGCCTTTCGGAGGGCTGGATCCCGTGGCTTACGCTGCCGCGGGCACTCGGATGCCGGTGCTGGACGGCGGCCAAGGTTTCTGGCGGGTCAGAATGCCGTCCGGGATGGTCGGGTGGGTACCCGGGACGGAGGTCAAGGTCTACAACCTGACCACCTTCGCCGAGTCAGTGGATTACAGCGTTGGACCCCAGGCTTGGGGGATCAGCCAGCTCCCCCTGGGTGAAGTCACGGACGAGCCGGTCAACATCCGTTCCGGTCCGGGAATGGGCTACCGGATCGTCGGCACCCTGCACCGTGGGACGGTGGCCAAGGTGCGCTCACGCCAGGACGGATGGTACGCTGTCCGCACCTCCGGCGGCCTAGATGGCTGGGTTTGGGGAAGTTACTTCCGGGTCCGGCGCTCGCCGGCGGTTTCAAGTGTCATCCTGAGGCAGGCGTCGAACGGGAGCAAGGTGCTTTCGGTGGTCGGAGACTTCGACCAACCAGCCATCATCCAGGAGTTTCCGGCGGGCCAAAGCCTGGCCGTTTACCTGGGGGTGCGGGCAAATCCGGGCCTGATGCGGGTGAACGCGGCCGACTTGGCGACCTTTTCCCTGAACGACCAGGGGGTGTTGCTCAACTTTCAGGAACGGCCTTTCTACCGCGTGCTGAATAACTCCCCGGGGCAGGTGCAGATCGAGTTGAGTTCCTCCCTGGACGGTGTGGAACTGGCCGAGAAGAGCGACCGTTCCGTGGTGACCCTCCGGACCTCCGGCTTTGTCCAACCGCAGGCAGCCTACGATCCCGCGACGGGGACCGTCAAGATCCGTCTTCGCGGGGCTACCTACCGGGGCAGCGGCGCCCTGGCGGCAGGAAGGTTGGTCCGTGGTATGGCGGTCCAAACCGCGGACGAGGGCCTGCTGGTCACCATCAACAGTGCCGCCGGAGGACGGTACCTCCTGCGGCGGTCCACCAACCGACTGAGCGTCGAATTCTTTCCGCCCGGGTTGGCGGGGCGAATGATCGTCCTTGACCCCGGGCACGGGGGCGTTGATCCCGGTGCCAGGGGGGTCAGCTCCCTGGTGGTAGAGAAGAACGTCAACCTGGAACTCGCCCTGCGGCTCAAACCCGTCCTGGAGCAGGCCGGGGCCCGAGTTTTGCTGACCCGGGTGACCGACGCGGAGGCCGCACCCGTCGCGAACCTCCAGGGGCTCAGCGGTTACGAGCGTACGTTGCGGGAACTGCAAGCGCGTACCGAGCTCGCCAACGACCAGCAGGCGGACCTCTACCTCTCGATTCACAACAACTCTGGACCCTCCGGGCACCAGTCGGGCACCACCACCTACTACTGCAACGATGCGCTCAACGTCGACCGCAGCAAGGTCCTGGCCGGGTTGGTACAAAAAGAACTGGTGGCCGGGCTGGACAGCGTGGACAATGGAGTCCGGGCGGAAGACTTTTACGTCATCAGGCATGCCCAGCCACCCAGCGTGCTGGCGGAAATACTCTTCCTATCCAACGCCTCCGACGAGGCTCGCTTGGCCCGTTCGGCGGACCTGGACCGGATCGTGCAGGCTCTTTACCGCAGCATTGTCAGCTTTTTCAACTGAAACTATTTCACAAGCCCGCGCGTAAATCGGCTTAGAAGGAGCGAAAAGATGGCCGGCGACGCGGTCGGTAGACAACTGCACCTCCCGGCCCTGTGCGACGAGGAACTGGCGGTTCTGGCCCGGGGCGGCGAGGAGGCTGCTTTTGCCGAACTGGTTGGGCGCTACGAGCAGCGGTTGTACCGCCTGGCATACCGCCTGGTGGGGGCAAATGAAGCGGAGGACGTGGCCCAGGACGCGTTCATCAAGATCTACCGCGCGTTGGGCAGTTTTCGTCCCGAGGAGCGCTTCTCGACCTGGGCCTACCGCATTACCTCCAACTGCGCGATCGACCGGCTCCGGCGGCGCCGCTCCACGATTTCCCTGGACGCCGCAGGCGGGACCGAGGCAGAGGATCGGCCCGCGAACGCGGGTTGGTCGGAAGGACCGGAGGCCCAGGCCCTGGACCATGAACTGGCGGGCGAAATCGCCCGGGCCGTCGCCTCGCTTCCTCCCACGTACCGGCTGCTGATCGTGCTGCGCCACTACCAACACCTGAACTACGAGGAAATTGCCGCCGCGACGGGGCTGCCGATGGGTACCATCAAGAATCGCCTTTTCCGGGCTCGCCAGGTACTCAGCCGGCAGTTGCGCCACCTGGAGCCCCGACCTGATGGCGGGAGATGAGATCATGCAGTGTCGCAATTTGAGGCCCCTCTTGGGCGCTTACGTGGACCAGGAACTGAGCCCGGAAGAGCTCGCCCGGGTGGAAGGACACCTGGCTGGCTGCGCCCGGTGCCGAAGCCTGGTCGCTCGCCATCTGGCCGTGGCCCAGGCAATCTCCCGGCTGCCGGCGCCGAGGGTACCTGACGGCTTTGCTTCCCGGGTGCTGGCGCACCCCAGCTTGGTCCACGCCCGCCTGATGCGCCGCCCGGCCTGGACGCCGACCTGGGAGCCGGAGGGCCGGCCCGCCCGTTACCGGCGCCGGTCCACCTGGCTCTTACCCGTCGCGGCGGCCTTCCTGTTCGCAATTTTGCTCGGGTGGGGCTATCTGGCTCCCCACGGCGCACCCCCGCTGGCCACGGCCGCTTCCGACCTGGTCCGGAGGCTCGTGGCAGCCGTGACCGGGTGGTTGTCCCGGTAACAGCCTAAAGCTGGTAAACCAAAGATATTGCATAAGTATGCAATAACAGTTATAATCCAACCGTAGAGCCCAGAACGGTTCAAGGGGTGGGTGCGGTTTGGTCAAGGTGGCGGTCGTAGGGGCTACCGGTTACGTTGGGCAGGAGTTGTTCCGCCTGCTCAGCCGGCACCCCCAGGTCGAGATCGTGGCGGCCACCTCGGAGTCCTACCAGGGGCAGCCCCTTGGACAGGTCTACCCGGGCCTTGGCGACTATGCGCCCCAGGTTCTGCTGGGCCTGGAGGACGACCGGGTCATGGCGGCGGAAGTGATTTTTACCGCCCTTCCCCATGGCGCTGCCCTGGAAATCGCTCCCGGGGTGCTGGGACGGGGTAAGGTGCTGATCGATTTTGGGGCCGACTTCCGCTTGCGCGACCCGGCCAGTTATGCAACCTGGTACCGACACCCCCATACGGAACGCGAGTTGCTCGGGCAGGCGGTTTACGGCCTTCCCGAGGTCTACCGCCGCGAGATCGCCGGGGCCAGGTTGATTGCCAACCCCGGGTGCTACCCCACCAGCGCTATCCTGGGGATCAGACCCCTGCTGGTGCGGGGGCTGATTGACCCGGACTCGCTGATCATTGACGCCAAGTCGGGCGTTTCAGGGGCGGGCCGGAGCCTTTCCCTGGGGGTGCACTTCTGCGAGGTCAATGAAAATTTCAAGGCCTACAGCATTGCCGGGACTCATCGGCATACCCCGGAAATCGAACAGGAGCTCTCGGTGGCGGCGGGCCGCAACGTCGCCGTGACTTTCACTCCCCACCTCGTGCCCATGACCAGGGGCATTCTCAGCACCATCTACGCCAAGCTGGTCGAACCGGTCGACGCCGTCCGCCTGAACCAGCTTTACCGGGAGTTTTACGCGGGGGAGAAGTTCGTCCAAGTTGCTGGACCGGGGCAACTGCCGCAAACCAAGGAGGTCCAGGGAACCAACAACTGCCGCCTCGGGACGGCTGTTGACGAACGAACCGGCCGGGTCGTGGTGGTGTCGGTCATCGATAACCTGGTCAAGGGGGCGGCCGGCCAAGCGGTCCAGAACCTGAATCTGGTCTGCGGCTTTCCCGAAGCGCGGGGTCTGGAGTTTCCCACGCTGTACCCTTAGCGGAGGGCGGTTCGTTTCACCCTCAGCCTCAGGAGGAAGCCATGGAGCAAGAGCAAGCGGTTTCACCCAATCCGGTCCCGCCGGAACAGTCTCCCGCCCTCCCTCCGGGAATGATCCGGGTGGAGGGGGGCATCACTGCCCCCCGGGGGTTTCTGGCTGCCGGCGTGCAGGCCGGCATCCGCAAGAACGGCAAGAAGGATGTCGCTCTTATTTACTCGGAAGTCCCGGCCCAGGCCGCCGGCGTGTTTACCACCAACCGGGTCAAAGCGGCCCCGGTGTTGGTATCAATGGAGCACCTCGCCGCCGGGCGGCTCCGGGCCATCGTGGCAAATAGCGGTAACGCCAACGCCTGCACGGGCGAGCCGGGACTGCGGGACGCGCGCCGGATGGCGGCCCTCGTGGCGGAAGGGCTCGAATTGGACGCGACGGAGGTGGCGGTGGCCTCCACCGGGGTCATCGGCGTGCCGCTGCCCATGGAGCGGGTGGAGGACGGGGTGCGGCGGGCGCTGGCGGTTCTGTCCCGGCAGGGCGGTCGGGACGTGGCGGAGGCAATCATGACCACCGACACGCGCCCCAAGGAGGTTGCCGTCGAGTTCAGGCTTGGCGGGCAGCCGGCCCGGCTCGCGGGGGTAGCCAAGGGGTCGGGGATGATCCGCCCCAACATGGCCACCATGCTTTCTTTCATCACCACCGACGCCCGGTTGAGCCCGGATCTCCTTCGCGGTTGCGTAGCCGCGGCGACAGAAGACTCTTTTAACCTGGTCACCGTCGACGGGGACACCAGTACCAACGATTGCGTCCTGGTGCTGGCCAACGGCGCCGCCGGCGCGCCGCCCATCGAGCCGGAAGCCCCCGAACTGGCGATTTTCCAGCAGGCGCTCGACTGGGTGACCCGCTGGCTGGCCCGCTCCATCGCCCGCGACGGCGAGGGGGCCACCAAGCTGATTGAGGTGGTGGTCAGCGGGGCAAGGTCCCTGGAGGATGCCCGCAAGGCGGCGATGGCGGTGGCCAACTCCCCGCTGGTCAAGACGGCGGCGGCGGGAGCTGACGCCAACTGGGGACGGATCCTGGCGGCGCTTGGCTACTCGGGGGCCGAATTCTCCCCCGAACGGACCCGCGTCAAACTGGGGCCGTGGGCGGTTTTCGCGGGTGGCGTGGGGCTCCCTTTTTCGGAGGAGGGGGCCCGGGCCTACCTCGAGGGGTCGGAGATAAGGATTGAGGCCGACCTGGGGGCCGGAGCGGCCACGGCCACCGCCTGGGGTTGTGACCTCACCGGCGATTACGTGAAGATCAACGGTTCGTACCGTACATAGGCGGTGGATGCTTTGGAAGGAGTCATCGAGAAGGCGAGGGTGTTGGTGGAGGCCCTGCCTTACATCAAGAGCTTCTACGGCAAGACGGTGGTGGTGAAGTACGGCGGCTCGGCGATGTCCGGCTCCCTGCAAGGGGATAGCCTCCTGCAGGACATCGTCCTGATGCGCTTTGTGGGCATGAAGCCGGTGGTGGTGCATGGAGGCGGTCCGGAGATCACCGCAACGATGAAAAGGCTTGGCAAGCAGGCCCAATTCGTTGACGGGTTGCGGGTTACCGACCAGGAGACGGTGGAGGTTGCGGAGATGGTGCTCGCCGGCAAGATCAACCGCGCCATCGTGGCGGCCATCAATGCCATGGGCGGCCGGGCGGTCGGCCTTTCAGGCAAGGACGGGAACCTGCTCCGGGCCAGGCGTCGGCTCCACCAGGGCCCGGCTGGCCCGGTGGACCTGGGCTTTGTCGGCGACGTCGAGGAGGTCAACCCCGAAGTGATCCATACCCTATCCGAGGCGGGCTACATCCCGGTCATCTCCCCGATCGGCTTCGACGCCGCCGGGGCCACCTATAACATCAACGCCGACTCGGTGGCCGGCGAACTGGCGGCCGCCCTGGGGGCCCATAAGCTGGTTCTGCTCACCGACGTCGAGGGAATCTATCGGGACCCGCGCGACCGGCGAAGCCTGATCTCCGCCCTGCCACTGGGGGAAGTGCAGTCCCTGATCCATTCAGGTGCGCTGGAGGGGGGCATGATCCCCAAGGTGATGGCCTGCGTGCGCGCCTTGGAAAGCGGGGTGGCGCAGTCGCACATCCTGGACGGCCGTCAGCCGCATGCCCTGCTACTGGAGATTTTTACCCAACAAGGAATCGGAACGATGGTGGTGCCGAACTCGGCTGGGGGGGTTGGAGCATGAACAACGCCGAGATTATCGCCAAAAGCAAGGCCTTCTTGATGAACACCTATGCCCGGGCGCCGATGGCCCTGGTGCGGGGACAGGGGGCGCGAGTCTGGGACGCCGACGGCAAGGAATACCTGGACTTTCTGGGGGGTATCGCGGTCAACGTCCTCGGGCACTGCCACCCCCGGGTGGTGGAGGCGATCAGCCAGCAGGCGAAGCAGTTGATCCACTGCTCCAACCTGTACCACATCGAACCGCAGGTCAAGTTGGCGGAGATCCTGGTTCGTCATTCCTTCGCCGACAAGGTCTTCTTCTGCAACTCGGGGGCGGAGGCCAACGAGGGGGCGATCAAGCTCGCCCGCAAATGGGCCAAGAGCGCCCGGGGTCCCGAAAGCTACGAGATCGTCACCACCTTGCGTTCCTTTCACGGCCGGACCCTGGCCACCCTCGCGGCGACCGGGCAAACCAAGTACCACGAAGGGTTTGAACCCTTGCCCCCCGGCTTCGTCTACGTTCCCTTCAACGACCTCGAGGCGGTCGAGGCGGCCGTGGGACCGCAGACCGCCGGCGTGATGGTTGAACCGGTCCAGGGGGAAGGTGGGGTCCATCCGGCGGACCCGGAGTACTTGCGCGGCCTGCGACGGATTTGCGACCAACAGGGGCTGGCGCTGATCTTTGATGAAGTCCAGACCGGCATGGGTCGGTGCGGAACGCTTTTTGCCTACCAGGCCTACCGGGTGGAACCGGACGTCATGACCCTGGCCAAGGGACTGGGCGGGGGGGTTGCCATCGGGGCGATATTGACCACCGACCGGTTCGCGCAGACCTTCGGGCCGGGGAGCCACGGCTCCACCTTCGGGGGCAACCCGCTGGTGACGGCGGCAGCTGTGGCGACCCTCACGACAATTCTGGAGGAAAGGCTGCACCAGAACGCCCAACGCGTGGGTGAGTACCTCCGCATGCGGCTGGAGGGGATCCGGCACAACAACCCGGTGGTGAGGGAAGTCCGTGGGCGGGGACTGATGTTGGCCTTGGAACTGACCGTACCGTGCAAGGACGCGGTTGAATCGTGCCGGCAGGCGGGTCTGCTGGTCAACTGTACGGAGGGCAACGTCCTGCGCCTGCTGCCGCCGCTCAATATCGACGTGCAGTTGATCGACGAGGCCCTGGCCATTTTGGAGAGGGTCCTGGCGGAGACCGCGGCACAGGTGGCCGTCCAGTAGAGAAACGGAGGAAGTTCGCAATGGTAAAGAAGGTTGTCCTGGCTTACTCGGGAGGACTCGACACCTCCATCATCATCCCGTGGCTGCGGGAGAACTACGGCTGCGAAGTGGTGGCGATGTGCGTCGATCTCGGCCAGGGAGAGGAACTCGCGCCCTTGGAACAAAAGGCCATCCAGTCGGGGGCCGCGAAATTCAAACTGGTGGACGTCCGCGAGGAGTTCGTCACCGATTACATCTTCCCCACCTTGAAGGCCGGCGCCATGTACGAGGGCAAGTACCTCCTGGGCACCTCCTTCGCCCGGCCGTTGATCGGCCGAAAGCTGGTCGAGGTCGCCCTGGAAGAGGGGGCGGATGCCGTCGCCCACGGCGCGACCGGCAAGGGGAACGACCAGGTCCGCTTTGAACTCGCCGTCAAGGCCCTGGCCCCGCAACTGAAGATCATCGCTCCCTGGCGGGAATGGAACATCCGTTCGCGGGAGGACGCCATCGACTATGCCCAGGCGCGGGGGATTCCGGTCCCGGTCTCCAAGGACCGGCCCTATAGTATGGATCGCAACCTGTGGCACCTTTCGCATGAGGGAGCCGATCTCGAAGACCCGGGGAAGGAGCCGAAGGCCGATGTCTTCCTGGTTACCAAGCGGCCGGAGGACGCCCCGGACCGGCCCACTTACCTCAACCTGTCCTTCGAGCAAGGCCTGCCGGTGGCGCTCAACCAGGAGCCGATGAGCCCCTACCGACTGGTGACCGCCCTCAACGAAATCGGGGCCCAAAACGGCGTGGGAATCGTGGACCTGGTGGAGAACCGGCTGGTGGGGATGAAGTCCCGCGGGGTTTACGAGACCCCCGGGGGGACGATTCTCTATGCCGCCCACCGGGAGCTGGAGTTGCTCACCCTGGACCGTGCCACTCTGCACTACAAGGACCAGGTCGCCCTCCGCTACGCCGAACTGGTCTACGACGGGATGTGGTACGCGCCGCTGAAGAAGGCGCTGGACGCCTTCTTCGACGCCACCCAGGAGACCGTCACCGGCACGGTGCGGCTGAAACTCTACAAGGGAAGCTGCACCCCCGCCGGGGCGACCTCGCCCTACTCTCTCTACAACCAGTCGATCTCCAGTTTCGGGCACTCGGAACTCTATCGGCACAGCGACGCCGAAGGGTTCATCAACCTCTTTGGCCTGCCCCTGATGGTGCGGGCGTTGATGGAGAAGGAGACCGGTCTCAAGCGGTAAGCAAGGGGAGGATTGCCTTGACCAAGGCCTGGGGAGGCCGGTTTTCCGAGCGGGGTGGACAGGAGGCGGTGAATTTCACCGCTTCCCTGCCTTTTGACCGCCGCCTGTACGTCGAGGACCTCGAGGGGAGCGTCGCTCACGCCAGGATGTTGGCGAAACAGGGCATCATCGAGGCGGCGGAGGCCGAGGCGATCGCCGCCGGGTTAAAGCTGATCAAAGACGAAATCGACGGCGGCCGCTTCCCTTTCCGCCTCGAACACGAGGACATCCACCTGAACATCGAGCGTCGCCTGATCGAACTGATCGGTCCGGTGGGAGGCAAACTGCACACCGCCCGCAGCCGAAACGACCAGGTGGCGGTCGACATGCACCTCTACCTCAAGCGGCAAATCGGCGAGGTCATCTCCCTGGTCCGGGGCCTGCAGCGGGTAGTCCTGCGACGCGCCGAGGAGCACCTCGGGGACGGTGGGAGCCCTGCCACCCTAATGCCCGGCTACACTCATCTGCAACGTGCCCAGCCGATCCTGTTTTCCCAGCATTTGATGGCTTATTTCTTCATGCTCCAGCGCGACTGCGGACGTCTCAAGGATTGCCGCCGCAGGACCGACGTCTCGCCGCTGGGGGCGGGGGCGCTGGCCGGCACCACCTTTCCCATCGATCGCCAGGCGACCGCCCAGGCGCTCGGCTTCCCGGCGGTTTACGAAAACAGCCTCGACGCCGTCAGCGACCGCGACTACCTGGTGGAGTTTCTCGCGGCCGCTTCGCTGGTGATGGTGCACCTCTCTCGCCTGGCCGAGGAACTGGTGCTCTGGTCGACCGCGGAATTCGGCTTCGTGGAGGTGGACGACGCCTACGCCACGGGCTCCAGTATCATGCCCCAGAAGAAAAACCCTGACGTGGCCGAACTGGTGCGCGGCAAAGCGGGCCGGGTGTACGGCAGCCTGATGGGGCTGTTGACCGTCCTGAAGGGCCTGCCCCTGGCCTATCATTCCGACCTGCAGGAGGATAAGGAACGGACCTTCGACGCCATCGACACCGTCAAGGCCTCCCTGCGGGCGACGGCGGGAATGCTGGAGAGCTTGCGGGTCGACCGCGACCGAATGAGCCGGGCGGTGCGCCAGGACTTCAGCAACGCCACCGACCTGGCCGACTACCTGGCCAAGAAAGGGCTTCCATTCCGCGAAGCCCACGAGGTGGTGGGGCGGGCGGTGGCAGCCTGCCTGGCCCGCGGTTGCTACCTGGTTGATCTTCGCCTGGACGAGTTGCGGGCCTTCTCTGCCCTGATCGAAGGGGATGTTTACGAGGCTATTTCGCCGGAGCAGTGTGTGGCGGCCAGGTCCTCCCGGGGCGGCACCGCCCCGGAGCAGGTTCGGCTGCAAATTAGCCTGGCTCAGGCTATAATGGAATCGGCCCAGGCGCCTTGAACCAGTGGGGAGGTCACTTTCACCCGTGGAAGGAACCGTCGCGTATCTCGGCCCCGAAGGCACCTTCTCCCAGGAGGCGGTGCGGGCGTGTCCAGCCCTCAAGGGGTTTACCGAGCGGCCCTACGCCACCCTTGCCCAGGTTTTCGAGGCGGTGCTGGCCGGGGAAGCGGAGTGCGGCCTCGTTCCGATTGAAAACTCGCTGGAAGGCTCCGTCAACCTGACCCTGGACTTGCTGATCCACCGCGGCGGGCTCTTTATCAACCGGGAGATGATCCTGCCGATCCGCAACAACCTGTTGGCGTCGGAAGGTACCGGCCTGGCGGACATTCGGGGGGTCATTTCCCATCCGCAGCCGCTGGCGCAGTGCGGGGAGTTCATCCGGCGTACCTTTCCGGGCGTCGAGACCCGGGCGGCCAACAGCACCACCGAGGCGGTCATGCGCGTCCGGGAGCTGCCCAACTGGGCCGCCATCGGCACGGCCATCGCGGCGGAGCTTTATGGCCTGAAGGTCTTGGCCCGCGACATCCAGGACAACGACGCTAACTACACCCGTTTTGTCCTGCTGTCCCGG
>JAJYMS010000270.1 GCA_021786825.1 Bacillota bacterium | reverse complement strand
CCGCCGCCTCCGCCACCCGGACCACCTCCGCCCGCACGTCGTCGGGCTCCAGCACCACCGCCTCGCCGCCGAAGCCGACGACCCAGCGCGCCAACTCGTGGAGGCCGCCGGTGGTGACGGTCACCAGGGCCGAGCCGTCGGGCTGGTCCACCACCACCTGCGTTTCGTGCCACTTGGCCTCGCGGACGAGGGGCGCGACCTTGGGGCTGAAGCGGAGCTTCACCGTCAGCGGTTCGCCCCGCTCGACCTCCCAGGCGGTCTTCATGTACTCCTCCAGGGAGAACCCCGCCGGCAGGATGAAGGCCTCGTCCAGCATCTTCATGTCCCTGATCCGGTCCACCCGGAAGAGCTTGACATCGTTGCGCAAGTGGCAGTAGGCCACCAGGTACCACGCCCGCTCCCGGAAGAGCAGGGCGTAGGGGTCGACCGTGCGGTCGAGGGTCTCCCCGCGGCTGAAGGAGAAGTAGGTCAAGAGGCAGCGCCGCTTGTCCAGCACGGCCCCCTCCAGGGCCGGCAGCCGTTCCAGGGCGTCCCAGGAGGGCTCGAAGGCCTGCAGGTCGATCCTGATCCGCGACCGCGCCTTCTCCGCGAACTGGCGCGCGCTGGGCGGCAGGACCGCGGTGATCTTGTCCAGGGCCCCCTGCACCGCCTCCCCGTAGTGCACTCCCTCCTGCTCCCGGAGCGCCCAGGCCGCCACGGTCAGGGCCACCGCCTCGGAGACGGTCAGTTGGACAGGCGGCAAAAAGAAACCCTCCGCGACCCGGTAACCGTTGTCGCAGTAGACCGGGATTTCGCTTTCGCTCAGGGTTTCGATGTCGCGGTAGATGGTTCTCTCGGTGACCCCGAACCGCTGGGCCAACCGCCGGGCGGTCATCCGCGGGTGGCCCTGGATCAGCGTCAGGATGCCGAGTAGTCGCAGGAGCTTGGCGCCGGCCTTCTTGTCCCGGCCCTGACCCGCGGCCGCGGCCTCTGCCAATGCCTCCCGCAGGGAATCTCCAGGATGTGCCATTTGGCCCCCTCCATTGCCAGACTTCGGCAAAGTTTTCCCTAACTCCTGCTACTTTTCCCCCGGCAGTGTGGCGCCGGCGCCCTCGCGCGGCGCCCTCCGCGGGCGCCACTACCCCCGGGGGGCCGCCGCCTCAACCTCGGTCGGCCAGCCACCCGCCCTGCCCCTACTTCTGCCTCCGTCCGCTCCGGCTCTGGTAGCCCAGGGCGCGCATCTGCTTGCGGATGCCCTGGCCGTAGGCCGCCACGTTGGCACAAACGGCGTTGAGTTCCCCGACCCGCAACCTCAAGGCGTGGACTTGTTCCCGAACGGTTCCGTCATCTTCGAAGGATTCAAGCTGCGCGATGACGCCCGCCATGACCGCGCTGCCCCCCTCGAAATCCCCCCGGTCGGCGCGCTCGATGGCCTCCTCCACCGCCTCGGTGGACCGCGCCAGGTAGACCTCCTTCAGGACCTCGGGATCGTCGCGGACCTCCGCCGCGAAGTCCGCCGGCCCGAGGGACACCGACAGGTCCACGGTGATCTTCACCTCGCCCTGGCCGCCCAGCAGGTCTTCGTATTCCAGGGTGACCTCGGCGAGCTTGCGCGTGCCGCCGTCGCCCGGGGCGACCTGCAGTTCCAGCACCAGTGACTTGGTTTCCCCGGCGTAGATGTCCGGCAGGTTCAGGTTGACCTCGGCGCTGCCCCCGGCCGGCCGGTACCCGATGACCCCCTTGATGCTGACCCCCTCGCCGGCGCGCACCTTCACCCCCAGCGACTGCCCCACCACGCTGAGCAGCCCCTGGAGCTCCTGGCTGAAGATCGCCGGGATCCGGTCGGGGTTGTCTATATAATAGAAGTTTCCGCCCCCGGCCTCGGCCATGGCGCTCAGCAGGTCCTCGTCGAAGTCGTCCCCCACCCCGAGGGTGGTGAGGAGCAGGCCGCTCTGCCTGATGCTCCCTGCCCTGGCGACCAGGGCGTCCCGGTCGGTGATTCCCACGTTGGCCAGCCCGTCGGTCATCAGCAGGACGCGGTTGACCACTCCTTTGTCGGCGTGCCGCCTGGCCTCCCCCACCCCGGCGGCCAGGCCGCCGCTCAGGTTGGTCATGCCACCCACGGCGATGCCGTAGACCCGGGCCTTGAGCCGGTCCTTGTTGGTGATGTGGGCGGCGGGTTGCAGGACCTCGACCGCGTCGTCGTAGGTGACGACGGACAGGATGTCCCCCTGCTCCGTCTGCTCGACCAGGAAGGCCAGGGCCCTCCGGGTGTAGTCAATCTTGGGACCGGCCATGGAGCCGCTGCGGTCAAGCACCGCCGCCAGGTTCAGGGGAAGCCGCGCCGCCGCCCCGGGCGAAGCCGCCGGCCCGCCCGAACCCTCCGCCCCGCCGGCGCCGCCCCCGGCGCCAGGGCCGCCCCCCGCCCCCTCCGCCCGGCGCTCGGGCGCGATCAGTTGCAGCAGCAGGTAGACCGGCCCGCCGCTCTCAGCGGGCAGCCGGTCCCGGCTCAGGGTGGCCGCCAGTTTGATCAGTTCGGACACAAAACACACCCCCGTAGGCCTGAGTGCTCTCATTGTAGCCCATGGGGGTGACAGCCTTATGTCAGGGAATAACTGTTCGGCCTTGCCGCGCCGCCCAGACGCGCCGGAGTACCGGGAAGAACAGCGAGATCAGGCCGAAGGCCAGAAACGCCGCCGAAATCGGCTGGGTGACGAAGACCGCCGGGTTTCCGTCGCTGATGGTCATGGCCTGGCGCATGGCCTGCTCCATCAGGCCGCCCAGGACCATCGCCAGCACCACCGGCGGCAGGGGGAAGCCCTGCTTGCGCATGAAGTACCCGACGGCGCCGAAGGCCGACATGATCACCAGGTCTTGGACGCTGCTGTTGACGGTGTAGACGCCCAGGGCCGAAAAGGCCAGGATCATGGGCAGCAGGATGGTCCGGGGGACCAGGGTGATGCGGGCGAACAGCCCCACCAGGGGCAGGTTGAGCACCAGC
>JAJYMS010000160.1 GCA_021786825.1 Bacillota bacterium | reverse complement strand
CGGTACAGCACCCCGCCCATCACGTTCTTGGCCCCGGGCTTCTCGCCGCGCTCAATCACCAGCACGCGCAGGCCCGACCTGGCCAGGAGGTACGCCGCCGCCGTTCCCGACGGCCCCGCCCCGACCACGATCACGTCAAATTTCTGCATTCGCGCACCTCCTCTCAGGCCCCGGCGGCGCTGCCCGCCAGCGCCGGCACCGCGTCCGGGCGACCCAGCGCCCGGCGGAACGCCTCCACCAGGGCCGGAACGAGCACGTGCAGGTCGCCCACCAGCCCCAGGTCGGCGACCTTGAAGATCGGCGCCATGGGATCGCTGTTGATCGCCACGATGATGTCGGAACTCTGCATTCCCACCAGGTGCTGGACCGCCCCCGAGATGCCGCAGGCGATGTACAGCTTGGGGGAAACTGTCTTGCCGGTCTGCCCCACCTGGTGATCATAGCCGATCCAGCCCGAATCCACCGCCGCGCGCGAGGCTCCCACCACCCCGCCCAGAACCCCGGCCAGTTCCTCCAGGGGCGCGAAGCCTTCGGGACCGCCCACTCCCCGGCCGCCGGATACGATAATCTCCGCGTCGGCCAGGTTGGTGGTCTGGCGCGCCTCGGCAATGAAGTTCACGACCTTCACCAGGACGTCCTCTTCCCGGAGGTTGCAGGCGTGCTGGACGACCTCCCCCCGGCGGGTGGCGTCGGGCTCCGGCAGGCTCAACACCCGCGGGCGCACCGTCGCCATCTGCGGCCGGTGATGCGGGCAGAGGATGGTGGCCATGATGTTGCCGCCAAAGGCGGGCCGGCTGGCCAGGAGCAGGCGCTCCGCCAGGTCGACGTCCAGGTCGGTGCAGTCAGCCGTCAGGCCGGTGCCCAGCTTCGTCGCCACCGCGCCGGCCAGGTCCCGACCAAGGGTGCTGGACGCCATCAGGACGATCTCCGGCTTCAGCCCCTCGATCAACTCCACCACGGCCTCGGTGTAGGGCTGGGTGCGGTAGGTGGCCAGCACCGGGCTCTCCACCACGTGGGCCGCGTCGGCCCCGTAGGCGATCGCCTCCCGGGCGACCCGGTCGAGCTGGTCGCCGACCACGGCGGCGTAGACCCGCGCGCCCAGCCGGTCGGCCAGGCGGCGCCCGGCGCCCATCAACTCCCAGGCGACGCGGGCCGCCACGCCGTCCTGCTGCTCCACAAAGACCATCACGCCCTCGTAGCCGTCCAGGGGCGGCGCAACCTGCGCCGCCGGGGCCTCCGTCCGGGCCGCCTCCGCCGGTTCCGCCGCGGCCTTCGCGGCCGGGGCCTCCTCCGCGGGGACTTCCGCTGATAGCACCGCGGGTTGTGCCGCGGCGCCGGGCTGGGCCGCCGCCTCGGCCGCCAGCGTGGCGGGGTCTTTGATGATCGCCTCGGTCGGGCAACTCTTCAAGCAATCCCAGCAGCCCGTGCACTTCTCCAGGTCCACGGCGGAGATGCCGTCGCGCATCGACAGCGCCCCCTGGGGGCATTCCGAGATGCACGCCTCGCACCCGATGCACTGGGGAGCGAGGATGGCTACCTTCGGTCCCTTAGCCACCCTTGGCACCTCCCTTCGCCAGGTGCGGCACCTTCTCGCGCAGACCCCGCGCGAAGAGGAAGTCGATCACCCGGGAGGCGGCGGCCGCCGGATCGGCGCCGGCCCCCTCCATCACCTCGCCGCCCTGCCGGGCGGGGGGCGCGAAGATCCGTCGCACCAGGGTGGGCGACCCCTTCAGGCCGATCCGGGCGGGGTCCGCCTGCAGGGCGTCCACGCCCCAGACCGGCACCCGGTAGGTGGCGGCCCGGACCATGTCTTCCAGGCTCGAGTAGCGAATCGCGTTGATCTCCTTGACGACGGTCAGCAGGGCCGGCAAGGTGGCCTCCACCACCGCGGTGCCGCCCTCCACGTGCCGGTGGACCCGGATCAACCCCTTCCCGGGGTCGACGGACTCCACGTTGATCACGTAGGTGAGCTGTTGCATCCCCAGCCGCTGGGCGACCCCCGGGCCGACCTGGGCGGTATCCCCGTCGATGGCCTGCTTGCCGCAAAACACGACGTCCACCGGGTGCTGCTGCGCCAGCTTCCGGATGGCCAGGGACAGGACGTAGCTGGTGGCCAGGGTGTCGGCACCGCCGAAGAGCCGGTCGCTCAGCAGAATCGCCTCGTCGGCTCCCTGCCCGATGCAGCGCTTCAGGTCGCCCTGCACCTGGGGCGGCCCCATGCTGACCACGGTCACCCGCCCGCCATGACGGTCCTTGAGGCGCAGCGCCTCCTCCAGGGCATGCTGGTCATAGGGGTTGATGATACTCGGCACACCCTGCCGCTGCAAGGTGTTCGTCTTTGGATCGATCCGGACCTCGGTCGTGTCCGGCACCTCTTTAATGCAAACTACCGCGTGCATATCGCATCCTGACCCTTCTCGCGTCGGTGAGCGCCCGCCCGGGGACATATGAACAATATCATCCACCGCCATGTGAGTCTTATCACAAGCCAGCCGAAAAAATATAGACCGTTTCTATATTGGAGTGTATATTAACTGCCTGGTCCTGTCAATGAAAACTGACCACCGGCAGCGCGGACGATTGGAGCAAAGGAAAAGCCCGCGCTTCCATAGAATACAATCAGCGCCAATGACCGTCGAGGTGATGTAAACTGCGTCGTCGAACCCCCCCGGTTCGAGCCGGGGCCGCGGCGGTCGCCGCCTTGCTTCTGCTCGCCAGCCTCGCCGGCACCCGCCTGGCGATGCGCGGCCCCTTCGGGCGGCAACCACCCTCTTCCTTCCGCTTTCAGGTCCCGCCGGGGTGGGAATTTGACGATTCCGCCCCGGCCGTGATGACCGCTCTGAAGGCCCCCGGAGCGGGCCTGGAAATTTACGTCCAGGACCTTCACAGCGACCTGGCCGACGCCCAGACTTACATCCAGTACGGCCTCCGCTCGGTGCTCACCCAGTGGAACGGCTTGACCCTCGTGGGCGACCAGACCATCAAAGATCGGA
>JAJYMS010000088.1 GCA_021786825.1 Bacillota bacterium | reverse complement strand
GATCTCTCCAACTCCTGCACCCAGTCCGGCAGGGGCATCGAGAGCTCCCGGACCGGGAACTCGTAGAGCACCTGCTCCAGGATCAGGTTGATGTCGTCCAGGGTTAGGGCGGCGGCGTCCATCGGGATTACCGGGACGCCGTATTTCTCCTCCAGTTCCCCGGCGAGTTCCATCGTCTCGGTGGCGTAGGGTTTGGTGGTGTTGAGCACGACGACGAAGGGCTTGCCCAGTTCCTTGAGCTCGCCGACGACGCGCTGCTCGGCGACGACGTAGGTTTCCCTGCTCAGTTCGGTGATGCTGCCGTCGGTGGTGACCACCAGGCCGATCGTGGAATGCTCCGAGATGACCTTGCGGGAGCCCATCTCGGCGGCCTCCTGAAAGGGAATCGGGTCGGCGAACCAAGGGGTCACGACCATGCGCGGGGCGCCGGACTCATCGAGGTAGCCCAGAGCCCCCTCGACGGTGTAGCCGACGCAGTCGACGAGCCGGACGCGGAACTGCAGCGTCTCGCGGATGGTGATGGCCACGCCCTCGTCGGGTACGAACTTCGGTTCCACGGTCATGATGGTCCGCCCGCCGCCGGATTGGGGAAGTTCGTCGATGGTGCGTTGCCGCACGTTCTCATCGGCGATGTTGGGGAGCACCAAGAGTTCCATGAACTTCTTGATGAGGGTTGACTTCCCGGTGCGAACCGGGCCGACTACCCCGACGTATATATCTCCCCCGGTGCGCTGGGCGATGTCCTCGAAGATGTTGAACTTCTCCTCCACCCTCAACTTCCCTCCCCAAAGCGGACTTCCGCTAAAATCTCTATGCTTGTTCCACAGGGGAGTATGACTGGAGGATGACAACCCCCATAAAAAAAGGGTTCCCGGGCCCGTCTAGCGCCAGATGGCGCTGGCCGCCCCGAGGACGATCCAGGCAATGAAGCTGATCACCAGCACGGCCACCACGGCCGTGGCGAAGCGCCGGCGTCGGCGGCCGTAGGCCACAGGCTCACCTCTTTGGAAAACCTTGCGAGTTCGAACGTCTAAAGGATATACTAAACCAAACTCAGTAGTCAAAGGATTCCAGCTTGCCCAATATGGTACCTGTGAGAGTGTCCAGGAAGGAAGCCGAGGTGCCAGGTTGCGGCTGGCACCTCGGCGGTGGAAGCTCCTGCCGGGAGCTTGCTAGGCAGCCGGATTAGTAGGTGCTGGCCGGGCCCTTCTGGTGGCAGTTCTCGCAGGTACCCATGTTGGGCATCCGCTTGAAGTACGAGGAGCCGGCGGACTCGGTGGCGGTGGCGTCATAGGCTCCCGTGTTGTCCACGAAGAAGCCCTTGTCGACGCCATGCGAGTAGTGACAGGTCACGCAGGTGACCTTGTCGTACGTGCCGCTGCCGTCGTTCTCGTACTTGAGGCCGTTGTTGGTCTTGGACCAGGTCATCCCGACCTTATGCCGGTATGCAGAGGTGTAGGTTCCGTTCGCGGTATCGCCGGGGTTTCCGCTGAAGGTCGATGTGTTGTAGTCGGTGTGACAGGCACCGCAGAACTTGTTGATACCGCTCTCGTAGGTGACGGTTTCTTTGGTGGTCGGGTCAGTCCAGCTCAGGTAGTTGGAAACGTTGAGCAACACGCGCAGACCTGGTACGTAGGCGCCGAAGACCTTGTGGACGCCGACCTTGGTCTGCCCGGCGGCGGTCAGGACGATATAGCCCTTGCGGTAGCCGGCGTTGTTGGTGTCGAAGGTGTAGTCGGTGTCGGCGACGAGCCGCGTGTCGGCCGCGTCGACCTGCACCAACTTGCTGTTGGTGGCGTCCCAGGTAAAGCCGGAGCTGAGGTTATCGTTGGTGTCAACGATGAATGCGGTGTGCTGGCTGTACGGATAGCCCATGATCCAATCGGTCTTGGCGAAGTAGACGTGGTCTGAGACGGTGTTCCCCTGCTCGGCGGTCACGGCGTTCTGGAGAGCGATGCCGTTCACGTCCGGGTTCAGGCTGCGACCGTTGTTGCCCTGGCCGTGTGGGCTGTGGCAAGCCACGCAGTTGAAGGCGATGTTCCAGGCGCCGTTGGTGTCCGGGGTGCCCGCGGCGTCACCGCCGGGAGCGGAACTGGTCTTCAGTGTGCCGGCGTCCACCGGGTGGGCCGAAAAGGACACCAGGTCGGTGCTCACCACGGGGGCGAACAGACCGCCGCCGTTCTTGTAGACCGTTCCGTTGGAGGCGGTGTAGGTGCCGCCGTAGACGTTGTAGGTGGCGACGTTCATGGTTCCGTCGTGGCAGGCCTTGCAGGTGGCCTGGACGCCGTTCCACTTCAAGAGGTCCGCACCCGGCGCTTTGTGCGGGATGTGGCACGAGGCGCAGGCATCGGTGTTCTTCTGGTAGTCGCCGTGGAGCACGCCCGGCTGTGTTTGCCCGGCCGGGGCGGTCGGCGTGTAGCTGGTCTTGGGCGGGGTGTACGGGTCGGCAAAGGCGACGGCGCCGACCACGAGCACCAGCACCAAGGCCAGGCCGAGGGCCAGACTGATTCTCTTCACTCCGATTCCTCCCTTGCTTCGGATCTTCATCAGATTGGGTCTAACCATCTCTTTTTCACCTCCCTTCGCGGTTGACTGACCCAGGAGCCCCCCGGGCTCCTATGGAAGCGGGTTTCCCCGCGTTCCGTCAGGCTGGGTTAGTTCTGGAAGATGGAGACGCGTTGGTTGGCGGTGTCGGTGATGTAGATGCGGCCCTGCCCGTCGACGAACAGGCCGTTGGGCAGGAACAGTTGCCCGTCCTCGCCCCCGACCCCGCCGAAGTGGAACAACTCCTTGCCCTGGTCGTCAAAACCGTAAATGAAGTTGGTCATGTTGCTGGCGACGTAAACGACCCCGCGGCCGTCCACGCCGACCCCGCGCGGGTTGACAAAGATGGCGTTGCCACCGGGCGTTTTGGCACCGTTGAAGGCGAGCAGGAACTTGCCCTGCTGGTCAAACACCTGCACCCGGTTGTTGACGCTGTCGGTCACGTAGATGCGACCGCCGTTGACGGTGATCCCGTTGGGGGCGATGAACTCGCCGTTGCCGTTGCCCTTCTTGCCAAACTCGAGGACCTTGTTTCCTTCCAGCGTAAAAACCTTAACCTGGTTAAGGCCGACATCGGTGACGTAAAGCCGGTCACCGCTCAAGAAGAGCCCTGCCGGAGAGGAGAACTCCTTGCCCTCCTTCACCAGGTTGTCGATGAACTCGCCGTTAGCGTCGTAGACCTGGACCACCTGGTTGTACATGTCGGCCACGTAGACGCGGCCGCCGCCGGCGGCGATCCCATAGGGGAAGCGAAACTCACCCTTGCCGGTGCCGGGTTTTCCGAACGTGAATAGCGGCTTGCCGTCGTAGTCGAAGACCTGTACCCGCTGGGCGTCCGGGTCACTCACGTAGATCCGCCGGTCGGCCACCGTCACCGCCAGGGGGCGGAGCAGTGCCGCCGTGCCGAAGGAGCCGTAGATGTTGTAGGTGAAGTGAGCCGGAACGTTCTTACCCATCGGAACCTTGTCGCTGATCACGTTACCCAGGTTCTGCTTGCTGACATAGCTGTAGCCGAACAGAGCCGTCTGCATCAGGAAGATAGTTACAACAGTAACGAGCACTGAGTTAGGGGTGAACCTGAGTTTAAGCATGGCTTGTGGGCCTCCTACTGCTTACCGGACTGGGTGACCAGCCGGGCGAGCGCATCCTTGGCCTTCTGGAACTTCGGGTCGTACTGGACGGCGGTATCGTACTGGAGCTTGGCGGTATCGATGTCACCCAGCTTCTCGGAGACCTGCCCCATCTGGTAGAGCATCTCTGAAGAGCCAGGGTTCAGCTTATAGGCCAGTTCCAGTTCCTGGCGGGCCTCATGGTACTTCTGCAGTTGGGCGTAGGCCAAACCGAGGTCGTAGTGGGGCTGGAAGTTCTTCGGCTGAATCTCGATGGCCCGCTGGAAGGCCGACACGGCGCGGTCCAGCTTGCCCATCTTGACGTAGGTAAGGCCCATCTCGAAGTGGGCGGTAAAGTTCTTCTCCTCAATGTCAGTGGCCGCCTTGTACTGGGCCAGGGCCTCGTTGTACTTGCCCAAG
Source organism: Bacillota bacterium (assembly GCA_021786825.1). Taxonomy (GTDB): domain Bacteria; phylum Bacillota; class Sulfobacillia; order JAMDAP01; family JAJYMS01; genus JAJYMS01. Next base: position 12,893 of record JAJYMS010000088.1, on the reverse strand, counting down.
ACCAAGTAGGCGTGGCCCAGGTTCGCCAGGTTGGCAGGATTGCGCGGGTCGGTCTGTACCGCTTGCATGGCGGCCTTGAACTGCCGTTCAACCACCGGGCTCTGATCAAACTGGTTCCAGAAGTACGCCTTGCCGATCGTCTGCCCCGCGCCGTAGAAAAGCAAGGCGGATAGCACGATGACCGTTAGCGCAACGATTGTGCGAACGGGCTGATCGCCTTTGGCACCCAGCGGTCTGAGGACGCTCAACCGGATTACCTCCAAACTACTTCTTGGTGATGTGGCATCGCTCGCAGGTCTGTTGGTTATGGCAGGTATAGCAGGTCGGTCCGGGACGCTGCGATGATTGCAACGTGAAGGGGTGTTCTTTGCCCCGTTGCGGGTTCTGGTGGAAGCCATTGTGGCAGCTATTGCAGGAGGTCTTGGTGGCGCGCGCCGATTTGGGCGCTTGATTGGAGTCGTGGCAGGTCAGGCAGAGGCGCTGGCTTTGGGCGGCCACCACGGCGTGCCGGGAGCCCCAGGTCTTGTCGTGGCCGGGCGGTTCTTTCTGGTGGCACCGGTAGCAGAAGCTGTTGGCCCGGGCGTAGGACGCCACCGGAGTCTCGGCCTTGATCACGATCGGCTCGTTGGTGATCGAGTGGCACCGCTCGCACTCGGTCGGGTTCTCGGCCGCCGGCACGCCGTGCCGGCCCTGGTCGACGAACCCCGGTTGCAGGTGGCTCTGCGGCTTGCGGATCTCCTTGTGACAGCCTTCACAGTTGCGGGGGCCGCTTCGCTGCCGGTGGCATTCGATACAGTCCTTCATCGGCAGGCTGGTCCACTGGGGGGCTAACTGCTGGCGGGCCACGGACGGAGTCCAGCGGTCAAACTTCCCGTCGATGGTCTGTTCGCGCTCGGAGATCTGGCCATGCGCCACGCCCCGGTGGCAGGTCATGCAGGAGATTCCCTTGGCGTAGTGCACGTCGTGGGGGATCTTGATGTCTCTCTCGGGGGTCACATCGCGCCTGACCGAGTGGCACTGCAAGCAGGTGGCGGAGGGAATTTCTCCCTTAATCTCGATGGGGAGGTAGTACTTCTTAAAGATGTGCTGGTAAACCTGGTTGAGCGCCTCAACCTTATGTTCTATAAAGTTCTTGGCCCCGGGCTGGATGTGGCAAGCGACGCAGCTCACCTTCTGATGCGTGGAAACCGTCCAGGTCGTGTACTCCGGGCGCATCTCGTGGCAGGAGCCACAGGATCTGGGCTGCGAGGTCACGGCCAAGGCCGCTCCCGAGGTCGTTAAAAAAAAACCGTGACTGTCAGTGCGAAGAGCACTGGAGTAAAGACGATTACCTTCTTGGTGAAGGGCACCCCGACGTGAATCAGCCGGGCCGGCATCCGCCAGGGGACCCTCAAGTTAGGTATTTTCAGGCGGGCGAGTCGCATCAGGGGTCACTCCTTAGCTCTTCTCCACGCCACGCTGGGTGTGGCAGCCCTGGCAGCTGGGGGCCTGGTGACACTGGAAGCAGGAACTGGTGCCGTCCCGCTTGACCGTCGAGGGGTGCAGTTTGATCCAGTTTTCAACGTGCACGCGCCCGTGGCACTTGTCGCAGGAAACCACCGGTTTGGCCGTTGGCGGCGCGCTGGCGGTAACGGACGCGGTGCTGCTGACCCCTGGCTTGTGAGCCGCGTCGTCATGACAGACATAACACTGCGTTTTGTCCAGGCGGGCCTGGTTCTTGTGCGTCAACACCCAGGTCTCGTTGTGAGCAGACGGCTTGTTGGCGTGGCACTTGCTGCAGAAGGGGTTGCCGCGGACCGCCTCCAGCAGCGGCCGCTCCTGGGCAGACGGGGCCTGGCCCTTGGCGATGATGTCGTGGCAGAAGAGACACTGGTTCCAGTCCTTCAGGGCTTGCTGCCCGTGGGTAACCTTCCAATCGGGCTGTCTGTGGCTATCCGGGTTCTTGATCTCCCGGTGGCAGGCATTGCAGGTGACGGTGACGTTGTTCTTGGTGTGACAGCCAATGCAGGTGGCCATCTCCGGCCGGAACTCGCCGGGCTTGAGGTTGGACAGGTCCTGCAACTTCTGGTGGCTCTGGTGGGCCTCCTCCCGGCGGGCGATCCCGGCGTGGGTCACGTTGAAGTGGCAGTCCACGCAATACGGAGTGGCTTTGATGTCCAACACGTGCTTCTGGTGCGGGATCTTGATGTCCCCGGACGCGGTCACCTGGCGGAAGGGGTTGTGACAAGTCAGGCAGACGTCGTTGGGGATCTTCTTCTTCATTTCGATCTTGTCCGGCACCTGGCGGGTGACGTGCAAGTAGACCTGCCCCAGCGCACCGACCTTGTCTTTAACAAAGTTGCCGATTCCCGGCTCAATGTGACACTGAATGCAGGAAACCTTATTGTGGCTGGAGATCGACCACGTGACCGACTCCGCTTCCATCTCGTGGCAGGACCCGCAGAAAGCCGGGCGGGAGGTGAACTTGATGGAACCGAAAAACCCCACCGTGAACACGGCCAGGCTCCCGACGATCAGGAGAATGATGAACCTCATCCGCTGCTCGGGAGGCATTTCCTTGAGGCGCTCCAGGCGCTCCTTGAGTCTCACCCGACATCCCCCAACTGTTTCACTGGTGAGTAAGGTTGAAGTTAAGGCATCGAGCACAAGTTTGGACTACTACAATAGTTACATTTGACTAGTGATCTAGTTCACAAGGCTCCCCAAAAAAATTTGGGTCGCTTCCTACTATTAATGTACACCATTTGGCCCGCCTTGTGAAGAACTTCTCTAGTTTCTATGCGAGACATTCCTCGCTAGCTACGCAAAATCCTTTTTCTGTTTGAAGACAAGTTATTGCCAAAGAAGCAAGAAGAATCCCGGCCCACGAGGGGTCGGGATTCGACGGTGGTCGGACAGAACGTGACCAGCCGCGAGCTGGAAGCTAGTAGGTGCTCAACTCGCCCTTCTTGTGGCAGGTCTCGCAGACCGCCATGTTGGGTTTGCGCTTGAGCGCCGAGGAGCCGGACTTTTCAACCGCGGTGGTCGCGTTCCAGTAAGTGCCGCCTTCTGCCGCGTTCAAGCTGTCGATCCAGTACTGCTGGTTGGTGCCGTGGGCTACGTGGCAGGTCAGGCAGACCACCACGTCTTGCGTGCCACCTTGATCCTGGAACTTGAGGCCCGTGACGCCGGCGTAGTCGGGATAGATCATCCCCACCTGGTGCCGGTAGGCCTGGGTGTAGACACCGTTCAGGGCCAGGGCGGACCCGGTGGTGGAGCCGGTGCGGTTGGTGTTGTAGTCGGTGTGGCAGGCGCCGCAGAAGGCGTTGATCCCGCCCAGGTAGGTGACCGTTTCGTTCGACGCCAGCTTGTTGGCAACGGTCATCGTCACCCGCAGGGCAGGCGTGAAGTCGGCGTAGACGTTGCTGCCCGGAGCGCTGGTGAAGGTGACCGACCCCCCGGCGCGGTCAATGGTGAAGCCGCTCGTTACCTGAACGGCAGCACCCGCGGTGGCACCGACGTAGACCTTGGGCGTGTAGTTGTAGCCCGTCAGCCAGTAGCCGATGCCCGAGGTGTATTGGGTGGTAGTTCCGACCTGCGTCAGCTGGAACTTGCTCTTGGCCGCGGTGATGCTCTGGACCCCGTTCGGGTCGGGGTTCAGGATGCGGGCGTTGCCGCCCAGGTTGTGCGGGTTGTGGCAGGAGACGCAGGTGAAGGCGGATGTCCACTGGCCGTTGCTATCGGCGGCGCTGGACTGGTTGGAGCCACCGGGCGCGGCACCCGCCGTTAGACTGGAGCGGACGCCGTGCTGCGAAAGGTTGTAGACGCTGTCAGCCACGGAGATGTCGCCGTCGCCGAACAGGCCCCCGTAGGTGCGGGTGGTGGTATTGGCGATCTTTCCGGCCTGCACGTTGTAGGTGGTGCTCACGGTCCCGTTGTGGCAGGCCCAGCAGGCATCGGCGGTGCTGGCCCACTGCAACAGGTTGCGTCCCACGCCGGTATGCGCCACGTGGCAGGAGGCGCAGGCGTCGGTGTTCTTCTGGTAGTCGCTGTGGATCGTGGTTTCGGTTACGACGGGCGGGCTAGGTGGCAGATAGTCCGACACGGTGGAAGAGTTGGTCTGCCAATTGGGGTCCAGGTTCAGAGCCGCGTAGCCGACGCCGGCGGTGATAAGGACCAAGCTGATAGCCACCGCCAGAACGAGGCCAATTCGCTTCACGAGAATCCCTCCCCTTCCTTTATGAGATTTCGCCTTGCTACTCATCTATTTCACCTCCTTCCTCGGCTCTTTGGCGACCGGGCCGGTGGGGCCCGGAATAATGATCGACCTAAACGTTATCCCTTCAGCCCTGCCAGACCGACACCCGGCCGTTGCCAGGCTCGGTGACATAGAGGCGACCCTGGTTGTCGACAAACAATCCATTCGGCAGGTAGAGTTGCCCATCCCCGGCCCCGGGGCCGCCAACGTTGAAGAGGCGCTTGCCGCTGGGGTCGAAGACTTCCACCACGTTGGTCATGTTGCTCACCGCGTAAAGCACTCCCCGGCCGTCCAGGCCCAGCCCGCGCACGTTTACGAAGACGGTTTGCTTGGGGTCGTCAGACCCCGTGAGCGTACGAAGGTACTTCCCTTGGGCATCGAAGACCTGGATGCGGTTGTTGGCCGTGTCCGACACGTAGACATGGTCCCCCGCCACCGCCACGGCGTTGGGGGAGAGGATATCGTCGGGCCCCTTGCCAGGCTTGCCGAACTCCCTGAGCTTGCGGCCCTGGAGGTCAAAGACCAGCACCTGGCTGCGGTTAACGTCGGTGACGTAGAGGTTGCCGCCGGCGATGGTTAGCCCCGCCGGGGCGGAAAGGAGGCCTTCGCCCGGGTTCTTCTCACCGAAGTAGTTCAAGAAGTTGCCACCCGGGTCGAACACGGAGATGGCTCCAACGTACAGATCGGCAACGTAGATGCGCCCCGAGCTATCGACGGCGATGCCGTACGGGAAGCGGAACTCGCCGGGAGCGGTGCCGTACTTCCCGAAGTTTAAGACTGAGTGCCCTTCGTAGTCGAAGACGTGCACCCGAGCATCTTTGGCGTCAGTGACGTAGATTTGCCGCCCGACCACGGCCACCGCCATCGGCCGCCCCAACCGCCCCGAGAGCCAGTCGCCGGTGATGTTATAAAGGAAGGTCGGCTTGGCGGTCGCTCCGAGGCCGGGAATGACCACTACGTTGCGGACTACCCGCACCAGGTTGCGGTGCGACCACAAGCTCCAGGAAAAGGGCAGAGCCTGGAGCAGAAAGACCACGATTGTCAGATGAAGCGTCAGGCGCAGGGACATCGTCCGTCGCAAGCTAGTTGCCCCCCCGGCTCTTTTTCAGTCGTTCCAGCGCCTCGATGGCGGGGCGGAAGTTGGGGTCGAACTGCAGGCACGACTCGTATTGGAACTGGGCGTCTTTCAGATCCCCCAGCTTTTCGGCCACCACCCCGAGCTGGTAGATGACGTCCACCGAGCCGGGGTTCAAACGGTAGGCCAGCTTCAGCTCGCTGCGCGCCTCCTGCGGCTTGCCGAGCTGCTGGTAGGCCAGGCCGAGGTCATAGTGCGGTTCAAATGCCCGGGAATAGGCCTCGATCGCTCGCTGCAAGGCCGAAACCGCCCGATCCCACTTCTCGGCCTTCAGGTAGGCCTCCCCCAGGTCGAGCAGCGCCCGGTAGTTCTTGGGATCAATCTCCAGGACCTGGCTATAGAGAGCCACCGCTTCGTTATACATCCCTTTCTGGAAGTCGGCCTCGCCCAGTTCCAGCATGTTCGGCACGCTGCGGGGATCCTTGTTGTAGTTCTCCAAAGCGGCCTGAAAGCGCCGCTCCACCAACGGCGTACGCTCGTACTGGTTCCAGAAGAAGAAGCTGCCGATTGCGTAGAGCACCGCGAAGGCAACCAGGTTGACCCCCAGTACCACCGCGACGCCTTGGGGGATGGTCAAGAAGCGCTGGGGCACGGAATCATTCAACGGGGATCCTCCTATCGTTAGTGACACTGGACGCAGGTCTGCTCGATGTGGCAGTTGTAGCACTGGCTCGAAGGGCCTTGCCCCCGCACCACCGGCACCGGATGGTTGGACGGCGGGCCGTTGGGGTGCATTTGCCGATGGCATTGCGTACAGTAAACCTGGTTGGCGCGGTCGCCGGCGCTTCCCCGCGTGCTATCATGGCAGGTGAAGCAGCCCTTGTTTCCGTTCTTGGGGGTCGACCCGTGGCGCAGGCGCCAGTTTCCGGCGTGGCCCGGCGGCTTCCCCTGGTGGCAGCCATAACAAAAGGCGTTGCTGCGCGAATAAGACGCGGCGATGGTCTCGGCCCTGATCTGCAGCGGTTCGGCGGTGATGGAGTGACAGCGGTCGCATTCGTCGATGCTCCCGAGCGCGGCGCGTCCGTGGTCCCCGGGAACCCAGGTGGGGGTCTGGTGGGACTTGGGCTTATGGATCGTGGTATGGCACGCCCCGCACCGGGTTGGTACCCCCCGCGCCTTGTGGCAGTCCAGACAGTTCGCCATCCGCAGCGTCGTAAACGGGGGAACCAACTGAGAACGGGCCAACTCGGGCGTCCATCGGTCGAAGTCGCCGTTCAGCGTCTTCTCGCGCTCGGAGATCCGGCCGTGCACCACCCCCGCGTGACAGTAGCTGCAATGCAGCCCCTGGGCCAGGTGCTTGTCGTGGGGGATGGTGATATCTGTGCGCCGGGGGGTTGGGTTGCGGTTCGGGGAGTGGCAACCGAGGCACGCGGCGTTGGGGATCGGGGCCTTCAGCTCGATTGGCAGCAGGTACTTGCCGAAAACCTGCTGGTACACTCGCTTGAGGGCCAGCAGTTCGCCGCCGATCAGGCTGGGGCGCTTGCCGTCAGCGCCAGGGACGTAGTGGCAGTTGGTGCAGGCGACCTTCTGATGCGTGGACACCTTCCAGGTCATGTACTCCGGCCGAATCTCGTGACAGGTGGCGCAGAAACCCGGCCAGCGGGAAACCTCCAGCGCCCCGACGGTGAGGAGCAAAAAAAAACGGGGATCAGCAGGGTGGACCCTGCCAGCCATCGAACCGCGCCGCGCCGTAACACCGGGGTCATGACGACCCTCCGGAACCCGCCGGCGGGGCCGGCTCGGGCTTCAGGCTGCCCCCATGCCGGGCGCGTACCTCGCTGTGGCACTTGCCGCACGACGACGAGATGTGACAGTTGAAGCACTTGCCCTCCAGCACGCCGATGGACTTCACCACGTTGGGGTGCAGCAGCCGCCAGTTGGCGGGGTGCAGGTCGCGATGGCATTGCTGGCAGTACACGACCACCGTGGCCCCGGGCCCGGGTTTGCTCTCGGAATGGCAAACCAGGCAGGCGGCGCGGTCTTCTTTGGCCCGCAGGCGGTGTGTCACCGGCCAGTCCTCGGTGTGGGTAACCGGGCGGTTGCCGTGGCAGTTGCGGCAGAAGTCCACCTTGGTGGCAAACTCCGCGGCGTCGGCGATCGCCGAAATCTTCACCGCCTTGTCCTTGGTGAAGGAATGACACATCGCACAGACGCCTACGTCCTTCTGGGCTTCCTTGCCGTGGGTCGTCTTCCAAGCCGCGTTCTTATGGGAGACGGGCTTGCGGTCGTCGGTGTGGCAGGCCGAGCAGGCGGTGGTGATTCCCCGGTCGACGTGGCAGTTGATGCAGGTGGTCATCGCGGGGCCCTTGAAACTGACCACACCGGCACCCGCCAGGTCGCGCTGACCGTGCACGACGCCCTTGTGGCAGTTCACGCACTGCAGTCCCTGGGCCAGGTGTTTGGGATGGGGAATGTTGATGTCGCCCGAGGGCGAGACCTTGCGGTTGGCGGTATGACACTGCAAGCAGACCTGGTTGGGCACCGGCTGCACCTTGGCGACTTCCCCGGCGGTGGCCTCCGCCGCCGCCCGGCCGAAGCTCAGGCGGAAACCGGTCTTACGGTGGCAGGTGACGCAGGCGAACTCGCTGTGCGAGGACATCGCCAGGGCCTTGGTAACCGCCAGGCCGCCGTGGCAAGTCGTGCAAAGCCGGGGGGCGACGGCGCTTTCCAGCAGCGAAATGGTTCCGACGGAGATGACCACCAACAGGGCGAAGACGGCCAGGGCCAGGGCGGTCTGCCGGGAGGAGGTGGATCCCGACCCCGGAAACCAGTTGCCGGGGCGCCGGTTGTCGTTGCGTTTGTCATCCATACAGGTGGCGGCCTCCCGGGCGTTACTTCAAGCTGGCCAGGTACTGGGCGAGGGCGAGGATGTCCTCGCGCGAAAGATCGATCTTGGGTTTGAGGGTGGCGGCCATCAGCTCGTTCGGTTCCGTCAGGTAGTGTTCGAGCCACCGCGCCTCGCGCCTGGCGCCTTCCTTGCTGAGGTCCGGACCGACGATGCCGCCCTGGCCGCCCAGGCGATGGCAATAGTTACAGTTCTTGGCGCTGAAGATCTTGCGGCCGGCTTCGATGGAAGCGGCGGCCGAGTTCGAGCCCGGCTGGCCGGCTCCCGGCACCGGGGCGCCGCCGGACGGACCCGGCGCGGCGGGCGCGGCCTTCCCCGCGTCAACCAGGAACTGCACTACCGCGGCCAGGTCCTGGTCGCTCAGGCGGACCGGGCTCATCGGCGAGTCGGGCTTGATCGACTGGGGGTTCTTGATGTACCCGATGAGCCAGGCGGCGTCCCGCTTCGAGCCCTGGGTTAGGTCCGGGCCGCGGTCGCCGCCCTGGCCCTTGTATTTATGACAGGAGGCGCAGTTCTCGACGAAGGCCTTCTCGCCCGGGGAGAGCTGGGGCCCGGCCGCCGTGGCGCCGGGCGCCAAAGCGGACATGATCAGGATGGTCGCCACCGCCACGACGCTCAGGGCGGCGACCCCCCCGGCCACCATCGTCTTAACCATCGGATCCTGGTTGGGAGCCCGGCGGGAGACGAGCGCCCAGGTCAATAGGTAGTTGAGGACGATGATCGCCACCAGCAGCGCCATCCGCCACTGCTGGAAGAAAAGGCTCGGCTTGGCGCCCTTGAGATCGGCCAGCATGGCCAGGCCGGTCAGCACGGCGATTCCGCCCAGGCCGACGACTCCCAGACCGACGACCACCGGGCGGCGGGAAGGCCGCCGGGAGGGGCTCCGGTCGAGGAAGGGCAGCAGGACCAGGTAACCGACGGCCAGCGCCGGCACCAGTACGGCGGCCACCACCTCCAGGCTGCCGGGAAAGTACTTGAGCATTTGGAACAAGAACAGGAAGTACCACTCCGGGCGGGGTACGTAAGAGTTGTCGGTGGGATCAGCCACCTTGTCTGTCGGCAGGGGGATCAACTGGGCCAGGATCATCAGGGCGACGATCACCAGCAGTGCCACCAGGGCCTCGATCAAGATGAAGCGCGGGTAGAAGGTCCCGCCGCCCAGGCGGCCGCCCCGTTCCTCCCCCAGCCACCGGCGCTCCTCGGGGGTGAGTTTGCTTCGCTCCAGTTCAAGCACGCTCCACCACTCCCTCCCTTGCCCGCGCCGCCCCGGCCTAGAAGGGGCCGGCCACTCCCTGGCGGCGGACCATGAACAGGTGGGCCCCCAGCAGGGTGAAGAGCAGCGTGGGCAGGATCCAGATGTGCAGCGAAAAGAAACGGGTGAGGGTCACGGCCCCGAGATCGGTTCCGCCCCGCAACAACCGCAGGACCCAGGACCCGACCACGGGGACGGAGGCGGCGATGTTCGTTCCGACCATGGTCGCCCAGTAGGCCTTCTGGTCCCACGGGAGCAGGTAACCGGTGAAGCCGAAGCCGAGTACGACCGCGAGCAGCCCGACGCCGGCGATCCAGTTCAGCTCGCGCGGCTTCTTGTAGGCCCCCTGGAAGTACACCCGCATCATGTGGATGACCACCGTGATCACCGCCGCGCTGGCGCCGATCCGGTGCATCCCGCGGATCAGCCGGCCGAACATGACCTGCTGGCTGATGTACTCCACCGAGGCGTAGGCGTGGTCAGGCGACGGGACGTAGTACATGGTAAGAAAGATACCCGTGACCACCTGCATCAGCATCAGGAGGAAGGTGATACCGCCGAAGCAGTGCCAGAACGTGATGTGCGCCGGCACGGCGTGATCGGCGACCGAGCGCCACAGGGGCCGCAAGTTTAAACGTTCGTCGACCCATTCAAAGACCCGGCTCACGCGCTCTTTCCTCCCCGTAGCAAGCGTCCGATAAAGAGTTCACCGTTTTCAACCTTGGTTTCGTAACGATCCAGGGGCCTCGGCGGGGGGCCGCCCAGGACTTTTCCATCGACATCGAAGATGCCGTCGTGGCAGGGGCACAGGAAGTGGTTCTGCTCCTTGTTCCACCGGTAGGCACACCCGAGGTGGGTGCAGTGGGAGTCATAGGCGATATAGTTCTTCCCGTCACGATTGAGGGCCCAAATATAGGCGTTCGCGGTCTCTTCCACCCAGCCGTCCACTTTCTTGTAGCTGAAGTTGAGCTTTACCGGTTCGCCGGGCCGCAGGTCCTTGATCGGCCCGACCTTCACCCACTCCGCCTTCTCTCCCTTCAAGGCGGGCGAGACCGCGTAGCCGGTAAGCGGGATGCCTATGAGACCGAGAATGAGTGCCGAAGTCGCTCCCAGCAGCAACTCCAGGAAGCGCCGCCGGGGGACGTTCTCTTCGACGGGATAATCCTCCACCGCGTCTTCCTCCCTTACTGGCTCAAAAATGGTAGGTGATGAGCTGAACAAGGGTGGACAAGCCCGCGAGCAGCAGGCCGAAAATGGCCCCCACGGACACCGTCAGCAAAATCAGCTTGCCGAGGGACTCCTCCCGGGCCGCGTACCTGCTGGCCACGAGCCACGCCAGGCCCAGGCTGCCGACGACGGAAGCGACCACCAACCCGATGTCCATCCCTCGCACCCCCAGATCATTTCTGGTGTCAGCCTATGCCAGCGATTATTTGAAAAAGCAGCTTGTTATGAAAAACACTAGCTCTCAATGAATATACTATTTGCAGCTCAGAAGTCCCTTCCTGGTCTCACAAAATTTGCTCGCAACTTTCGACAAGTGACGCAAAGCACAAGGACCGCTCTTTTCGCGTGTCGCGAGAAGAGTGGCCCATGCTCCGTGCGTTCAGTATTGGCGCGGTTGGCGGCCTCTTAGAGGATCAAGGCTCGCAGTCGGTAGTTTCCTCGATTTCGTGAGTGCGAGAACGACCCATCAGGGACCAGACGCCCTCGCGGGGATCCCGCCCCTCGAAGAGTACCCGGTGGAGCTCCTCCGTGATCGGCAGCGGAATCGCCAGTTCGTGCCCCAGCCGACGGGCGGCGCGCGTGGTGCGGACCCCCTCCACCACGACGGTGGGGCTCTCCACCAGGCGGTGGACGTCACCGCCGCGCCCGATGGCCAGCCCGAGCTGCCGGTTGCGGCTGAGATCCCCCGTGCACGTCAGGACCAGGTCCCCCAGGCCGGAGAGGCCGGAAAAGGTCAGCGGGTTGGCCCCCAGGGCCGTGCCGAGCCGGGCGATCTCCGCCAGCCCCCGGGTGATCAGGGCGGCGCCGGTGTTGCGCCCTAACCCGAGCCCCTCGGCCACGCCGACCGCGATGGCGATGATGTTCTTCAAGGCGCCCCCGAGTTCGACGCCGGCGATGTCGGGGTTGGTGTAGACACGGAAGAGCGGTGTCATCAGGGCCGCCTGGACCTCCTCGGCCAGGTGGAGGTCCGGACAGGCGGCGACCGTCGCGGCCGGGAGACCCCGGGCGACCTCCGCCGCGAAGTTGGGCCCGGAGATGGCCACCACGCGCCCGGCGTGCCGGGGGAGTTCGGCCTCCACCACCTGGGACATCCGGAGCTCGGACTCGGGCTCGAGGCTCTTGCAGGCGGAGACGAGGACCGCGCCCGGCTCGACGTCGCCGGCAGCCTCGCGCAGGATCTCCCGCAGCGCCCGGGCGGCGGGGGCGAAGATGACCATCGAGGCGCTCCGCAACGTCCCGTGCAGTTCCGTCCCCACGCTGACGTCGCGGGGCAACGTCACGCCGGCCAGGCGGGCGTCGAGCCGCCCGGTCCGCCGCCATTCGGCGGCCTCTTCGGGCCGGCGGACCCAGAGCTCGACCCGGTGGCCGTTTTGGGCCAGGAGGTAACCCAGGGTGGTTCCCCACTGACCGGCGGGAACGACGGCGACCTTCATGCCTGGCGCCCCAGTCGGCGTTCGGTCCCGCGGAGCAGGCGGCCGATGTTGGCGTTGTGCCGGAAGAGGATGATGGCGGCGGCGCCCAGGACCAGCACCCGCGTGGAGGGCGGGCCCGATGACAGCCCGATCAGCAGGGCGGCGAGAATCGTGGCCACGACGGACCCCAGGGAGACGTAGCGGGTGATCAGGACGATGAGGACGAAAACGCCGATGGCCACCAGGGTGTAGTAGGGATGCACCCACAGCAGCCCCCCGGCCGCGGTGGCGACCCCCTTGCCGCCCCGAAAGGCGATGAACACCGGCCAGGAGTGACCGGCCACGGCGGCGATGACGCAGGCGGCCACGAGCCACCCCCCGCCGGGGTCCAGGGCTCGTCCCAGGGCGGCCGCGGCCACCCCCTTGCCGGCGTCGATGACCCCGGTGATGACGCCGGCCGGCCAACCGAGGGCCCGCCCGACGTTGGTGCCGCCGGTGGCGCCGGAACCGAGGCTGCGCACGTCGATTCCCCGCAGTAGTCCGAAGAGGTAGCCGGTGGGGATCGAGCCGACGAGGTAGGCGAGCAGGACGGCAAGCAAGGTCACTGGGTTTCACTCCTCGAGCGGCGCTTGAAGATCAGGCGGATCGGGGTTCCCTCGAAGTCGAAGGCCTCCCGCAATTGGTTCTCCAGGTAGCGGCGGTAGGAGAAGTGGGCCAGGTCCGGCTCATTGGTGAAAAACAGGAAGACCGGGGGCTTGGCGCCTCCCTGGGTGGCGTAGTAGAGC
>JAJYMS010000072.1 GCA_021786825.1 Bacillota bacterium | reverse complement strand
CGCAACTCGGCGGCGAAGGAGGCGATCTCCCGGGGGCCCATCACCCCGCGCTCCTGGCCGAGTAGAAGGGCCAGCAGGGTCACGGCCACCAGCTGGGTGGTGTAGGCCTTGGTGGATGCCACCGCGATCTCGGGCCCCGCCCAGGTGTAGGCCACGTCGTCGGCCTCCCGGGCGATGGTGCTGCCAACCACGTTGGTGATGGCCAGCACGTGGCTGCCGCGGCCTCGCGCCTCACGCATCGCGGCCAGGGTGTCGGCCGTCTCCCCCGACTGGCTGATCGCCAGGGTCAGGGTGTTCCGGTCGACCAGCGGGTCGCGGTAGCGGAACTCGGAGGCCACCTCCCACTGGACGGGGATCCGCACCAGCTTCTCGATCAGGTACTTGCCGGCCAGGCCGGCGTGGGACGCCGTGCCGCAGGCGACGATGGCCACGTTGGTAAAGGCGCGCCATTGCTCGGGCGTGACGGACAGGCCCTGGAACTCCACCCGCGCGCCGCCCGTGGAGGCGCCGCCAACGGAAGTGCCGGCCCCCGCAGGGCGGCCTCCCTCCACCAGCCGGCCGGTCAGCGTGTCCCGGATGGCCTTGGGCTGCTCGTGGATCTCCTTCAGCATGAAGTGATCGTAGCCGCCCTTCTCGGCCGCCACGGCGTCCCACTGCACGCAGTAGATCTCCTTTTGGACCTGGTTGCCGAGGCGGTCGGAAATCCGGACGCCGTCCCGGGTGAGCACCGCCATTTCACCGTCGTTCAGGATATAGACGTCACGGGTGTAGGGCAGGACGGCGGGAATGTCCGACGCCACGTAGTTCTCGCCGCGGCCCAAGCCGATCACCAGGGGACTGTACTGCCGCGCGGCGACCAGCCGGTCCGGCTCGGCCGAGGAGACCACCGCCAGCGCGAAGGAGCCGCGGATGCGCTCCATCACTTCCCGCAGGGCGGCCTCCAGGTCACCCCGGTAGTGCTCCTCCAGCAGGTGCGCGATTACCTCGGTATCGGTCTCGGACTCAAAACGATGGCCTTGGGCCTGCAACTCCTCCCGCAAGGACTGGTGGTTTTCGACGATCCCGTTGTGGACCACGGTGAGCCGCCCGGTGCAATCGGCGTGGGGGTGGGCGTTCTCATCCGAGGGGCGGCCGTGGGTGGCCCAGCGGGTGTGCCCGATGCCCAGCGACCCACCGCGCCGCCTTTCCCCCAGCTTGGCCTCCAGCGCGGCCAGCCGGCCGACGCTCTTGCTGACAAAGGTGTCCCCTTCCTCCAAAATCGCCACCCCGGCCGAATCGTAGCCGCGGTACTCCAAACGCCGCAGCCCGTCGAGCAGGATGTTCACCGCCGGGCGGTTTCCAATATATCCAACGATCCCACACACGTTCCTTCCAACCTCCTCCGCCGGACCCCTCCGGGCAACCCCGCTTCCAGGCAGGGCGGCCCCGTTCCGGGCAAACGTAAAAGCCGCGTCCAGGAACAGACGCGGCAATAGCAGCCGATCCACGGCCCAGGCTCACAGCCTGGGCTCACGGCCCAGGCGCGTGCCACCGGGGCGCCACCAGGGCGCCCAAGATACATACCGAAGCACAGTCTCCCAGGACTGTCTCACCCGACCCTATTGTCCCCGGAATCGCTTCCGGGATTTGTCAGGTCTCTAACGGTTGTGAGCAACCGGGGGTCACCCGCCGATAATTCGAGATCCCCCACCTCGTCAACTCGGTCCCCCTCGGGCCCGAGTTCTGGCGCTTGTTAGACTCAATTAATGAAGCTCTGCCGCGTCCCTATGCAATTGGTGACCAATTCCTCATCTGCCACCCCCTTTGCCCCTCAGTATATCCGCGGGTGCCCGCCCCGGTCAATCCCTGTCGTCGTTGTCACTAATTACCACCCCTGGGCGCCCCTGCCCCTCCCCTACTCGCTCCCGAGCTCCCGCCGGATCACCTCGGCCAGTTCGCCGGCCAGCGTCTCCAGGGCCGCGGCGTCGGGCCCCTCCAGCATCACCCGTACCAGCGGCTCGGTCCCCGAGGGGCGCACGAGGACGCGTCCCACCTCACCCAGCCGTTCCTCGGCCTGCCGCACCGCCAAGGTGATGTTCCCGTTCTCGTTGACCCGGCTCTTGTCCGTCACCCGGACGTTCACCTGCACCTGGGGAAAGCGGTGCATCTGGTCGGCCAGTTCCGACAGGTGGTGCCGCGTGCGCGCCATGACTGAGAGGACCTGCACCGCCGTCAGGATCCCGTCGCCGGTGGTGGTGTGATCGAGGAAGATGACGTGCCCGGATTGCTCGCCGCCCAGGTTGAGCCCGTGCCGCCGCATCTCCTCCAGCACGTACCGGTCCCCCACGGGAGCCTTGATCACCCGGCCACCTCGCCCGCTCATGGCCAGATCCAGCCCGAGGTTGGAGAGGACGGTCCCGCAGACCGTATTATGGGCCAGTTTCCCCTGGGCCATCAGGTCCAGCCCGCAGATGACCAGGACCTGGTCGCCGTCAACCAGACGGCCTTTCTCATCCGCCAGGAGCACCCGGTCCGCGTCGCCGTCGTGCGCCAGGCCGGCGTGGGCGCCGTGTTCCAGCACCGCCCGGGTGATCACCTCGGGGTGGGTGGAGCCGCATCCCTGGTTGATGTTGAGCCCGTCCGGCTCGGCGAAGAGAGGGATCACCTCCGCCCCCAGCTGGCGGTAGACCTCCGGCGCGAGGTGGGAGGCCGACCCGTTGGCACAATCCACCACCAGGCGCAGGCCCTCAAACCGGGAGGAGGCGGTGCCCACCAGGTAGTCGACGTAGTGCTGCACCAGCCGGGACCCCTCGATGAGGCGGCCGATCCCCGCGCCGGTGGGGTGGGGCAGGTCGTCCGGCAGGTGGTGGACCAGGGCCTCCACCTGGTCCTCCAGTTCGTCGGGGAGCTTATACCCCTCCGAGGAGAAGAACTTGATGCCGTTGTACTCCGCCGGGTTGTGAGAGGCCGAGATCATCACCCCGGCCTGCGCCCCCAGGTTGCGGACGAGGAAGGCC
>JAJYMS010000233.1 GCA_021786825.1 Bacillota bacterium | reverse complement strand
CTTGACCGCCCGGCCGGCGAAAGCTAGGCGGCCGCCCAGATGCATCAGGCAACCCGTGTCGGAGCCGACCAGCAAGTCGACCGGCCCGAGGGAC
The DNA here is from genome assembly GCA_021786825.1 of Bacillota bacterium. Lineage (GTDB taxonomy): Bacteria > Bacillota > Sulfobacillia > JAMDAP01 > JAJYMS01 > JAJYMS01. Next base: position 2,909 of record JAJYMS010000233.1, on the reverse strand, counting down.
TGGAGCTTTTCGTCCGCCATGGCGACGGACAGCTCCGGCATGCGCACGCTGAAGCCGCCCCCGAACCCGCAGCACAGGTCGGACCGCGGCATCTCCTCGCACTGCAGGCCGCGCACGTGCCGGAGCAACTCCAGCGGTGCGCTCGTGACCCCCAACTCGCGCTGCATGTGACAACTGCGGTGATAGGCGGCCCGGCCGTACCAACTGGCCCCGATGTCCCGCCGCCCCAGCACCTCAACCATGAACTCGCTGAAGTCGTAGGTCCGGTCGCCGACGCCCAAGGCCTCCCGATGGAGGTCCGTCCCTTCCGGGAACAGCTCCGGGTAGTAGACCCGCACCATGGCGGCGCAGGACCCGGAAGGGGTCACGACGTAGTCGAAATCCCGGAAGACCTGCAGAAAGTGTCTCGCCATCCCCCTTGCCTCGGCCTGAAACCCGTTGTTGTACGCGAACTGCCCGCAGCAGGTCTGCTCGCGGGGGAACTCGATCTTGAGTCCCTCCCGCCGCAGGAGGCGGGCGACGGCCTCCCCCACGCGGGGAAAGAAGCCGTCCACCAAGCAGGTTACGAAAAGGGCCAATCGCACCAGGATTGCTCCTTTCTTCCTCCACCTCCGGTTATTGTTATCAATTATAAGCCACCCTCACTCGGCCTTCCACTGTCCCCGGCCTTCTTGCTCGAGCCAAGCCTTGCGCTTCATAGGTTTCTCCGTCAACAAAAAACGCACCCGTGTCAGGTGCGCTTATCTATGGTGGGCGGTAGAGGGATCGAACCTCTGACCCCCGCAACGTCAATGCGGTGCTCTCCCAGCTGAGCTAACCGCCCACGCAAACCTTCTTGGAGGCGACGCCCGGAATTGAACCGGGGAATAAAGGATTTGCAGTCCTCTGCCTTACCGCTTGGCTACGTCGCCATCCGACGCTTTCGCCCGAATGCGAAGATAATCATAACAGACGGATATGTCTCAGTCAAGGTGACGGTCGCGGCGCCGCTCGCCGCTACTTACCCTTGAAGTTCGCCGGGCGCTTGGCGAGGAAGGCGGCCACGCCCTCCCTCATGTCCTCGGTACCCGCCGTCTCGCCGAAGAGCCGGGCCTCCAGGTCCAGGCCGTCCATCAGGCGCCCTTCCAGCCCCAGGTCGATCGCCCGCTTCGCCAAACCGAGGGCGATCGGGGCCTTGGATGCCAGCTTGCGCGCCATCTGCAGGGCCGCCTCCCGAAGTTCCGCCAGGGGAACCACCGCGTTCACCAGGCCGTGGGCCTGGGCCTCGGTCGCCGTGATCATGTCCCCGGTGAAAATCATCTCCTTGGCCTTCCCCTTGCCCACCAGCCTCGCCAGGCGCTGGGTCCCGCCGTAGCCGGGAATGATCCCCAGGTTGATCTCGGGCAGCCCGAAGCGGGCGTTCTCCGAGGCGATGCGCAGATCGCACACCATCGCCAGTTCCAGCCCACCCCCCAGGGCGAAACCGTTCACCGCCGCCACCACGGGCTTGCCGAGTCCCTCGATCCGGTTGAAGACGCCCTGCCCACGGCTGGACAACTCCCGCGCCGTGGCGGGGTCCAGGGTCGGGAACTCGCCGATGTCGGCCCCGGCCACAAAGGCTTTCTCACCTGCGCCCGTGATGACCACCGCGCGCACCGCCGGGTCGCGTTCCAGGTCGGTGAACACCTTCTCCAGTTGCTCGATCGTCGGCGCGTTCAGGGCGTTGACGGGAGGGCGATCGACCACCACCACCGCCACACCTGCTTCAATGCCGGCCTTCACGTACTCGCTGGACATACCCGGCCCCCTTCGCATACGCTTTTTGCGGATTCTCTTCGGCACCGTGCGGCGCTACTCCTGCCGCATCCGCGGCGCGCCGCCCCGCCTTTCGTCGGCCGGGGCGGGAACTGGATGAGCAAGTGGTTCGTCTATAGGGAAGTCGTAATGATGTGGACACAGGAGGATCACGCATGAAGAGGCGACCCGTCCTCACGGCAATCGCCATCGGAGCGATGGCGATGACGTTGATCCTGAGCGGTTGCGGCAGCAAGACGGCCGCGCCTACCACTCCAGCGCCTCCGCCTCCCAGCTCGACGCCCCCGACCGCCGCTTCGTCCGAGGCGTCCCCGGTGGAGGTCGTGAAGCAGTACTTCGCCTTCACCTCCCAGGGGGATTACACCTCCGCGTGGAAGCTGATCGACCCTTCCGTCCAAAGGGCGGCCGAGGTCACCGGCAACGAGGCCAAGAAGAAGTTCCTAGCCCAGTCGGGGCCCGGGCCCAAGCTGGTGGCGGCCGGCGAGGGACCCCGGTTGGGCCGGCGGCAACCTCGGCCGGCCGGCGCGGCCAGCAGCAATTGAGGCTCCCCTGCCTCTGGGGAGCCTCAAAACTTTTGGAGCGGAAGACGGGATTTGAACCCGCGACCCTCGCCTTGGCAAGGCGATGCTCTACCCCTGAGCCACTTCCGCACCTAAACTATCGCTTCAACTATAGCTTTCGACCGCAACAGCAAGTTTAGCACACAGTCGAACTTGCGTCAAGGCAACGCAGGCTCTATGTAGTCGGCCTGTGATAATGTCACCCTGTAAAGCGGCCTGAGAAAATGTCACCCTTAAGCCATGGAAGGAGACGTTTTCTTGAGCCGAAAAGAGGCCCGAAGGGTGTACATCATGGAACAGGCGGTGGCAGGCAAGTGAGCAGATCGCACGCTGGCCAACTTGTCTGCTAGCGCCTCCATCGCTCGGTGCGTCGTTCGCGCTTGAACCTGGCTCAAGGGCTCCAGCCCGGCTACCCTCTCCAGGTTGATAACCGCCCCCCCTCTAAAGATGCCTTCATGACCTCCAGGTGGGAGGCTAACGCACTTTGCCAAATGATTGTCTCCACTTCGTCAAAGGAAATCGCAACTCCATCCCGAATCTCATCCATGGACGAAA
>JAJYMS010000065.1 GCA_021786825.1 Bacillota bacterium | reverse complement strand
CTCCACGGTGTCCTTGCCCTGGTCCTGCAGGGCATAGGCGCGCAGCTTGTTGGATAGCCCGATCCCACGCCCCTCCTGCCGCATGTACAGCACCACCCCGCGCCCTTCCGCCTGAACGCGGCACATCGCCTGTTCGAGCTGCTCGCCGCAGTCGCAGCGCAGCGAACCGAAGACGTCCCCGGTCAGGCACTCGGAGTGGACCCGCACCAGCACCGGTTCCGGTCCCGCCACGTCTCCCAGCACCAGCGCCACGTGGGTCAGGGGGGCCGGCCTGGTCAGCTTCTCCTCGTAGCCAATCGCCCGGAAGAACCCCGCCCGGGTGGGAAGGTTGGTCTCTGCCACCCGCTCAACCAGCCGGTCGCGGGCCATCCGGTAGCGGGTCAGGTCCGCGATGGTGCAGACCCCCAGGCCGTGATGGGCGGCGAATTCCAGCAATTCCGGCGTGCGGGCCATCGTGCCGTCCTCGTTCATGACCTCGCAGATCACCCCGGCGGGGTACAGCCCGGCCAAACGAGCCAGGTCTACCGCCGCCTCGGTGTGCCCGGGGCGGCGCAGGACACCGCCCTCCTTGGCCCGGAGGGGAAACACGTGCCCGGGTTGCACCACGTCTTCCGGCCGGCTCTTGGGATCCAGGACCGTCTGGATCGTGAGGGCGCGCTCGTGGGCCGAGATCCCGGTGGTGACGCCCTCCCGCGCGTCCACCGAGACGGTGAACGCCGTGCCCATGTGGTCCTGCGGACGATTGACCATCTGTGGGATCCCCAGTTCGTCCAGCCGCCGGCCGATGATTGGCAGGCAGATCAGCCCGCGGCCGTAGCGGGCCATAAAGTTGACCGATTCCGGCGTGACCTTCTCCGCGGCCATCACCAGGTCGCCTTCGTTTTCGCGGTTCTCGTCGTCGGTCACCACGACCATCTTGCCCTGGCGGATCTCCTCGATGGCCTTCTCGATCGACATGAATTGCATGTCCGATACCTCCCGTCAAGTTCCGGTGCTCCAGCCGATCTCAAAAGCCGTGTTCCCGCAGATACTCCGGGGTCAATCCCCCCGCTTGGCCGAAGCGTGCCTCCAGGAGCCGTTCGACGTACTTGCCCAGCACATCCGCCTCCAGGTTCACCAGGCTGCCGGGCTGGCGCCGGCCCAGGGTGGTCACGGAGAGGGTGTGGGGAATCAGGGAGACCTCGAACCAGTCGCTGCCCAGGCGGGCCACCGTCAGCGAGACGCCGTCCACGGCGACCGATCCCTTGGAGATCACGTAGCGCAGGATCTCCGGCGGGGTGAGGATGCGCATCCGAACCGCGTTGTCGTCGCGTTCGAGGGAGGCCACCTCGCCGACGCCGTCGACGTGCCCGCTGACGATATGGCCGCCGAAGCGCCCGTCCGCCGCCATGCTCCGCTCCAGGTTCACCGGGTCGCCCGGGCGCAGCCGGGAGAAAGCGGTGCGGTTCATGGTTTCGGGCATCACGTCAGCCCAGAAACCGGTCTGCGTGCACCTGGTGGCGGTGAGGCACACCCCTGAGACGGCGATGCTGTCGCCCACCTTCAAGCCCCCGGCGACGGCGCGGGCCTCGATTTGCAGTTGCAGCGAGCGCCCTCGAGGGCGAATCTCGGCCGCGCGGCCGACCTCCTCAACGATCCCGGTGAACACCCGGCTCCCTCCTGTTCTGCGGATAGGCCTCCACCAACAAATCCTCCCCGATTCGTTCCACGCGCGCGATCACCAGGGGATAGGCGTCCGCCATCCGGACCACCCCGTCTCCTCCGAAGGGGCCCGGCGCGGCACGGCCTCCGGCCAGGCGAGGCGCGTAATAAAAGACGTACTTGTCGACCAACCCGGCCGCCTGGGACGAGGCGGCCAGTTCCGGACCGCCTTCCAGCAACACGCCCGTGATCTCCTCCCGCCCCAGGATCTCCAGCAGGCGAGCCAGGTCCACCCTGGGCCCGGGGCCGTCCACGACCACCACCCGGGCTCCGGCCGCCTCCAGCGCCTTCACCCGGGGGGGCGGCGCGGCGGTGGTGACGGCGATGATGACCGGGGCGGCGGAGTCTCCGCCGCCGGTCAGCACCTTGGCGTGGGGCGGGGTCCTGGCCAGGCTGTCCACGACCACCCGGACCGGGTCCCGCCCACCCTCGATCCGGCAGTTCAACTGCGGATCGTCAGCCAGGACCGTCCCCACGCCGACCATCACCGCGTCCAGCGCGTCCCGCAGCCCGTGGGCGTGGCGGCGGGCTGCCTCTCCGGTGACCCAGCGCGAGTCCCCGGTGGCGGTCGCCACCTTGCCGTCGAGGGTGAGGGCGCTTTTCAACACCACGAAGGGTCTGCCGGTGGTGATGTACTTCTCGAAGACCTCATTGAGGCGCCGCGCCTGCTGGGCGCGAAGGCCGACCTCCACGTCGAGCCCCGCTTGCCGCAACCGTTCAACCCCCCTTCCGGCCACCAGGGGGTTGGGATCGACGACGGCGGCAACCACGCGGCCGATCCCGGCGGTGATGATGGCATCCGTGCACGGGGGCGTGCGGCCGTGGTGCGAGCAAGGCTCCAGGGTCACGTACAGGGTCGCTCCCCGGGCCTGCTCTCCGGCTGCGGCCAGGGCGTGGATCTCGGCGTGAGGCGTTCCAGCCCGCTGGTGATAGCCCCGGCCCACCACCCGGCCTTCCCGCACGACCACGGCCCCCACCATGGGGTTGGGGCTGGTGCGCCCGCGGGCCAGGGCAGCCAACTGAAGGGCTTCATCCATGTGCAATTCGTCGCGGTTCGGTCGCGCCGGCGTGTCGGGCGATGGCACGGGCAAGAGGCTCGTCCTCCCTAGAAGCGATGGCCGTGGAATTTCCTGCGGAGGGCAAAAAAACGTGCCCGGCAGGGTTGGTCCTTCCGGGCAGGCGTGTGCGGGCCGAGGCTCAATAAGCCGGGGACAAGCCCCAGACTGGCTTTGGCACACCTTCTTCCATCCAGACTGTACTGTCGGCCCTGGCTTCACACCAGATCAGCCCTTGCGGGCTCGCGG
>JAJYMS010000126.1 GCA_021786825.1 Bacillota bacterium | reverse complement strand
AATCTCTCGGCAGGTGCCGCCCAGGGCCCACAAAGTCAGGCCGGTCCGGCCCGGGCTAGAAAACGCCCAGCGTACGGTCGGCCCGCTCCATCATCAGGTCCACCACATCACCGTAAGTGCAGGCATGGCAAGCCGGGACCAGGGAGTCGTGACCAAACCCGCGCAGGTACAGGTCGTCTGTCAGTACCATAATAGATTCACACGCGCGTACCGGAAGTCCCAGCTCTTCGCCCGTGCTGGCCAGGACGGCATCCTCAAGCAGACCCAGGGTCACCCGGTGCCCTTGTTCGGCCAGGTTCTCAGCGAGGCTGAACGCACGTCGGGCCGATGCAGAGCTGGGGCTGTGGCAACCAGGATGGCGATTCGCTCCACAGGGCATTCCTCCCTCAAAACCGCAACAAGAACTGCGCCGACGTAATGACCCCGGCCAAGCCGGCGTCGTCCACGGTATCCAGGCCAGGAACCAGGCCGTCCGGCGAGAGCCCCCGTTGCTCCAGGCTCGGCCGGTGTACCACCACCCGCGGGGCTGGACCCGACGCGGGATGCAGGGAAGCGCGGAGGGCCTCGGAGAGCGAGGTGAAACCGTGCTCGCCCGCCTGCTGGCCGGACCGGCCCAGCCACACCCCGTCATCGACCAGGGCGACCACCACGGTGTACCCCTCGGTCAGGGCGCCGTTGATATGGCGGACAGCCTCGGCGGCGGCCACTGTACCATAGGGAGCCCGGGAAACCAGAATGCAGAGAGATCGCTGCATGGCCTTCTCCTCCTCTATTTGCCGAGGGCGATGAGGGCCCGACTCTCTGCAACCATCGCGAACAGGTTCTTGAGTGAACTGGGCTTGGCACCCTGGATCCGGTTCTCCCCCCGCAGGTTGCGGAGTTGCAAGCAGGAGCCACACAGGTCCACCCGCAGGCCTTGCTCGATCATGGCAGGAAGCCGTTCGCCCACCCGGGGCAACCCGGCCGCCTTTTGTCCAGCGGCAGCGCAGTATACCCCGTCGGCTGAGGCAAAGAGGTTGACCCGGTAACCTTTGGCCAGGGCCGCCTCGGCCAGGTTCAGGGCGGTATGGGGAGCCTGGGAACCAAAAGGGGTATCGGTGAGAAAGATCGTCAGGGTACGGGGACTAGCGTCTGGCGTCATGGGTCTCCTCCATGTGCGGGGCCGGTACAGGCCCCCCTTTTCGTGTTACTTGCCAGCCTAGCACCCCAGGAGATAAACTACAACTGCATGATTCGGGCAGCTCCTATGCGATTTACGCATGGAAGAGGGTTGGGCTTTGGACCTCTACCACCTCCGAACCTTCCACCGGGTGGCCCGGGTGCTGAATTTTTCCCGGGCAGCCGAGGAATTGTCCCTCAGCCAGTCCGCCGTTTCCCGCCATATCGAAGCGCTGGAGGAGGAGTTCGGAATCGAGTTCTTCTCCCGCATCGGGCGGGGGGTAGCCCTCACCGAAGCAGGCCTGCGCCTGCTAGACTATGCGGAACGCATCCTCCAACTGGGTGCAGAGACGGCGCGCGCCGTGGCCGAACTGAAGAACCTGGAGAGCGGTCATCTGTCCGTGGGGGCCAGCACGACGCCCGGCAACTATCTCCTGGGCCCGGTGGTAGCTGCGTACCAGGAACGCTACCCCGGGATTGAACTGCGCCTGGACATCCGCGACTCCCAGGCAGCCCTGCGGTTGGTGGAGGAAGGCGCCGTTGATGTGGCCCTGCTCGCGGTTCCAGGTGAAGCCGTCGGGGTTCAACTGGAGCCGTGCATTGGGGACGAACTGCTGCTGGTTACGGGCCCCCATTACTCCCTGGCGCGCCGGTCGGGGCTGCACCTGACCGACCTCATGGACACGAGGTTCTTCCTGCGCGAACCCGGATCCCACACCCGTCAGGCGGTCGAGCGCCATTTCCGGTCCAGGGGGTTCCAGCCCCGGCTGATCAGTGAACTGGGCAGCACCGAAGCGATCAAGCGGGCCGCGGCGGCGGGAGGGGGCGTGGCCTTCCTCTCCCGCTACGCTGTGGCTCTGGAGATCCGGTTCGGGGTTCTCGTTCCGCTGGCGGGGGAGGACTGCCGGATCGGCCGCCAGTTTGCCCTGGCGTACCCAAAAGGGCGACGGCGCCCCCCGGCCGTCCTGGCCTTTGCCGCACTCCTGCGGAAGATGCGCCCTGACTTGGAGGCGCAAGCCATCGGTACCAGGTGAGAGAGGAGGATGCCCCTTGAACTCCCCACCGATTCGATTGACTTCCTATTCGCCGGGCAGCGGCTGAGCGTGCAAGGTCGGCCCGGCCGACTTGGCGCAGGTCCTGCGCTGCCTTCCCCCGGTCCGTGATCCCCGTTTCCTGGGCAAGATCGGCGACGATGCCGTCGTGTACCGCGTTTCGCCTGACCTGGCGGTGGTTCAGACCGTCGACTACATCACCCCGGTGGTGGACGACCCTTACGCGTTTGGCGAGGTGGCTGCCGCCAACGCCCTGAGTGACATCTACGCCACGGGGGCAACCCCGGTCTTTGCGCTCAATCTGATCGGGTTCCCGGTGCGCAGCCTGCCGCTGGCGCACATGGAACAGATTCTGCGGGGAGGAGCGGCCAAAGCCAACGAAGCGGGGGTGGTGATTGCGGGCGGACACTCCATCGAGGACCATGCCCCGAAGTACGGTATGGCGGTAACCGGGTTCGTCCATCCCGACCGCCTGGTGACGAAGGCCGGCGGGCGCCCCGGGGACATTCTCTTCCTGACCAAGCCATTGGGTAGCGGCGTCATCACCACGGCCCTGGATCAGAGATTGGCACCGCCGGAACTGGAGGCCAGGGTACTTCCCGTCATGGCCGCCTTGAACCGCGGCGCCGCGGAGGCGATGCTGCAGGTTGGTGCCACGGCCTGCACGGACGTCACGGGATTTGGCTTGCTCGGACATCTTCATGAACTGGCAAAGGCGAGTGGTTTAGCCGCCCGGGTCCGGGGCGGTTCCGTTCCGGTCCTGCCGGAGGCCCGGGATCTTGCCCTGCGCGGAGATCGG
>JAJYMS010000094.1 GCA_021786825.1 Bacillota bacterium | reverse complement strand
GCAGCCGGGCGCCCGGAGCCACTCCTTGCACTCCCCCGGGGGAAAGGGGGTTGGCGGCCTCGATGGCGGCCACCTGGGTTCCGTGGCCATGCCCGTCGAAGCCTAGGTTGACCGAACTGCCGTCGGCGGCAACGCGCGTCACGACCAAGAAAAGCCGCTTGCTCTGATCGAGGTTTCCCGATCCCAGCCATCCGGCGGCGTGGGTATCGCGGAAGGCCCCCAGCAGTTGCTCGTCCGAGAAATCCCGGTCGCCGTTGGCGTCGACCAGAACGGTATCGTATTCCCCCGGGGTGTGGGCGTCCACCACCAGCACCCCAAGGCGCTCGGCCGGCACCCCGTTGCGGTTCAGATCCCGCCCCAGGCGCCCCGCCGGGTTCACCTGGTCCTCGCGGAGCACCCCGAAGTGGTAAGTTCCGCTCTTGCTCAAGCCTTCCGGCAGGCGATAGGCGCCGATGGAGGTGTTCAGCACGCCTTGGTCGGCCGGAGCGGCGAAGGCGGTGGGAACGTCGCCCTCACTGGTGAAGTCAACCCAGTCCACCAGCTTCGGCCGGCCGTCGGTGGTCAAGCCGAGGTCGGGGTGTCCGGGATCCACGCCGGTATCGATGATCGCGATGGTCACCCCGCGTCCCTCGGCGGCGGCGCCGGCGCGCAACTGGGGCGCCAGGATCGCTTCCTGGCTCGCCAGGTCTCCACGCTGGGGCCGCAGGGGGGTGTTCCCGGGCACCTCGCTCGCCCCCGCGCGCCGCGGCGGGTTGACGGTCGCCATTCCCACCAGGTCAAGCGCCTGCAGCCCCGGCACGGCGGCAAGGGCCGGGACCTTTTGGGGCGCCAGGCGAGCGGCGATGAAACCAAGCCGGCCTGACTCGACCGTCACCCGTCCGCCCAGACTGGCAATGCGATCGGCCGCCTGCGGGACGTCCGCCGGGCTGACCGCAAGACTCACCCCCACTTCCTGCCGGCCGTCGGCCAGAGCCTGCATGATGCCGCGCTTCAGTTCGGGGCTGAGGCGTTCACGGTCGCCGGAGGGCGAACCACCGCTGCCACCGGCCCCGAGCAGCAAACCCAGGCCGAGGAGCAGGGCCGCCAGACGGCGCCAACGGCCCCTGGCGCGGGCTGGTTTCACCGGTCGATCCAGGGCCCTGGTCATCGCGCCGCCTCTACGTAAACCGCCGTGCCGTAAGCGCATGGCGGGTCGAGGGCCAGGATCACCCGGTCACCTGGCCGCAACTGCGAGAGGGCAGCCCGGTCACCGTTTAGAAAGGCCACCGCCTCCGCCGCCACGGAATAGTTCATGGTCCGGCCGTCCGGGACGGTCAGGGAAAGCAACCCCCCGGGTGGGGCCGGGGCGGCGAGAACCCCCTGGGCGTCGACCCGGACTGCATCCACGGCGCGGACGCCGCCATCGCGGGAGTCAAAAAGCAGGTAAACCCGGTCCCCCGGCGCCAGGTCCGGGACCGCTGACCGCCGGCCGTTCTTGAACACGGCGGCCGCGCTGCCCGCCAGCGCCGAGCGCTCAGGCCCGGAGCCATCCCAGGGTCCCCAGGTGATCTTCCCGGTGGCCGGATCGACCCCCTTCACCCGGCCGATTGCCTGCATCGGCACGGAATCCAGGTAGGTGATTCGTCCCGACGGGTCCAGGATCGCCCGGGTAAGGTCAGGGGAGAGGTCGGCGGAGGAGAGCTCGGCGGGCGCCACCTTCCGGCCGGAGACGTAAACGGCGGCGTCCTGGGCAAGGGACCAGGCCCGTCCTTCCAGTTCGACCCGGGCGCGATCCGGCTGGTAGCGGGTGAGACTGCCTTCCACGTCAAACCGGTCCCCCCGTGCCGCCAGCAGCCGGGCGACCAGGCTGGCCGCTTCCGCTCGCGTGACCGGGGCAGCCGGCCGCAAGGTGCCGTCCTCATACCCCTGGACCAGCCCCTCCTTGGCTGCCACCGCCAGGTAAGGGCGGCCCCAGTCGGGAACCGAGTTCTGGTCGGAGAAGGGCGGCAGGGCAGCGGCCTCTTTCTCCAGGCCGAGGACCCGGACCATCACCGTGGCCAGTTCCAGCCGGCTGATGGTGGCGTCCGGATGGAAACTCCCGTCCCCGTAACCCTTGAAGACGCCCAGTTCCGCCGCCACCTCAACGTAGTCGGCGGCCCAGTGATCCGCGGTCAGGTCGGCAAAGCGCGGCGTGGCGCCGCGCAGGGCTTGCACGGCCGCTCCCTGCCGGAGCGCCGAGACCAGCATCCTGGCGACCTGCGCCCTTGTTACCGGGCTGTCGGGCGAAAAGCGCCCCGCCCCCACTCCGTCCACGACCCCGCGGGCCTTCAACTGATCGACGACCTGCGACGCCCAGGTCCGGGAGGTATCAATAAAAGCGGCTCCATTCCGGGCGACGAGGAATGACGTCAGCAACGCTATAACCAGGCCGATGAGAGCCGGCCGTCGCCTGGTGGTTCCCCGGGTAACGAGCTTGATACCTGCCATAACTGTGGTTGTATTCGCTCCTTGATCGCAGAGTTCCTCTTGTGACCGATCGCTCGAAAGGGCGGCTCAACCGGCACCCAGGGCCGCACGCCACCAGCGCACCGCCGGTTCCAACAGTCCGGCGTGATGGCCGATGTACGCGCGCAGCAGCAGGGCTGCCGCCATGGCATAGGCCAGTCCCACCGCGGCGCGGCCGGCCCGCCGCGGCGGCCACCGACCCGGTGGGCGGCGAGCCGGCAGGCGCCGGCAGGGCCGCGACGTCGGCCGAAGGACCCCCGCCGCGCCGGCGGCGAGGGAAGCGGCCGGCAGGGCGGCGCCCGCCAGTACGAGGAGGCCCAAGGCAGTCGCCGCCGCCCCTGCCCAGCCGGGCAGTTCAGGGGGACCCACCACCCGCGGGTCGGAAGGCGCCCGGCGAAGGGCGGGTCCTTTCCCGGCGAGCCTGAAAACGCCGTAGAACGTACCCGTCCGCCGATCCTGTTCCACGTATACCGGCGCAAACCTGGCGGAGTCGCGATAGACCCCTTCCCACCACCGGGAGTCGGAGGTGAGGTATAACAGGTCAAATCCTTCCGTAGCTGCCCCGGCCTCGGCCGTCCCTGCCAGGTACACGACGCGGTTCTGCAAACGGCTGCCGAAGAGCGGATAGGGGAGGCTGAGGCCATCGTAGGCCACCGTCCCACCGGCGGACGTCTCCCGGTCCACGGCCAGCCAGGCCCGTCCCATGGCGCCCCAGCCCAGGGCGTAGAACTGGTGGCTGCCGAGCACCGCCCGCCGGTCCCTGAACTCCCGCAACGCCTCGAGGTTACCCGCCGGAACGAGGCCGGGAATCGCCCCGAAGGCGGAAAACGCCAACCCCGCCACCAGGACCCAGGCGACCAGTTCGCGCGCCTTGCCCGGCAACCGGTCCAGGGCCGGGCCGATCGCCGTAGCCGCCACCCCTACCGCGGGCAGGAGGTACCGGGGCTCCTTAAAGGGCTGCAAGGCAAAAACGACCACCAGGGCGGGGACTTGCAACCACCAGCGCCAGGCGAAGCCGGTCAGCCGCCGGCGCGGGACCCCCAGGGCGGCCACCAGGAGCAGGGCGGGCAAGGCGAAGGCCAGCAGTTGAGGGCCGAAGCCGCTGCCGATATTGTACCCCGGGACGTCCAGCGGGTGGTCGACGAGCGGGTAGAGCCACCACTGAGACGGCCGCCGGACGAAGAGCCCCTCGCTGGCGTGCAGGTAATCGCCGGTCCGAAAGAAGCCGGGCAGCCCGGGCAGCAGCGGCAGGTCGAGGCTAAAGGGATAAGCCGGGTTGCCGGTGAGCCACCAGTTGCGGAGGTACCAGTACCCGCCCAGCAGCACGGCCGGCCCGAGGAAAGCGCCCAGGTTTAAGACGGGCTTTCCCGCCGACCGGTTGCGCGCGCCCGGGTTGCGCCCCCGCCACCAAATCCGGCGGACGGCGCTCCCGGGCAACAAAAAGAGCAACAGCAGCAGCAGCAACGGGCCCGTGCCCTTGGTCCCCAGCATCATCCCCGCCGCCAGCCCGGCGGGGAGCAACCAGGCGGCCACGGGCTCCCGCGCCGGCGTCCTGCCCGCCGCCGGCCGGGCCGTCTGAGACCGGGCGAGGAAGAAGGCGGCGGTCAGGTAGAGGGCCGCCAGGATCACGTCGACGTAGTTGCTCTTGGCCTGGATGATCACCACCGGCGTGAGCAGGAAGGCCGTGCCCGCCAGGACCGAGGTGGGTCTCGTCGCTCCAAGGGTCCGGCTGATTCCATAGACGGCCGCCCCACCAAGGAGGGCAAAGCCCAGCGGGACCAGGTCGACCACCCGCTCCAGCCGCTGCAGCACGAACCAGAGGTACAGCAGTTCACCCTGGCCGGGGTAGTACGTCCAGTAGTGGAGCAGGCCGTAGGCGGGGAAGGGCGCCAGCCGGCCCTCCTGGAGCCAGGTGGCCGGCAGCGGGAGGTGGTAGGAAAGGTCGTCAAAGCCGGCCGGCGGCGTGATCAGGCCCAGCAGGACAACGGTAGCGGCGACGGCCAGGGAGAGCCCGAGGGCGGCGCAGGCCGCCGGCGAGCGAAAAATTTCCCTCCCCGGGCGGGAAAGGGCGGGAGCCCCCCGCGGCCACCGCGACCCGGCCACCGGCCACCGCCGCGGCCACCGGGTGGCGGCCAGCAGGAGCACCAGGCTGCCGGCGCCCAGCGCCGCTACCTGGGTCAGCTTCAGCCGCGCCGGCATCCCCGCCGCCAGCAGCCAGGCGGTCGCCCAGGCCAAAGCAAACACTCCCAGGGCGAGGAGCCGTTCGAGCGTCGCCCCACGGTGGCCCAGCGCGCGCTCCCAGACGCCCAGGCTCAGCCCGGCGACAGCCAGGAGCAAACCGTTCATGCCAATCACCGCAACCCAGGCAGTCATCCCTATAGATTCTCTCCCGGGTGCCGCGTCGATAGCAGAGAGTCAGCCATCAGTCCGCTGCCGTTGCGTGCAGATCCCAGCGCGGGCACCGGTGGCCCCACCGCGTAAGCAACTGTCCATCTCCGACGATGTTGACGACCTCGCAGTGGTTGGGGCAGTGCTCGCACTCGAAGCTGGTTGCCTCAAAGTGCCGCTCAGCCGCCCCGAAGCCGAGGAACCGGGTCTCCTGCTGCCGTTCCCAAACAGCCGCCCGGGCCAGGAGAGCGGCGCCCGCGGCGCCCATCACGTCATGATGCGGCGGGATGATCAGCTCATGCCCCAACGCTTCCGCAAAGGCCCGCCGAATGGCCACATTGGAGGCCACGCCGCCCTGGAAGGCGATCGGTGCCGCAATCCCCTTCCCCCGGGCCACATTGTTCAGGTAGTTCCGCACCAGTGCCTCGCACAGGCCATAGAGGATATCTTCGATCCGATGGCCCAACTGCTGCTTGTGGATCATGTCCGACTCGGCGAACACGGTGCAGCGCCCGGCGATGCGTACCGGTGCGCTCGACTTCAGGGCGATCGGCCCCAGGTCCCGAATTGCGATGCCCAGGCGGGCCGCCTGCTGGTCCAGGAATGAGCCCGTGCCTGCGGCACAGACCGTGTTCATGGCGAAGTCGGTCACCAGGCCGTCACGCAGGAGGATGATCTTCGAGTCCTGCCCGCCGATTTCGATGATCGTTCGGACGCCCGGCACCAGCGCCGCCGTGGCGGTGGCATGGGCGGTGATCTCGTTCTTCACCACGTCCGCCCCGGCGATCACCCCAGCCAACTGGCGGGCGCTGCCCGTGGTGCCGCAGCCGTGGATTTTGAAGCCGGGCGGCAGTTCGGCCGCCATCTGGCGGAGACCCTCCTGCAGCACCCCGATCGGGTTGCCGCGGGTCCGCAGGTAGACTTGGCGCAGGACTTCCCCCGCTTCGCCGGTGACCACCACGTTGGTGCTGACCGACCCGACGTCAATGCCTAGGTAGCCGCCTGGCATGGCCGCGCTCCCTCCTTCTGCCGGCGCTTCTGCCAAAGCATGTCCACGAACGCCTCCACCCGGGTGCGCATGCCGGCCTGGCCGGTCTGCTCATCGACGAAGAAGGAGAGAACCGGCAGGTCAAAGTCCCGGGTAACCGCCGGGAGAATGCCATGTGCCACAATCTCGGGCAGGCAGGTGAACGGGGCCAACTGGACGAAACCGTCGAACCCCTCCTGACCAAAGAGAACGGCATGGCCGACTGTCTCCTGTCCGTGTCCGCCGATCATCTCCGCCAGGTAGGGCATGGCCGCCGTTTTTGGGGAAGTGCCACGGGTCTCCTTGACGGCGTTTTCCGCGGTCCAGCCGGAGAGCGTCATGGGCCGGTGCACTTCCACCCCGAGTTCACCCAGCGTTTTTTCGATTTCCAGGTTGGCCGCGGGCTCCAGCAGGACGTAAATCTCGCCGGCCAGTCCGACCCGCAGGACGGGGCGCTCCCAGTCGCAGGGGACCGCCCGCATCAGCTCCAGGCCACCCGTGCGCGCCGTCTCGATGGCCACGGGGCCGCGGGCGCCGTTCAAGAGGGCGATGGCCTCGTCGTAGGCGATGTCGGTCGCACCCCGCCTCAACTCCCGGGGGCGCCGGCGCCTGAGTTCGTCCTCGAGTTCATCCAGGATGGCCACCTTGCGCAGGCCGGCCTTGAGCAGCCGCACAATCTGAGGGACGGAGTGGCCGGCCACGTTCACCCGCCTCATGCAGCGCAGGAAGTGCAGCGGGTGCAGGCCGATGGGCTCCAGCACGATCGTGTCGAACTCGTACCCCAGGCGGCGGAGGATCTGCTCCTGCACCTGGTGGTAGTGGCCTGCCCGGCAGGGGCCGACGCCGCCCGACGTGATGATCACCTCGGCGCCGCGGTCCAGCACCTCCATGTAGGTGCCCAGGCAGATCTTGAAGGGAAGGCAGTAGAACTCCGGCGAGTACTTCACGCCCCGGGTCAGGGTGGACAGGTTGGGCCGGTCGGGCATGACCACCTCCCAGCCCATCTCCTCCAGCCAGTAGCGGAAGGCATGCACGTAGGGGCCCATGTGGGCGAAGCTGATCTTAGGCATCCGCTGCACCACCCCTTCGGTCCAGCATGTCCAGGAATGCCTCCAGCCGGGTAATGTAACCGGCCTCGCCGCTCTGCTCGTCCAGGGTGATGTTCAGGTAAGGCCGCCGCTGCCGTTCCGCCTCCAGCTCGAGGATCTTGTCGACGACGGCGTCGGGGCCGCAGGCGAACGCGGTCACATGAATCACCCCTGCCACCTCGCCCCGGCCGGGGCCGAGGAAGTGGTAGCCGGCCCGGGCCACCAGGTCGCTGTACAGCCAGAACGGGCGCTTGGGAAAGGCCCGGTTCTGGCGCCGCAAATCCGCCTCGGGGACCGTCTCGGCGGTGCGCCAGTGACCGCCCAGGGCGACTAACTTCTTCAGCAGCCCCAGGTTCAGGTACTCGTCGAAGATCAGGTAAGGGTAACCCAGCACGGCCACCGTCGCCCGGCCCTTTCCGGCGGGGCCGTGCACCTGCCTGGCGCCCGCCGGCAAGCGACCCTGCCGCAGGCCGCGGGTGTAGGCCCACTGGGTTCGCAGAGCCCGCCAGTATGCCTGCAGCGCCTTGCGGCTCCGGGCGCCGAGCTGCTCACCCAGTTGGAGGCAGGCCCTCAGCAGGAACAGCGGACGCTTGCGGCGGTCCAGCCGAATGTCTAGGAGGGGCGGCAGGGGCAGGCCGCTGTGCTTCACCAGGTCGGGCAGGCCCAGGAACTTCGGGCAGAACAGCCGGTCCCCGTGCAGGCAGACCATCCGCGGCAAGAAGATATAGTCAACCTTGCCGGAGAGCGCCTTAAGATGTCCGAAGAACATCTTGATCGGCAGACAAGCCTCGCTGACACAGAAGGCCAGGCCATCGTCCAGAGTGGAACGGGTGCTGAGCGGAGAGATGACCACTTCGGCGCCCAGCCCCGTGAAGAACTTGCGCCAAAATGGCCCGTAGGTGTAGTACCAGAGCGTACGCGGGATGCCGATGCGCACGGTGCGTCTCCTCCTCCTACGCGGTCGGAGGGGATCCGGCACCAATCTTGTCCATCAGTGCCATCAGTTGCTGAAGCTCCGGTTCGGTCAGGCTCCCCAGCAGGCTGGCCACCCGCTTGAGGTGCGTGGGCCGCGCCGCCGCGACGAGGTCCCGGCCCTTTTTCGTCAGGTGCACGTAGAGCACGCGGCGATCATCGGGATGCTTGATCCGCTCCACCAGCCCGTCCTTCTCCAGGCCGTCCAGCAGCCCGGTGACCGTTGCTCGGGTGATGCCGCCCTCGTCGGCCAATCCGGACGGAGTCATGCCTGCGTCCCCACCGCTGAGCAGCATCGCGAGAATCCCCAACCGGGCGAACGAAAGCCCGAACCGGCTGAGGTTCGCCGCCAAGGCCTGATGGACCTCGCTCATCTTCCGAAAACAGACGACGCAAGCCTCCACTTTGCTCATGTCCGCTTCCGGCACGAAGTCGGTCGCCTGCCGTACGTTTTGTCGATTGGGCAGTTTCCGAAATGGAAATTCCACGGGTAGCGCTCACCTCCTTCGGTTCCTAATTATAAGCCACCTAACTACATTTCAACACAACATTTGGGTCCAGTCCCTTCTGACAACAAAAAAAGGCGGCCCCGGGGGAAGCCCCGGGGCCTTGTTGGGGGGGAAAGGGTCTTACGGCCCGGCCTGCAGGATGTCGACCCGGGCCGCCTGCAGCACCGTGGCGGCCCCGGAGGTCACCAGGGTGCCCACGACCGTGACCTGCTGCCCGTTGGCCAGGGTGCTCACCGGCACGGTAATCCCGCTGATGAAAACCTGCGTCTGGTCAGTCCAGGTCACGGCGTAGGGGACGTTCTGGGTCACCCCGCCGGATTGCTCCGCGACGGTGAGGACGAAGCTCTTCCCCGCCGGGTTGAGCTGGGAAAGGCCGCCCGTCTTGCTGACCGTGGCGTTCTGCGGCCGCGACACCACCTTGACGGCGCTGACCTCGCCGGCGCTCAGGGTCAACTCAACCTGGTCGCCGATCCGCAGGTCGCCGAAGGACAGGTTGACGCCGCTCCAGGTGATGGTTGCGCCGGATTGGACGGCATAGACCGAGAGGCTGTTGTCGCTCTTGAGGAGACTGAGAATCGCCAGTTGGCCGCCGGTCGCCGGCGTGAGGCCGGCGATCATCCCGGTGACCTTGATCGTCGACGGGGTAGTGACGGTGATGGAGGTGATCAGGTTCCGCTGCACCAGCGCGTTTACCTGGTCGCCCTGGTTCAGGTCGTTGAAACCGAGCGTCGCTCCGCTGGCGGAGACAATCACCGCGTTGCTGGCCAGGGCGAAGGTCCAGTTGCGGCCCGAGCTGTCGCGCAGGCCGATGATCGAGGGGGAGGCCGCCCCGCCGTAAACCGTCGAGCTGACGGTTCCCTGCAGGGAGGTGGTGTCGACCGCCACGGTGATCTGCACGACGAGTTGTCCGCTCAGTTTCAGGGTCACCCGGTCACCGGTACGGATGTCCGCGAAGGATCCGGTCTGCGATCCCAACAGCACGGTAGCCGTCGGCGACACGGCGTAGGTGGCCGAGGTGTTGTCCGCCAGGTTGATGCTGATGCTCCCGGCCAGGCCGGAGGCGGGGGCGGCCAGGGAGGTGACCTGCCCGCTCCGGTCCTGGCTCACCCGGGCCGTGACCTGAATGGCCGCCACAACCCCGGACACCAGCGCGAGCTGGACCGTGTCGCCCACCCGCAGATCGGTCAGGTTGAGGGAGGATCCGTTGTAGGTGATCACCGCGTTGGCCGCCACCCGGTAGGTGGCCGACGAGCCGCCGGCCTGAATGGTGACGGTGGGCGCCTGGGTCGCGGAGGCCGGTGTCACGGAGCTGATCACGCCGGAAATGACGGTCTGGTTGGAGCTATTGACGGTGATCTGGGTGATCAGGTTACGTTCCACCCGGATCACCACCTGATCGCCGACTTTCACGTCGCTCAGGGTCAGGTTGGCCCCCGCCTGGGAGACGATGGAGGCGTAGTCAGCGACCTCGTAGGTGGCGGTCTGTCCGGACGCGGTCCCGGAAGCGGTAGTGATGGACACCTTCGGCCGCGAAGTGCTGGTGCCGGCGACCACCGCGCTGACCGTGCCGTTCAGGACATAGGGTTCCACCAGGACGTTGATGGCGGTCGCCTCCCCGCGGTCGACGCGAAGCTGGACCCGGTCGCCGACCTGGATGGCCGAGAAGGAGCCGGGCTGGCTGCCCACCCGCACGATTACGCCGGCAGGCACCGGATACGTGGCCGGGGTGCCGTCGTCCCGGTTCAGGCTGATGCTCCCCGCGGCCGTGGCGCTGGGGGCCACCGTCGCGGTCACCGTGCCCGAAACCTCCTGGGTGACCGAGGTGACGGTCACCATCAGGATCTTGCGGTCCTGGCTCAACTGCACCAGCACCTGGTCCCCGGCGTGCAGGTCGGCGATAGTGGCTTCGTGGTGGTTGACGTAGAACACCGCCGTGTCGTCCACCGCGTAGGTCACGCCGCCAGGGTAGACCGGCGTGGTCATCGCGATCGAGGGATTAGCCCCGACGTTAACCGCCGTGATGGTCCCCTTCACCTGGCGGGCGTCGTTCTGGTCCTGCTGCCGGTCCAACCGGTCCAGGAGCGCCGCCCACTCCGCCCGGGGGACGGGCTTGAAGGGGCGGAAGGTGCCGTTCTCATAGCCGTTGATCAGCCCGCGTTCAACCGCCACCGCGACGTAACCGGTGGCCCAGTACGGAATCGCGCGGGCATCCTTGAAGGGGAGCGGCTCGCCCATCCGCGTCTGGGCCTCGGCGTCCAGACCGGCGGCCTTCACCAGGATGACGGTGGCCTCCAGGCGGGTCAGGGGGGCCATCGGGTTCAGGTGGCGGCCGGACCAGACCATGAATCCCTTGCCCAGCGCCATCGCCATCGCCTGCTGCGCCCAGGCCGGAACGTCCTCGGCGTCCTCGAATTCATACTTGACCCGCTGGCCGTTGACCAGAAACACCAACTCGTCCTCGCCGACCTTGACCTGCAGGTCCGAGTAGTCAAGCCTCAGTAGCCGGGACACCATCAAAGCGGCCTCGGCCTTGGTGACGTTGCGGCCGGACGAGATGGATCCGCCGGCGTCCCCCAGGATGATCCCCTTGGTGACCATCCGCGCCAGAGACTCGTTGGCCCAGTAGCCCTGTTGCCAGTCGCGGAAACGTCCCATCAGCGTGTTCTGGTCTTTCCAACGGCCGTGCCCATGTTCGTCGTCGCCGGCGTAAGCGATCCCGGCGCTTCCCAGCACCAGCGCGGCGGTCAGCAACAGGCTGATGATTCTGCGGGCGGTACCCATCTTGGATGCATCACTCCTTCGCTCCGATTCCGGGGGTGCCTGGCCAGGGGCCCCACGCAGTATAGGAATCGGGCAGCGGTGGGAGTTTGTGGGGGTAGTCCCGAAAATCTAGCGCAATCTCTCTTCCACTGCCTCCTGAGCCTTCTGTAGCTGAAGGTCGGCGCGCGATGGGGCGGAGTTGATCGCCGCCAGCGTGGCCGGGTCGGCCTGGCCGTCGATGACCCCCGTCGGATCAAGCCCCTTGGACCGCTGGAAACCGCGCAGAGCCTCATCGGTCTGCGAGCCGAAGATCCCGTCGGCGGCACCGGGGTTAAAACCGAAGGCCGCCAGACGCTCCTGCAGGGCCTGCGCGCCGAGCCCGATCGAGCCCCGCTCGAGGTGGGTACTCGCGTCCAGTTGCCGCAGGGCGGGGGGGTCCGGCGGCACCACCGGGACGTCGGGGTCGAGGCCGTGCCCCGGGGTGAGTTCCTGCGCGTTGGGAGTGAGGTACCGGGCGGTCGTCAGCTTCAGGGCCCCGCCGCCCTCCACGTCGATCACCGATTGCACGTAGCCTTTGCCGTAGGTCCTTTCCCCCACCAGGAGCCCCGCCCCGCGGTCCTGTACCGCTCCGGCGAAGATCTCGGCCGCGCTGGCGGTGCGGCCGTTGACCAGCACCGCCATCTTAAGGTCGGTCCCCGGCGTGTGAGAGTAGACGGTCTGCAGCCAGCCCTGGCGACCCATGATGATCAGGATCGGCCCCTCGGAGACGAATTGGCGGGTCACGGCGAGGGCCGAATTCAGCAGGCCTCCCGGGTTGTCGCGGACGTCCACCACGACGCCCCGGGCCCCAGCCGCCTTCAGCGACGCGAGGGCTTCCCGCACCGCCTGGGAAGTGTCCTCGGCGAAGGAGGTGATCCGTAGGTACCCGATCTTGGACGTCAGCATGCGGCTATCCACCGAGCGCATGACGATCAGCTCGCGAGTGACCTCGACGTCTGACCGGGACGGGGGGTTACCCCGCTGGATGGTCAGCCTGACCTTCGTGCCCGGATCGCCCTTGATCAAAGGCGAGACGGTTTCCGGTTGCTGGCCTTTCACGTCTTTGCCGTCCACCGCCAGGATGTGGTCCCCCGGCTGCAGTCCCGCCCGCTCGCCCGGGCTTCCCGGGAAGGGCGCGACCACCGTGGTGTAGCCGTCCCGGAAGTCGATCTGCACGCCGATGCCGCCGTACTTCCCCTGCACCTGGGACATGAACCCCTTTAGTTCGTCCGGCCCGAAGTAGGCCGACCAGGGGTCCAGCGAGGAAGCCATCCCCTTGAGCGCCCCGTCGAGCAGCTTCTGCGGCGGGACGTCCCGCAGGTAGAGCTGCCGGATGAGCTGGTAGACGTGGAAGAAGCGCTGGATGTAGAAATCCCCGGGGGTGGCCCCCTGGGCGCGGCCGGCCGGGATGGCGAAGAGCGCGGAGACCAACGCCACCACCAGCACCGACGCGGCCAGATACCGGGGAAGCCGGCGACCCTTGAACAATCCATCCACCCGCTTTCGAAGGAATGCCCACCAATCCTGATGTCCTGACTGAGAGATTCGCCGATCCGGCCGCGGTCGCCTGCCGGCGGCAAACCAAACCGCCGGTGCCCACGTATAATGGCCCCGGCGGTGCTCAGTTGATCAACCGGCAGGTGATTTCATGAACCTGGCGACCTGGCTGTCGCTGCTCGCGTTTGCCCTGGCTTCCAACCTGGATAACCTGGGGGTGGGCGTAGCCTACGGGATGCGCCGCACCCGGATGCCGGCGGAGGCCAACCTGGTGGTGGCGGCCGTCTCCACCGGCGCCACCCTGGTCGCGGTCAGCGCCGGGCAGACCCTCGCGCGCAGCCTCAACTTCCAGTTGGCCCACCTGCTGGGCGTGCTCGTAATGGCGGTCCTGGGCGGGTGGATCTGCCTGAAGGCCCTGGTGGACGGCCTGGCCACGCCGGGCGAGGGTCCTCAAGAAATCTACAAACTGCGGGTCAGACCCCTGGGATTGGTGATCAGCATCCTGAAGGAGCCGTTGCACGCCGACCTCGACCGCTCCGGGAGCATCGATTTGAAGGAGGCCACCCTGCTCGGGGTCGCGCTGGCCCTCAACTGCGTCGCCGGCGGCGTGGCGGTGGGGCTGGTGCGGTTGCCCGGCCTCGCCACGGCGCTGGCCGTCTGGGCCGGCTGGCACCTCGGCCGGACCGCGGGGACCCGCCTGATGGCGCCGCGCGCCGGGGTCGCCGCCGGGCTGCTGATGATCATCTTGGCGGCCTTGGCCTGGCGCTAGCACACGGAGGCGCTAGCGGCGGGGCGGCACCAGCGTCACCTTCAGCGGCCCCAGCACGTACCCGATCGGGTTGCACACCGTCGCCCGGTCGGATCCCGCGAAGAGCAATCCCACCGCCCGGTTTTGCTCGTCCAGAACCAGCGACCCGCTGTCCCCACCTTCGGACATGGCGGTGCAGATGATTTGATCGGTGAAGGTGAGCAGCCCTTGCGGGTAGTTGATGGAGAGCGTCGCGTGCATGGCCCGGATAACGCCCCGGGTGAGGCCGGTGGTGCGGCCGCTCTTTTTTACCGCCAACCGCAGGCGGGGGCGGCCCTGGCCGCGGACAGCCCCCACCTCCAGGATCTCCGGGCTGATCAGGCCGTCGCTGGCCGGCGACGCCAGGGCCGCGTCGGCCAGATTGACCGACCGGCGCCGCAAGGGGATGTAGCGGGCCAGGCTGGCGATGGCGTCTCCCGCCCGCCGCCGGGGTCCCCCCTGCCGTCCACCGTCGTAAGGCCCCGGCTGCAGCACGGCGTCCCCCAGGTGGGCCCTTCCGTCCCGCCCGGAAGTGGCGTTGGCCAGGACGTGATTGTTGGACAAGATCAGCGGCCGGCGGGTCTGGCGGTCCCAGACGACCGCCCCGAAGGTGCCGGCGGTGATCGCGTAGTGGCCGATGCTCGTTCCGGGTACGGCGGGGCGCGCCCGCAGGCGGTGCTCGCCGATCGCCTGCGGCGGAACCGCGGGGGCGGCCGACGCCCCCGCCTGGCGCCGGAACGGTTCGCCCCGGCGCCGGGACGACTGGGGCAGGATCCGCCCGACCTCAATCACGTCCGTCAGGTTCCGGCCCACCCTGGCGGGCACGATCGCCTCGGGTTCGAGTTCCTCCGGACGCAGCTTGCGCTCCACCATCACCACCAGCGCCAAATCATCCAGCAGCTTGCCCCGGACGCTCTTGTGCCCGATGCCCACCCCCACCACGTTCGGCAGCTTTAGCAGGCGGCTCTTTTCCGTCTCCAGAGCCTGTCGCAATCGCCTCATCACTTTCACCTCCGTTGCCTAATTCTCCGAATTGCCTGGCGAAACCTGCCCCCAAAGGCAAAGCCCCGCTCATTCAGGTCTCTGAGCGGGGCTCGGCGGTTACTCCTTGGGCAGCTCGACGCTCTCCTGTTTCTTGGGGCGATCGTGCCGGTAGGACGCCAGCCGGTGGCGGTCGATGTCCTCCTGGGTCACCCCCAGGGCCTCCTTGGCCTGGGGCCGCGCATAGGCGGGGTCGTCGTAGATTTCGACGACGAGGACCGGCTTGTCGGCGTACTTCAGGCGAAACGGCTCCATCATTTTGAGGGCAGCCGCGCGCTTAAGCGGCCGCTGGGCCGCCCCCATGATCGTCGCCGAGGTGTCGTCAACCTGGGTGGTGATAACCTTCATGCGGGGGGTTCTCAGGTAGACCACCCCTTGCCAGGCGCCGTACACCAGGCCGGCCGCGAGCACCACCGCCAACGCGCCGAGCAGGAGGCGACGAGTGAGGGGGCGCCCCGCCAGGGCGGGGTGGTCCCCCCAAGTGTACGGGCTTCGTTTGGGTTTAGGCATCTGCTGTTAGCTCACCCTCCTGGAGATGCGGTGGTCTCGGGTTCTGCCGCCGGCGTGCTACCGCCAAGTCTAGCAGAGGCGGAACGGCTAGCGCACAAGGGACCCTGAGGTGCGGGCTACTTCTTGTCGGTGTCAGCGACCAACTTCTTCAAAGCTTCTTCCACGAACTGCTCCAAAGCCTCCCGTCGGCCATGGGCGGTTTGGTAAACCTCGAGGCCCTCACGACGGCCCACTGTCACGATAACAGTAACCTCAATTCGGTCGGTGGCCACAACCCGATACACGATCCTCAGCCGGCCAACCTTTAGTTTTCGGAAGCCGGCAAGCTGGGTACCAGGCCGGTTTTCTAACGGTGATCCGAACTGCGAGGGAGATTCCGATACCTTCACCAGGGCCCTACCACATCTAATTTGCTCGTTCCGGTCCAGCCTCCGGAGTTCTGCCTCCGCAGCCGGCAGGAGCCAGATGTTTTCGGGTATCCCGTCCACCTGTTTACTCGATTTCGACATCCGGAGCAGCCTCCAACTCCGCTTTCGTGATGCCCAGGTTCTTCAGCACCTCAGAAAGGGGAATGAGAGCCTGATCTTTGCTGCTTGCCTCCAAGACCCGAGTCAGGGCCTCCGTCAGCAAGCGAGCGTCTTCAGCTTCCTGGGCGGCCCGCCATAGGCGCTCGAAGTGCTGGTATGAAAGGATGGCAAATCTCGGGAGGGCATCTTCTACCACGTAGACGGCTCCGCCTGCTCCACGCAACCGTGGTTCCACAACCTGATTCCAGCGACGAGTGACGTCAGTCTTCCTAACCATCTGCTCACTCGTCATCTTGGGCAACTGCTCCACAGTTACCACACCTCCAGCCAAACGTCTCCCTCCTATCGTATGTGACCAGGACGAAACCTAAACCTGTGTGGTAGTGAACCAAAGTACACACTTTCGTACACATTAGTGTAACAAGTAATTACCGATTTGTCAACGTTGAACGGAAGGTGCTTGGGCCACTCTTCCGGTGGTCTGACAGGGCACGTGCATGCCTGCGCGGCAAGACGGTAACTTGTTACCCGTTAAGCTGGTCGGCCTGCAAGAACTTCATACGATGGTAGGGGGCTCACGGCTTTATTGACATGCATTGGCGGGATTTCAACCCCCAGTGGAGGTTCCGTCAAATGAAGAGCGGTGAAGGCGGGAACACCGTCCTCGCCCAGAAGGTGCCGTTGGCGCAGTGCCCACAGGCACAATCGCGTAAGGCAGTTTTTCTGGATCGCGACGGTGTCATCAGCCGGAAGGCGCCCGAGGGCGACTACATCAAGTCCGCCCCGGAGTTCGAATTCTTGCCGCTGGCCGGGGAGGCCCTAGCTCTGTTGACAGCTCACGGCTACCTGGTTATCGTCGTTACCAACCAACGCGGGATTGCCCGCGGGCTGATGACTGAAACGGACCTCAAGGCCATCCATGACCGCATGACCGCGGAACTGGCCGCAATGGGCGCCCGGCTCGACGCCATCTACCACTGCCCCCACGAACGCGGCACCTGTAACTGCCGCAAGCCCCTGACGGGAATGTTCGAACAAGCCCGAGCCGATTTCCCGGGCCTGGAGTTCCCCTCCGCCTTCGTAATCGGGGACACTCTCGTGGACATGGAGGCCGGATCACGCCTCGGGTGTACGAACATCCTGATCGGCGCGCCGTCTGACCGAGACGTGCTGGTGGCCCAGGCCACCCGGGCGGGCATCGAGGTTCAATTTGTGGCCGGGTCGCTGTATGAGGCGGTGACAGGCTTTGTGCTGGCGGGGCCAGAACGCGAGGTCGGTGACTAATCCCACCGGATCGCTCCAGCCTCTGGATGGCGCTCAAGGGCTCCCATGATCTCCGACTGGATTCTCTCCAGTCCCGCCTGAGTTCTCGACTCGCACCTCACGACCAACACCGGCTGGGTGTTCGAGGCGCGCACCAACCCCCACCCCGCTGGGAACAGAGATCGGAA
>JAJYMS010000221.1 GCA_021786825.1 Bacillota bacterium | reverse complement strand
CCTCAGGACGCTCCAAGGAAGAAGCCCGAGGCAATTGCCCCGGGCTCCGGATCTCACCTGATGGCCTAACCTGGCTGCTGGCGCGAGCGCTCAGTCGATCCGCGTCCCCGCCGTCGGTCCAGGCTTGAGGTCGTAGATCTCTTCGATCTCCACCGTGACCGCGGCCTTGGGCCGAGGGCGCCCGGCTTGCTGCGAAGCGGCGGCGGCCTGTTCGAAAATCTCCCCCGATTCGTAAACCGTTGCGGTTCCGACAAACCGGTACCCTTCCAGCACCTCCCGGTCGACTACGGCGATGGCCACCTTGGGATGACGCTTGAGGTTGTTGTAGGTTCCCCGCCCGGTCGCCTCGGTAAAAATCAGGGTATGGTCGTCGAAAATCCTGGTGGAGCGTTTCGGCCCGATGCTGGGCACTCCGTCCGGGCGGACAGTAGCAATGAAACACTGCTGCGTCGCGATCATCTGCTTCATGGCTTCGGTCAGCTTGGCCACCAGACCACCTCCTTGGCTCTTTTCCCATTCTAGAATCAGAGAGAAATGATTACAAGGCTTGGCAGCGTCGGGAGCGTTCAGGCGGAGGGCGGAAAAAGCTGGTCTTTGCGGCCGGCCGGTCAAAAGAGGGATAATCCCTCTAGGTTCAATAGTCCAGTCTTGTTTGCAGAGTCCAAGGAGGCGACCCGCAATGGCAGAAGACGTCGGTGCGCTGGCCCAGCTTGCCAGGCAGGTGCGGCGCGACATCGTAGAGATGACCCACGCGGCTGGGTCGGGGCACCCAGGGGGGTCCCTGTCAGCCGTGGAGTTGATGGTCGGGCTCTACTTCGCCAAGCTCCGGCATGACCCGAAGCGCCCGGACTGGAATGAACGCGACCGTTTCGTGCTGTCCAAGGGACACGCCTGCCCGGTCCTGTACTCCGTCCTGGCCCGGTCCGGCTACTTTCCCCCGGGGGAACTGTTGACCTTGCGCAAATTCGGCAGCCGGCTCCAGGGCCATCCCCACCGGTTGAAGACTCCCGGCGTGGAGGTGTCGAGCGGTTCCCTCGGCCAGGGGCTATCGGTGGCCAACGGCCTGGCCCTGGGGGCTCGCCTGCGGTCCCTGGACATCCGGGTCTACTGCTTGATGGGCGATGGCGAGCTGCAGGAGGGCTCGGTCTGGGAAGCGGCTATGAGCGCCGGGCACTTCGGCCTGGACAACGTCACGGCCATGGTCGACTACAACAACCTTCAGATCGACGGTCCCGTGGAAGATGTGATGGGATTGGCCCCGCTGGCCGAGAAGTGGCGCTCCTTCCGCTGGCACGTGATCGAAATTGACGGCCACAGCTTGCCCGCGGTCCTGGGGGCCTTCGACGAAGCCGAAGCGACCAGGGGCAAACCCTCCGTGATCATCGCCCGGACCGTCAAGGGCAAGGGCGTGTCTTTCATGGAGAACGCGACCGGCTGGCATGGACTCGCCCCCAACGACGAACAGCTTGCCGCCGCGCTGAAAGAACTGGCCTGAGGGGGTAACCGGGATGAGACCGCTGAAACTGGCTCGCGATGGGTTCGGCGAAGGTTTGCTCCACCTGGGGGAAACGAATCCGGACGTGGTTGTCTTTGACGCCGACCTCTCCAAATCGACCCGCACCAACTGGTTCGCCGGCAAGTTCCCGGAGCGCTTCATCGACATGGGGATCGCCGAGCAGAACATGCTCGCCACCGCCGGAGGGATCAGCCTGATGGGCAAGATCCCCTTTGTGTGCACCTACGGCACCTTCGTGGCCGGGCGGGCCTGGGACCAGATCCGCACCACCATCTGTTACTCCCGGCTCAACGTCAAGATCGCCGGCGCCCACGGCGGCATCTCCGTGGGGGCCGACGGCGCCACCCACCAGGCCCTGGAGGACGTGGCCACGATGCGGGTGCTGCCCAACATGACCGTGGTGGTGCCCTGCGACGCCATCGAAACGAAGAAGGCGACCATCGCCGCCGCCTCACTGGATGGGCCCTTCTACTTCCGCTTCGGCCGCGAGGCCGTGCCCATCGTCACCACCGAGGAGACGCCTTTCGTCGTCGGCCGGGCCGAGCAATTCCGCCCCGGCACGGATATTACGGTCATCGCCAATGGGCCGATGGTGGCGGAAGCGCTGGACGCCGCCGAACTGGCGGACGAGCAGGGCATCAGCGTCCGGGTCATCAACATGCACACCGTCAAGCCCCTGGACGCCGGGGCGGTGCTGGCCGCGGCCCGGGAGACGGGAGCGATCATCACCATGGAGGAACACAGTATCATCGGGGGCCTGGGGGGAGCGGTGGCCGAGTTCGTGGCCGAGCACTGCCCGGTGCCGATGAAGCTCATCGGTACCCGCGACCGTTTCGGCGAGTCCGGCGACCCGCGCCAGCTCCTCGAGGCCTTCGGTCTGACAGCCCGGCACCTGCTGGGTGAAATTCAGCGGCTGGTGGCAGGAGGGGACCAAGCATGATCGAGGCGGCCATTGCGGCCCGGATGCAGAATCTCGGCACAGAAACGGCCTTTGAGGTTTTGGCCCGGGCCAAGGCCCTGGAGGCCCAGGGCCGGCGGATCATCCACATGGAGATCGGCGAGCCCGATTTCGACACCCCGGCCCACATCCGCCGGGCGGCGGCGGACGCCCTGGAGCAGGGTTTCACCCACTACGGCCCCTCCGGCGGCATGCCTGAAACCAGGGCGGCTATCGCCGATTACATCGCCGGGACCCGTGGCATTCCCTGCTCCCCCGGCGAGGTGGTGGTCACCCCTGGGGGCAAGCCGATCATGTACTACGGCATCATCGCCACGGTGAACCCCGGGGATGAGGTCATCTATCCCAACCCGGGCTTCCCGATCTACGAGTCGGTTATCAACTTCATGGGCGGCGTCCCAGTTCCCTTGCCGCTGCGGGAAGAGAACGACTTCCGCCTGGATCCGGACGAATTCGAGCGGCTGCTCACCCCCCGCACCAAGCTGGTCATCCTCAACTCGCCGGCCAACCCCACGGGGGGCGTCCTGACCCGCGAGGACGTCCGCCGGATCGCCTCCCTGGTCCGCGGCCGGGAGATTGTGGTGCTCTCGGATGAGATTTACAGCCGCATCATCTACGAAGGCGAAGCCTGGTCCATCGCCTCGGAGCCGGGGCTGAAGGACCAGACCATCATCCTGGACGGCTTCTCCAAGACCTATGCCATGACCGGCTGGCGGCTGGGCTACGGGGTGATGCCCGTGCCCTTGGCGGAAAGAATCACCCGGCTGATCACCAATTCGGTCTCCTGCACCGCCACTTTTGTCCAACTGGCGGGCAAGGCCGCCCTGGAGGGCCCCCAGGAATCCGTGGAGGCCATGGTGGCCGAGTTCAAGCGGCGCCGGGACTACATCGTCGACGGCCTGAACGCTATTGCCGGCGTGACCTGCAAGAATCCCGCCGGCGCTTTCTACGTCTTTCCCAACGTGAAGTCCTTCGGCCGCAGCACCAAGGAAGTGGCCGACCACCTGCTGAACGACGCCGGCGTGGCCGCCCTGGCAGGCACCTCCTTCGGCTCCTACGGCGAGGGCTACCTCCGCCTCTCCTACGCCACCTCGCTGGCCAACATCGAGGAGGGGCTTCGCCGGATCGAGCGGTCATTGGCCCGGCTCTAGACCGAACCGGGGGCGCTTGCCGATCAGGACAACCTTAATTCCAGCGCCCGCGGAACCGTGCCGCTCACCGTTGCCGGCGCGACGATCAGGCCCAGCCGCTCCATCGCCCGCAGCACCACCACCGCTCCCTGAGCACGGGTGGCGTTGCCTCTCGGCCCGAAGGTGGAGGCGGTCATCCCTTGCATCAGGCCGCGCTGCCACGCCAGGGCCACGAAGCCCCGCGCCCAAGCCGCTACTTGATCGGCGTCATCGTAGGTCAAGGTGCCGGTGCCAGCCGCCGCCGCCTGAGCCTCCAGGCCCATCGCCCGCAGCAGCATGACGGCCGTCTCTTCTCGCGTCACCGGGTCATCGGGCCGGAAGCGGCCGTTTTCGCCCTTCACCAGTCCCTGGCTCGCCGCCGTCTCCACGTAAGCGTAGTACCAGGCGTCGGGCGCGACATCGCTGAAGGTGGGCGTTGCCGGAGTGCTCAACGTCACCTTGCGGTCCGGATCCCGCGTCAGCATGCCCACCAGCAACTTGGTCAGTTCCGCCCGGGTGATGGAGCGCTCCGGCTGGAACTCCCGGTCGCTCACGCCCTGCACCACGTGGCGGCTTACGAGCACCTCCACGTCCTTCCGGCCCCAGTGGCCGGAGAGATCGCCAAAGGTACGGTTGTAGGTCATCACGGCGTAGCGGCTGAACCCCTTGAGCCGCGCCCGAACGACTCCGGCGCCTTGATCGACGACGCCGCCGACATAGGTCCAGACGGATGGATCGTGGTCATCCTGGCGGTAGAGGCCCAGTTTGCGCGGGTCGATGCCGCCCAGTTTGCCTCCGTCATACCGGATGCTCACCGCGACCGGTTTCCTGGGCGCCACACCGCCCGTGTCAAACTCGTAGACCGGCCCGTTTGCCCCTAGACCCTCACCGCCAAGCCATGCGGGCTCGGCAAGCCTGCGGACCACCAGCGTCACGCCTGAGGTGAAGGTATCCGCCGCGAGGTCAAGGGTGACCGCGCCGTCAAAGGCGGTAATGCGCCGCGCGGCCGTTTCCACCAGGGTGCGCAGTTCATCGGGGCGCGCCGATGTGACTCTACGCGGTCCTGGGCTGGTCGTGGAAGCCGCCGGAACGCCGGTCACGGTTACGCCCGCGGACTCACTCCCGACGGCATCGACGGTGGTCAGCTTGATCTCATAGGTTGTGGCGTTGCTGAGTCCGCTGATGGTATACGTCTGCACACTCTTGGGAACTTCGACCGGCCCGCCGTAGTTCCCGCCCAGCGGCCGCCAGTAGACCCGGATCTTGGTGAGGCCGGCATCCGGCGGATCCGTCCAGGTGACCGTGAGCCGTCCGTCGCCAGGCACCACCTGAGCGTTGCTCACCTCGCCGGCGGCTGAAACCGTGACCGTGTGGCTCACGTCTGCCGCCATCGGCTGCTCGGCGTAGCTCTGTACCAGATGGCTGACCGACACCACGTAGCTGCTTCCGACGGTTAGGGGTGCCGCCGGGGCAAAGCGGGCCGTCCGCGTCAGAGACACCCCGCTATGGTTCGGGTCAGGCACCGGGCTAACCGGCTCCACGTTCCCGGCCGCTGCGATGGGCTGACCGAATTCGTCTGTCTGGCCGTAGACGAAGACAGTCACCGTGGAGTTCGTCAGAGTAGAGGCACGCATGTATTTGTCGAAGGTGATGTCAATGTAGCCACCGCTCGCCGGCAGGGTCACCGGCGTCACCGCCTGCACCACCGGCGCGGCCAGGGACACCAACCCGACGTTAACCTCCGTCTGCGGTGGCGGCACGGGCAAGGCTGGGCTCTGCGCCGGTTCGTATCCCGGCTTCTCGTAAACGACCTGCCACTCACCCGGAGGAACGTCCCAGCCGTATCGGCCCATGGGGTCTGTAACCAGGGGATTCTCCTGAGCAAACCAGGCCGCGTCCCACACCGACCACGTTTGGGCAGTCGGGTCGCGTTGGAAGATGGTAGTCGTCACGCCCTCCACCCGGTTCTCGTCCACCCCTTCGTAGACGTGGCCGCTGGGGTCCCAGATCCAGGTCGGGTCCGCGACTTTCTTTTTTTTCTGGTCTTCGCGCTTACAACTCGGGTCGCCGTTGATCATGTCCTGCACATTCTTGATCATCTTATCGTTTCCGGCGTCGATGGCCCACTCCATGGCTTGACTCACGCCGAACAGGACTAACGTACCGAGACCAAAGGTCTCCGGACCCAGGAGGACGCCGGTGATCTGCAGACCCCACTTGGTGGCCTCTCCGACCATCACCCGCTGGGCAATTCTGTCGATGGAATCGCGGTAGACGTTAGCCATCCCCGGATCGCACGATTCCGCCTGGTCCAGCAGGCCTTCCAGTTCCTTGAATTTGTCGGGGACATCAAAACCGTCGGCCAGGGACTTGGTCCAGTCAGCCGCGTTCAAGACCTCGTTCGGGCCGACGCGGAAAGTAAGTTTGGCTCCGACTTGAACCAAGGCCCCGGCACCCAGGGCTCCGAACCGAGCCGTCCCGCCCGCTTCGGTGTCTTTCCCCAGCAGGTAGGCGGCCGCTGTGCCGGGGTTGGCCGTATCCAGGTAGGATTCGGGGATGTACCCCGACACGTTGACCACCAGTTCGTTGGCCCCCACCGAGTAATCGAAGGAGTAGCCGTAGACCGGCACGCCGCTCGACGCCGCCTTAGCCTCCTCGTCAGCCGTAGGGGTGTAACTTACACCGCGCCTGATTGTCAGGTCCGCCCTCACCGTCATGTCTTTGCGGTTCGGAACGGCGAACTCCACCCATCCGGTGCCGGGTGCCTGCGGCTGGTCCGCCGGCGGTGGGGTACCGCCGGACGAACGCAAGGTGAAATCACTCAGCCGCAGCGGCAATCGCTGGCGCAACTGGACCTCGGTCGGAGCGGACAACTTGAGAGCGCTGGCTTTTGGTTTGGTCTTATACTTGACGTACACCGGCCCCAGGGAATAGCCCGGCCAAGTTAACGTCGCTCCCATCCCGTTGCCGGTGGAAACAGCGGAGGCTTTCCCACCTCCCAAGAGCACCTCCACATCGCTCACGCGGCTTGGATCGTTGAACCGAAGGTCGAAGGAAAAATGCATGCCCGGCACCACCACGTACGGGAAGCGGGCCACTCCCTGGGAAGGGTTGATCGTCATGGTACGTCCATCCGCCTGCCGCATGGTAAACTCGAGCAGTTCCGGCGTATCCGAGTCGTACAGGATATACACCTCGGGCGAGTGGAGCGCCCCCGTCGCGGTATCTACCCGGGCATGGACCCGGTGCCGGGACGGGCTCCCCCGGTCGGGCAACGTCACCGCCAGGCCCCAGAAGCCGCCCGGCGAGGCCTGGGCCTCTCCCAGCAGAAGGTTTTCATCATATACTTTCACGATCGCCCCGGCCGGAGAGCGCCCCGAGACCCAGGTGTTCAAGCGGGCGATGTGGGTGGGCGCGTTCAGGTTCACCTGGGCCACCGGCACGGCCACCGGCACCAGATCATCCCGCAAACGATGTTGCGCGTCGCCCCACTCAATCCGTCCTCCGGCGGTCAACGTGCCTGCATCCAGGCCGGCATTCAGCCGCACCTGGTAGGTCACCACTTTGTTTTTGCCGGGGCTTATAGTCAAGTCGCCGAGGTTCAGGGTGACGTTGCCACTCACGGTTGCAACGGCAGGCTGACCGTCCATGGTCACGCTCTGGGGGACAAGGGTGGTACCGGACGGGATCTCCAGGATCAGGGTTGCTTGTTGGGCGGCTATGTCCTCGCTTTTCCCGGCGGCCGGCCCGAACTCCGCGCGCAGGGTAACGGTGGTGCCAGGCGCCGCCTCCCGGGGAGTCGCCACCAACCTGCCCGCCAAGAGGCTGGGTAGGCGGGAAAGCCGGATTTCCCCGAGGTTATTCTCCTCTCCCTGGGCCACCGAGACCGTTCTTTCGGCGTTACGGGCACTGTCACCCTTCAGGTAGATGCGAACTTGGAATTGGCCGCTAGCCGGAAGCGGGATCCTCACCTGGTCCGAGTCGCCCGAGAATCTCCCAATGAAGAGCTTCTGGCCGGTATCATCCACGGACCACAGGTGCGCCCACCACCCTCCCCGCCGGTCTGCCTCGCTGAGGGGCTGCCCATCAACGTCAATCAGCCGGCCCTTGATCCGGCCCATCTCCTCCAGGCGAAAGACAGCGTTGGCGTGGCGCTGGGCATCCAACTGGACTGACTGGCTTACGGCGGGGAGACCCGCCTCCCGGCCGTCGACGCTGACCTTCACCGTGTCCCCGGGACGCCCCCAGACGGCCGGGGGATATTGGTAAGCCGAAGCCGAACTAGTGTGACCCGATGCATCGGTTACAGTCAGACGGAAGTGAACGGCCACCCGCCAGTCCATATCCAGGGGCCCCGTCCATTCGACGTCGCCCAGATACCGGGTGTAGACGGCCGCCGTCACGGTTCCCGGGCCGGCGGCATCCAGGACCAGGGTTTGCCCGCTTGCCGGCACAGAAACCAGAAGGCCCTGGGCCGTAGCGTACTTGGTATTGGGAAGGGCAGCCTCCACCGTAGCGTCACCGACCAGCAACTCCAGGCTGTAGTGTCCATCATCACCGGTTTTCGCGGAACGGGTAAAGAACCTGCCGTCCACCTGTTGGCTGGCCGTCACCACGACGCCCGCCAGAGACTGGCCACTCGGGTCCTTCGCCCGGCCCGTCAGGGTGCCAACGGGCAGAGCCTGCAATTGGATCGTACCCAAGTTGCCACCCGGCTTCAGGGTGAAGGTCCCTTGGGCGTCGTTACGATAACGAAGCGCGGCGCTCTCGTCAATCAGGCGAACGACAACCTGGACGTCGTCCCCTGAGAATGGACCCGTGACGGCCTCGGTCCGCCCTTCCTGGTCAGTGAACCTGCTTACGGACTGCCGGGTGGACTCGTTGTCGAACTGCACGGCGGCCCGCGGGACCGGGTTGCCCAACGGGTCGAGAACCAGAACCTGGAGATCGGCTGGCAGGCGCGGCGAAACCGCCAGCTGCGTCACTCGGCCGGCTACTACGGCAACCCCGCCTTCTTGCGCCAGTTGACGTTGGTGCGCGTCCAGGATGCGCAGCCGGTAGTCTGTGGCAGGAGCCAGACCGTCAAGAGAATAGGTTCCCGCCGCGTCAAAGGTCCGCGAAGCGCCGCTCTGGGCGGTATCGCTCCAGACCATCAACCGGGAGTCCTTCAAGACATCGGTGGGTGGAGCGAGTACTTCAACCAACAAGGACCCCGTGACCTTGAGCGGCAGGCCCGCGGCCGTGCGCCGGGTGGCATGGCCGGCGCCGTCACTGAGAGTGGCCGCGATGGACGTCAGTTCAGCGCTGCCGGGGGCCAGGGTCGTGCTGCCCCGGTAGAGGCCCTTGCCCCGGCCCCGGCTGTCCTTGTCCTCGGCGAGACTCAGGGTGACAGAGGCGGGCCCAGGGTTGGAGAGTTGGGCGCCACCCGCGTCATACCACGACTGGTAGACCACCTCGGCCACCGCCTGGCGGTTGGGCTCCGCCGACAGGATGACCTGCAAGTTACTGCCGGGAAGGGCCAGCCAATTCCTGCTCCGTCCCACGGCCCAGGTCAAAGAACCGGTGCTCAGGGCCGGCGTGGTCACGCCAAACGGATCGCTGTGGTCCGACTGATTCCCCGCCGCGTCGAAGGCAGTCACGGTGTAGGTGTAGGTCGTCTCCGCGTCCAAGCCGGTGTCCTGGAAGGGGGGATTTGACTGGGCGGAGTCCGCGTAAACGGTACCAACCACCGTGGCCGGACCATTGCCCGTGGCGCGCCAGATGCGGTAGCCAGCCACCCCGACGTTGTCGGTGGCGGCATCCCAGGTCAACTGGGCGATACCGCCCAACCGCGCCGTGGCCCGCAGGTTCGTGGGCACTGAAGGCGGCTCCTGGTCACCGGTGGCTTTCGTCCGGGCGGTCTTCGTGGCGGAGGGCTGCGATTCGTTCCCCGCCTGGTCCACCGCGATCACCTGGTAGTGGTAATCAACCCCCGTTTGCAGGTCGCTGTCCAGGAAGCGGAGTTCGCCCCCCGAGGCAACGCTGCCAATGAATGTACCGTCCCGCAGGATGCGGTAGCTGGCCACATCCGGGGCGGCCGGGGCCTTCCAGGTCAGGAGGATGTGGGTCTGATCCTGGCCCACTCCAACCAGATTGTCCGGCGAGCCGGGCGGCGTCTGGTCAACCACCAGGGTCACCGGCGGGGACGCCGGGCTGGTCAGTCCATTCCGGGTGGCGGTGGCGGTGAAGGCATACGTACCCTCGCCGGGCAGGGTCACGTCCAGACTGAAATGTCCATCGGCCTCTGCCGTAACCGTACCCACTTCCACCGTCAGGCCGCTGTTCAGGCGGTAATGTACCGTCACCGCTGCCCCCGGGAGGGTGGTGCCGGTTAAGGTCACCGTCGTCGCCTTGGTTGGCGAGATCGGCGGGCCCAGGTGCGGCGCCGCCGGGACGGCCTTCACCTCGATAGTCGTCTGGTCGGTGATCATACCCTCCGGCCCGGTACCCAGTTCCAGGATGGCGGTGTAGATGCCGCCTGGCGCGTCCTGGGGGATGGTATACTCGCCGCGGAAGAAGGTACTCGTGCCGGTGGCCGGTTGGCCGCCGCTGGCGGGAAGGTCTGGAGGTGTGTTCCACCGGTCAATGCTTGGACCGGCATCCTTGTGGCGGTAGACCTCTTTTCCGCTGAAATCCCGGATGACCAGGAAGGGGGCGATCTCTTCGTGGTTCTGCGCCTGGATCGGGTCACCGGGGCCGGTCGCCCCTGATACACGGGTCAGGTGCGGCCCCGCCCCCGGCACGCGCCAGGCCAGCAGGCGGCCAGGCTTAGGAGCACCTGTACCTTCCGCCGGTATTCCCAGGCTTTCGCCGCCCAGGTATTCGATGCCGGTCCGCACCGCCACCAGGCGGTTGCCGTTGGCGTCTTCGATCAGGTGATTGGTGCGAACGGTATCGCCCAGGCCGTGGCTGGCGGTGGTCGTCTCCAGGCTGAGGTGGGCGGTGAACGTGCCGTAAACCGCCCAGGTGACCGTCGCATTGGCGGCCGCGTTGATCTCCCCGTCCAGCCAGTAATCCCAAGGACCGTCGTAGTGGTGGCGCACCAGGGCCGCCTCCGCCTGGTACGAACCTGGCATGACGTAGATCGGGTCGCTAATCAGGGGGTTGTTCTGGGGGTAGAAGATAGCCGAGGTTGGCAGTCCCGGGCTGAAGAAAGCGACGCCGCCGAGGTAGTATTCAGGGACCCCGACGTCCGGCGCCGGCGGCCCGGCAACGACAACGCTGGTCAAGCCGGTGCCGCCCAGGGTGACCACGCGGTCTCCCGTGGCATCAATCGGAACGTCAGTGGGGACGTTCAGTGGGCCGGATACCAGGTGGTACAGGTCGTTCCCCCAGGCCCAGGGCATGTCGGCCTGAAAGACATACCGGCCCTGGGGTACCCACACCGGCAACTCACTGCAGCTATCGGCATCTTCCAACATCACGCCGGCGCGCGCCCCACTGGCGTCCTCAGCGTAGAGGAAGAACATCGGCGAGAAGGTGCCGCTGACGCCATCTTTGTCCAGCGGCCGGATGACCACCCGCGTCAGACTGTACTTGGGGTCGGAGGCATCCACGGTCACCGACAAGGGGGCCTGGCCAGGGGACAGCGGCACGAAGAGGAACACCTTTTCGCTTATGGCGGGGTTGGCGGGATCGGGGCTGGAACCGTAGATGGCCAGGGCATAGGTACCCTGGGGATCCAAACTCATGCTTTCATACCGCGCGTCGCCCTGGTTATCCGTGTAGGTTTCGTCCTGGCCGGTTTCGTTGTTGGGAACGGGGTAGTAGGCGGTGCCCGCCGGCCCCGGCCGGGCCACCCGGCGCAGCAGGGTCACCCGCGCTCCAACCATGGCAGCGCCCTGGCGGTCCTTCACGTGTACGGTCAGGTCCGCCGCGGGCGGCGGGGGCTGGTTCTGCACCTCAAAAGTCACGGGCCCACTCTCGGCCAAGCCGCCGCTGGTTGCCGGGCCCAGGGGGCCGGCGGCCAGTGTCACCCGGGCGAAATAGGTGCCAACCGACTGGGAGGCAGGGATGATCCACCAGGCAATCCCGTAGAGCGCGCCAATGGTGTCTGCTGGAACCACTTGTTGGTTGTTGTCAGTGATTTCCAAGTTCGGCACGACGTACGTGCCCGCCTGCGCCACCACCTCAAACCGGCCGGTGGCCGGGTTATAGGCAAAGGTCGAAGCGGGTTTGGAGGCTGCGGTCGCGGTGCCCTTGACAGGGAGGCGTAATTTGGGCGCCGCGGTGACCGCCCGCCGCAGGATGCCGCCCGCGCCAAGGTTTGAGGGGTTGCCAGCAACGCTTGCAGTATACGGCTGCCACGCCAGGCTTTCGGTGAGGTTGCCTTGCTGATCTGGGAAATGAGTCTCGAACCAGGCCATCGTCCCGGCCGACCACTGCCCCGTGTACCCGGGCCAAACTGACAGGCTGGCCTGGATGGGGCCACCAAATGGCAAGGGATGATCCTCACCGGCTCCAGCCTGGAAAATGGGCACCGCGATTCCCCAGAGCCACTCAGTGCTCTTCCCCCGATCCCGATACACCGCGTCAATGACGGCCGAGTAGGTACCGGGGGTTACGGTAACCGTGGCAAGCCCCCCCACCCGGGCAAAGCCGTACAGGTAGTCCCCCACATCCGACAGCAGCAGCCCGAACCGATCGAAAGCGCCATCAGGGGCCAGCCGCAGGGTGGCCACGTCGCCCGCCCCAGGGTGAAAGTTGAAGGCCGTGGTGGAACCCGTCACCTCGAAGTCGTGATGCACCAGGTAGTAGGCGTCGGTGTCGCTCAGCAGTCGCAGGTTGTAGTGGCCCCGCGTCAGGGTGACCTCCGCCGTCCCCGCGGCGTTCAGCGTGGCCACTGGTACCGAAGCGATCACCCTGGAGGGATCCGCCGGTGCCGGCAGGTTGGCCTCCAGCAACTCGGAGAGGATAAGGGCGGTCCCCAGGGGCTGGCCGTCCACCTGCTGTCCCGAAAGGGCGATGCGTTGGGCGTCGGAGGCGTCCAGGGTCGCCCGGGGGTCTTCGGGGGCGTGGGCCGGGGCGCGAACCGTCTTGTAGTACAGGAAGTTGGGCTCCGTCCCCTGGGCGGTCACCAGGTAGTCGTTGCCGTCGGTGGCGGTGGCGCCGGGGATGATGACCTGCCCCTGCAGGTCGGCGGAACCGTCCCAGACTGTCTCGTAAATCACGCCCCCGCCATCGGCGCCAGCCGAATAGACGGCGTGATACACCGTCACCGCCGCCCCGGTGGCCGCCGTCCCGTCGGGTTTCTTGAACTGCAAGGAAAGCCCGCTCCGGGGCTGGTTGGCAACGGTGATATAGCTCGGTGGATACGCCCCATAATAACTGAAGGGCATGCCGTCGGCGCCGTAGGAGTGGGCCCAAAGCGTATGGGGGCCGTCCGGTACGGTGGTTGAATCCCACTTCATGGTGAACAGCCCGCTCTCGTCCTTGCCTCCCCCCGCCAGTCCATAGACGGTGCCCAGGACGGTACCCGGCGCACTGAGGTCGTCAGGAGGGTCGAGGGTAAAGACAACGTAGGCCACGTTGGCGGGGTTTCCCGCCTTGACGGTAATGGGAACCGTGCCCGCCACGTGCGCCCGAGCGCCGTAGCCGTAAAAGGGTGGGTTGATGATATCCAGCGAGTTTTCGGGCGAACTGCCCCCGTGCAGCTCCCCCAGCGCGTCGTCCGCGCGCAGATGATCCCAGAACTTGCCCTGTTGAATAGCCTCGGCGACCTCGGCGGCCAGCTTCTGTGGGTACACCGACCACAGCAGCGCCGCTGTACCGGAAGCGAAGGGCGCCGCCATGGAGGTGCCGGACATGGTCCTGTACCAAGTGTCAGGTTGGCCGGGCTGACCGAGCCAGGTCGAAAGGATTTCGACTCCGGGTGCCGTGACCTCGGCGCCGTAGTTGGAGAAGGACGCCAGGCTGCCGTCGGGGTTGGAGGCAGCGACGGACATCACCCCGGGCAGCGAGGCCGGGTAAAAGCCGTTCACGCTGCCGTGGTCATTGCCGGCCGCCGCCACCACCAGGGCACCTTGGTCCTGGGCGTACCGCACAGCCTCGGCCAACGTCATCGGGTAGTCGGGCAGACGGGCGCCTAGGCTGAGGTTGATCACCCTTACCCGCTCACCGTTGGGCCCCCGCCAGTCGGCCGCCCAGCGGATGCCCTGAGCGACGTCGTACATGGTGCCCACGCCCGCCGAATCCAGGACCTTCACCGGCAGGATGCGGACCGGGAATTCCCCCGCCACGCCGGCCACTCCCACACCGTTGTTGGTGGCGGCGGCGATAATGCCGGCCACGTGGGTGCCGTGACCACTATCGTCCGGCGCTCCCTCGGTGTAGACCGCACCCCTGACGGTCTGGCCAATCAGCACCCGCCCGGTCAGGTCTTCGTGGTTCGCGTCTACGCCGGTATCGATCACGGCCACCGTCACCGCGGCCGCCTTGTTAATGTCGTTGCCTAAGTAGCCAAGCGCACGGCCCCAGGCCCAGGTCGCCTCAACCTCCACCATCCCCCACTGCTCCCCGAACCTGGGGTCATTGGGGTCGGCCTGAACGAGCAATTCGTAGTTAGGCTCGGCGTAGGCCACGCGCGGATCCTGGCGCAGCTTGGCCAGGGTGGCGGCCAGGTCCGCGCCCGGCGCCACGCGCATCAGCTGCATCCCGCCCCGGCCAAGCGGTGCGGCCGCCTGAACACCCAGGGCGCCCAGCCCTTGGGCCCCAGTCAAAGCAGGGGTTGCATCCTTGAAACGGACAATGAGTTCCCCACGACGTATTGGGGCGATGCCGGAGGATGGCGAGGCCACCGTGGCGATCGGGATCGTTACCTCCTCGCCCGCGACGGCCGCGGCTTCCTTAAACTCCGGCGATTGCACGGCCTGAGCCGCACCAGTGCCGGCGGTTCCCGCCGCCGTTCCCGCTGCCGCCAAGGGGGGCGACCCCACCTGAACGAGCATGGCCAGCACAAGAAGTACGGCCAGCCTGCGGGATCTCTTCCTGAAGCGAGACATCAACCGCTGATACACTCGCCCGCGCCACCCTTCAAAATGCACTGCGGCCTCCACAGAACAGCCATGGCTCCCGGCGGTGAGTTATTTTATCACCGGCAGATAGCAGGTGATATTATCCTAAAGTCGAATATTTTGAACGATCTGGCATTCAGCTGGCAAGTTCCAGGTCAGGGAAAGGTAAGTCAAGATGGCGACGGTCCAAAAGAAAAAAGGACCCCAGGAAACCCTCGGAGATGCGGTCAGACACCAGCAAAGTCGATTGTTTGTGGGACGCAGGCAGGAATGCAAGCTCTTTGTGCACCACCTGGTGGACCATGCCGGGTCGGAGCGCATCCTGAACGTTTTCGGCTCCGGCGGGATGGGCAAGAGCTACCTGCTGGACAAATTCCGCCGCCTGGCGGAGGAGGCCGGCGCCCTTTACCTGTCCCTTGACAGTCGGGACATCCCCCGCCCCCCGGACACCCTGGCCAAGGAGTTGCTGGCTGCCTTCCACGCGGCAGAGCCTAACCGGTGCCTGGTGCTGGCCCTGGACACCTACGAAGAGATGGGCGACCTGGACCGGTGGGTTCGCGACCACTTGCTGCCCCGCCTCCCCTCCCGCGCGCTGGTCGTAATCGCCGGGCGCCACCCGTTGCAAGGGGCGTGGCGCGCCTCGCCTGCCTGGCGCCAGGTGATCAAGCCTGTGCCCCTGGGCGATTTTGACCTGTCCCTGACCCGGGAATACCTGGATCGCTGCGATATCCACGAGGAGGCTCTGATCCAACAGTTGTGGGCCTTTACCCGGGGTCATCCCCTGGCCCTCTCCTTGGCCGCCACCCTGCCCTGTGAAGTTCTCCCACCAAGTTGGTCCCCCCAGCAAGAAGCGGAAGCAGTCCGGGAGCTAACGGACTGCTGGCTGCGAGAGGTGCCGGATGAGCGCCTGCGCGCCCTGGTGGAAGCGGCCGCCGCCGTGCGCCGCTTCAATCAAGAGATTCTTAGCCACCTGGTGGCTGAAACGGTTTCTGCCGCCGACTTCGATCGCCTGACCTCCCTCTCGTTCGTGCGCCTGGAGCGGGACACCTGGGCGTTGCACGACCTGGTGCGTACCGTGGTCACTCGCGAACTCCGCTGGCGCGCTCCAACCCGGTTCCGGACCCTGTGGCACAGGGGTGTCTCCTGGTATCGGGAGAAGATCTTCGCCTCCGCCGTGGAACCGGAGCGGTCGACGGCATTGGCCGAGTTCTTCTACCTTCTGGGCGACGTCATGGTACGGGCAACCTTCTTCTCCGTACCCCCTGACTCAGGGTTGTACGTCGAGCCGGCCGGCCCAGGCGACCTGGCGGGGGTAGAGAAGTACTTCGTCGACTGGGTCGCGGACGTCGACAGGATGGAACAGGACGTCTCCGTGGACTTCCTGGACCAGGATACCGACACCCGTTATGCCCACGTCGTTTCGGTCCGACACCTCCGCAAGGAGCCGGAGATGATCAGGCCGGCCGAACTGCTGCGCCTGGAATCCGACGCGGTGCGGCTGTGCCGGAACCCGTCGGGCGAGATCCTGGGCCTCTCCATCGTCATCCCGGTCAGCCG
Source organism: Bacillota bacterium (assembly GCA_021786825.1). Taxonomy (GTDB): domain Bacteria; phylum Bacillota; class Sulfobacillia; order JAMDAP01; family JAJYMS01; genus JAJYMS01. The sequence continues at coordinate 871 of JAJYMS010000221.1, read as the reverse complement.
CCGCACTCTTGCTTATCTGTGTGAGCAGCCGGTCACCGGCCCCTACTTCCGGCGCCTCACCCCCGCCGAACGGGCGGAGTATGCCAGCCCTGAGAAAGCACCCGCCGCCTGGTTCATCCGCCTGCTGGACTCCAGAAGCCCGACCGACAGCGCCGCCCGGGCCGTGGTGTTTCGGGGTCTGTTCCCGCTGCTGCTCCGCGGGGGGCGGCTACTGGCCTCCACCCCCCTGCCCTTTTACCAGGGGTTGCTGTGCCGCTTCGGATTTGAAGAGGTGCCCGGGGCGACTCATTTCGATTACGGACCCGACGTACCCTCACCCACCTATCTCCTGGACCTCCGCGGTCCCCGCCTGGCCGCCTACATCGACCGCCTGGCGGAGCGCGTCGGAGCCAGCGTCTCCCCCGTCCTGCCGACCAACGTCTTTGGCCTCACCAAGCGGGAGCGCGACGTGGCACAAATGGTACTGGCCGGCTTGTCCAACGCCGACATCGCCCGCCGCCTGGTGATCAGCCAAGTGACCGTGAAGAAGCACCTCAGCCACATGTTCGCCAAGACGGAGGTCTCCAGCCGCACCCAGTTGATCCGCAAGCTCCTGACCGGCGGGGTTTCGTGACCGAAACGAAGCCCCCGTTCCCACAGACGCGTCGGAAATGAGTGAACTCACCGGCCCGTCGCAACTGAAGGTCACCTTGCGACCGTGAAGCTGGGTCTCGAGGTGGCAAGGCTTCCCCCAGAGGCTCTCGACGTAGCCGAGGGTCTTCTCGGCGTAGAGGACATCGAGTTCCCGGCCGTCGAAGCGGTGCCGCAGGTATAGCTCCCGGCTCTTCCGGTAATCGGCGTCCTCGATAGCGATCGTCGGGATCCCCCCGTC
>JAJYMS010000134.1 GCA_021786825.1 Bacillota bacterium | reverse complement strand
GCCGTCGGCAAGGGACACCACCAACTCCCGGGCGTCCTCCACGACGTGGTTGTTGGTCACGATGTAGCCGTTGGCGGCGTCGAAGATGACCCCGGACCCAGTGCCCTGGCTCATCACCGCCCGTCCGAAGATGTCCCGCATGACCATCTTGTTAACGACGCCGACCACGGCCGGGCCGACCGATTCCGCTACCCCGCTGACCTGGGAGACCGGCAGGTTGTTGCCCCCGCTGGGCACCGGCTGAGGGGAAACTTCCCGCGGCGCCGGGGCGGGAGCCGAAGGAGCACCCTGCCCCGCCAGGCGGGGCAGGGCGACAGCCACCACCAGCCCGCCGATGATCGAGGCCACCAGGGCCACCACCGCGTAACTCCAGAGGCGGCTTCCCGCCCGGCGGGACCGCTTCGGTCCGAACCCGTCGCGGTACCCCTCCCCGAAATCCAGTTTCGCTTGCGCCCCGAGATCATGCCTTTCCTCGTCCAAAGGCTATTCCTCCCTTAGGCGTTGCACCCGAACCCCCAGGGCGCGCAGTTTCTCCTCCGTGCCCTCGTAGCCGCGGTCCAAATGTTCAACGCCGAAAATCTCCGTCTGTCCTTCCGCGATGCAGCCGGCCACCATCAGGGCGGCGGCGGCCCGCAAGTCGCGGGCCTCCACCGGAGCCGCTTGCAGCGCATCGACCCCTTCGATCACCGCTGTCCGGCCCTCCACCCGGATCCGGGCACCCATCTTTCTCAGCTCGTTGACGTGGGCGAAGCGATTTTCCCAGACCCCCTCGCTCACCAGCGAAGTCCCGGAGGCGATTGACAGTAAGGCGGTCATCGGGGGCATCGCGTCGGTGGGAAAGCCGGGGTAGGGCATCGTCTTGAGCTGCAGCGGCAGGGGCCGCTCGGTGCTGATCACGCGAACGCTGTCACCGTTCTCCAGCACCAGCGCGCCGGCCTCTTTCAACTTGGCGCTGACCGGTTCCAGGTGGGTGGGGATGACGTTCTCCAGGGTCACGTCACCCCCCGCCGCTGCGGCGGCGGTCATAAAGGTCGCGGCTTCGATTTCATCGGGAATGATGGCGTGGGCGGCGGCCCGGAGGGGGTGGCCGCCCTGCACCTTGATCACGTCGGTTCCGGCGCCGCGGATGTGCGCCCCGCAAGCGTTCAGGTAGTTGGCCAGGTCGACCACGTGCGGCTCGCGGGCGGCGTTTTCCAACACCGTGGTCCCCTCCGCCGCGGTGGCCGCCAGGAGCACATTGATGGTGGCCCCCACACTGACCACGTCGAAGTAGATGCGGGCCCCCCGGAGCTGCCTGGCCTGGACCTTCACCGTCCCGCGTTGCAGGCTGACCTCCGCCCCGAGAGCCCGAAAACCCTTCAGGTGCTGGTCGATCGGCCGCGGCCCCAGGTCACAACCCCCCGGCAGAGCAACCTCGGCGCGGCCCTGCCGGGCCAGCAGGGCTCCCAGCAGATAGTAAGATGCCCGGAGGCGGCGGGTCAACTCGAAGGATACCGGAAGCCGGTAAAGCCTTTCCGCGTTAACCTCGATGGACCCGTCTTCCCGCCAGGCCGCCTCCGCGCCCATCTGCCGGAGGATGCTCAGAAACACCTCCACGTCGGTGATGCGGGGTAGGTTCTCCAGCCGGCTGGTGCCCTGTGGCAGCAAGGCTGCCGGCATAACGGCGACGGCGGAGTTCTTGCGGCCGGAGATGCGCACGGTTCCCCGCAAGGGCCGGCCGCCATCGACTAGCAACTTGGCCAAAGACGGGCCTCCTCAGGATTCCAGTTCGCCGGTGATGGCGTTGATCAATAGAACCTGGCCGTCGTCCAGCCGGATCCGCCACACCGGTGCCGCTACCCAACGGTCCGCATCATAGGGTCGGCTGTAATAACCGAGGGTAATACCCGTGACGACAGCTTCTTTATAGCCGGCGCTCTCCAGGTGCCCGGCGGCCCGCAGGAGGGCTGACGTCGCGGGCAGCAACGGCTTGGGGTCCCGGTTCAAACCGGCGAATTCCACCCAGAGGCGGTCGTAGGACTCCACCTGCAACGGTCCCCCCGGCTGCCGCGCCGCCAGCCCTACCGTCAGGTGGCTGCCAAAGAAGAGGGTACCCTGGTACTCCTGGAAATAATTCACCACTGCCAGCTTGCGTTCCTTGTCCAGCGTAATTCCATCCAGGCGGGCATCGGAGGGCATGCCCCCGTGGGAGGCGATGAACTCCTCCGCGGCGCTGCGGGCGGCCGAAAGGTCCACCCCGCTGAGGGCTTCGGGGGTCGAGGGCGCTCCTTGGCCGGCGGCGGAGCGATAGTGGATCACCCCTGCCGGCTCGATCACCAACACCCCCCGCGCCCCCACCATCGTCAGCGAGCCCGTCTTGGGCTCGACCCGCTCCTCCGCGGCCTTGCCCCCCAGAAACTGCTGCTCCAACTCGGCCGGATCCGGCATCACCCGGGTCACGTTCAAGAAGGCCCTCGGTCGAACCCGGCGCGGAATTTCAACCTGCAGCCGGATGCCGGACCGGCTCAACTGGTCCTGAATCTCCCGCACCTGCTCCTCAGTCGAAACGAGCAGGCGGCCGCCGTATTCCCACGGTTGCCCCCAAAGCTGGTAAGTCAGGAAGGCGTTCAGCAACAAGAAGGCGCCGATCAGGATGCGCTGGGCCCGTGACCAGTCCATGGTCTCACCCGCCCGCCGGTTCGCCGGTCAGGGCATCGACGTAGGTCCGGTGACCGCCGTGGACGGTCACCGCCCAGACCGGACGCAGGGTGGAGTCCTCGGCCCCGCGCGGCGGCAAGAGGTAGGCCAGGTGGAGGTCGGTGATGCGCGGATCCGGGTTCCACGGGAAGAGTTGTTGCCAGTGGCGTCGGACGGTCCCGAGCGCCTCCTTGGCTCCGATGGCGGGCTGCAGGGCGGCCTGGTCGTCGCTTGGCTTCCACATCCAGCGCTGGTAGCCGATTACCCCGGCGGAGTTGAGGGTTATCTGCAGGGGCGGCTGGCCCTCCAGGGGCAGCCCGGCCAGGCGGTAGGTAAATTCCAGCGACGGAGCCGCGTCGACCGTCCGGTCGCCGACCAGGTACGCTTGCGGGGGCCACCCCCCGTGAGCGGCGGCGTACTCGACCGCCTGGCGAAGGGCTTCCGGAAAGGTCAGTTCACCTGCGGGGGGAAGGGTCTGGGCCGACGTATACTCGCTGGCGCCGGACGGGTAGACCCTCAACCCTTGCCGTCCATCGGTGAAGATGACCGCGCTGTCGCGTTCCCTGATCACCCTTACGACCGAGAGGTCCAGGAAGAACCGCCGGGCGTACTCCTCCGGGTTGGATGTCCGGCGGATCGCGTGAAGCGCCGCCAGCCGGGGCGGCGGGTCGGGGACGTAGATCCCTGGGTCGATCCGGAGCCCGTCCAGGCTGGGCGGCAGCTCGACGTAACCCGGTTGCGTTCGCACGTCCTTCAGGATGGCCTCCAGACGTGGGCCTCCGGGAAGGGTTGCGCGCAGCACGCTGGTGGACCCCTCCACCCACACGTAGGCGGCCGGGTTCTTGCCAGCCGCCAGCAAGACGCGGCGAGTGGTGGGAGTGGTGCTGGGAGACGTCTGGGTAGTCCACCACCCACTGTTCCAAAGGTCCGCCCATTGCTCCAGCGGCAGGGCTAGGGGCAAGATTACCTCCAGGCCCGGCTCGTCCCTCTGCGCCGCCACTTCCTGGGCCGTCGCGCCACTTTCAGGAGCGGTCGGGATCGCCTCGGGGAGGCCGGCGAGAAGGGGTTCCACTTTCCCCCAGAGCCTGGCGTAAGCAGGTGAGCCCGGCGTAAGCCCGGTATGCCTTCCCTGTCCGAGGTGCACCACCACGCCCTGGGGGGCCAGGACCTCTCCGGGTGAAGGAAGGGCATCCAGGTCGTCCGGGGCCGTGGAACCATGCGCCTTCGGGCTGGGCAACTGGTTCTCGCCCATCCACAGCCGGACCGAGAGGGTCATGCTTAAGGCCACCAACAATCCCAAGACCACCGAACGGGTCATCCCTCCGCCTCCATCGGCTCCGGGGCCAAGGGCAGGGTAAAGGAGACCGCGGTGCCCTCGCCGAAAGTTGACTCCAGGTTGATCGCGCCCCCGTGGGCGCCGACGATTTCGCGCGCGATCGACAAACCCAGACCGGTGCCTCCCAGTTCCCGGGAGCGGGCCTTGTCCACCCGGTAAAAGCGATCGAAGATGCGGGGCAGGTCGTCGGGGGGAATGCCGATCCCCGTGTCCCGCACCCAGACGACCGCGTATGACCCCCGCGCCTCCAGCGAAACGGTGACGACCCCGCCGGCCGGGGTGAATTCCATCGCGTTGGTCAGCAGGTTCAACAGCACTTGTTCGATCCGGTCGCGGTCGGCCAGCACCGGGGGTACATTGGGAGCCAGGTCGGCCGCCAGACGAAGTCCCTTCCGGTTGGACTGCACCTCCAGCCGGCCCAGCACCTTCCTGATGGTCGGCGCCAGGTCCAGCGGCGCCAGGTCAAGGGTGACCACCCGGCTGTCAAACTGGGACAACTGCAGCAGGTCCGCCAGCAGCCGGGTCATCCGGTCGGCCTCGGTGTCGACCACCCCGAGGAATTGCCGGGAAAGTTGCACATCCGCCAACGCTCCATCCAACAGGGTTTCCACGTAGCTCTTGATCGTGGTCAGGGGGGTTCGAAGTTCGTGGGAGACGTTGGCCACGAACTCCCGGCGGAGGCGGTCCAGTTTCTGCTCTTCGGTGACGTCGTGAAGCACGATGACCATGCCCGCGGGACCTCCGGCCCCGGTCCGGAAGGGCGCCAGGTCAGCTTGGAGCAGGCGGACAGGGGGGCCCTCGAGCCGCACTTCGCGCGAAGCCGGCGAGCCCGTTTCCAAGGCAGGGAACTCCCGCCGGTTGAATTCCTCCGGCTTGAGCATCGGCAGGGCGTCAGTGGCGCGCCGTCCGATCACGTCTTCCGGCCGGACCGAGATCATCGCGGCGGCCGCCGGATTCAAGAGGATGATCCGCCCCTCCCGGTCGAGAGCCAGCAGGCCATCGGTCATGTAGGCCAGGATCGCCTCTACCTTGGACTTCTCCTGCGAGATTTCTCCCAGGGTCTCCTTGAGGCGAAGGGTCAAGTAGTTGAACATCGATCCGAGCTGGCCGATCTCGTCGTTGGCATGCACCCGGATCTTCTGCTCGAAGTTTCCAGCGGCCATCTCCGCGGCTCTGGAGGTGATCTCCTGGATCGGACGGGTGATCGTGCTGGCAAGGGCGTAACCTACCACGGCGGTCGCCACGAGGGCGATTGCCAGCGCGGTGAGCAGGATCAGCCGGATGTCGCCCAGGGTGCGATAGATCGGTTCCAGGGAGGCGGCGAGGTCCAGGATGCCGGTGACCCTTCCCCCGCTCCGCACCGGAACCGCAAGGTAGTACCGCCGTTCACCGCTGACGGAGTCCCGCCCGCTCGACTCCCCCTTGCTGCCCGCCACCGCTTGGGTCACCTCGTCCCTCGCCAGCCGGGCCCCTGCCTGGTAGCGGGAGGGGTGCGAGGAGGCAATGACCTCACCGCTGCTGTTTAGCACGGTCACGTCGGCCTGGATCTGCCGCCCGAAGTCGGCCACCAGGTTTCGGATCGTGGCTTGATCGGGCTTGTCCAGGTAGCGGGCCATGAAGGCCGCGGTGAGTTGGCCATGCGAGTAAAGGGTGTTGGAGAAGTTGGCCAAGTAATACTGCTCCAGCGAGCGGAGCACGTAGAACCCGCCGAGCTCCATCGCCAGCAGAATCAGCAAGAGGTAGACGAGGACCAATTTCCATTGAATGCTGCGCACCGGGTCACCTGGCCCTCAAGGGCGTTGGAAGTAGTAGCCGATTCCACGCTTGGTCTTGATGTACTCCGGCCTGGCGGGATCGGGCTCGATCTTTTCCCGCAAGCGTCGGATGGTCACGTCCACCGTCCGGCCGTCTCCGAAGTAGTCGTAGCCCCAGACTTCGCGGCACAGCCCGTCGCGGTTGAAGACCTGCCCCGGGTGGGTCGCCAGGTGGCGCAAAAGCTGAAACTCTCGCGGGGTCAGGGGCACCTCCTGCTCCCCGCGCCAGAGGGCATAGGCGTCCAGATCCAGGACCAGGTCGTCGAAGTGCAGGCGGCCAGTCTGTCCCTCCGGCGGAGGGGCGGAGCGGCGCAAAATGGCTTTAACCCGCGCCACCAGTTCGCGCGGGGAGAAGGGTTTGGTTACGTAGTCGTCGGCACCCAGTTCCAGTCCCAGGACCACGTCAACCTCCTCTTCCCGGGCGGTGAGCATCAGGATCGGCACCCGCGAAGTCTGCCGCAGGATGCGGCAGACGGTCAGCCCGTCAACCTTTGGGAGCATGATATCCAGGATGACCAGGTCCGGCTGCTCGCGGCGAAAGAGTTCCAGGGCCTCCTCGCCGTTGTGAGCGACCACGACCTGGTAGCCTTCCTTCTGCAGGTTAAACTTCAGGATGTCGGCGATGGGGTGCTCGTCGTCCACGACGAGGATCTTCTCAGCCACCCTTCAACCCCCCGTAACAGGGTCGGCGACGCCCCAGCCGCGACCGGGAGCGTACGCGGGCTTCTTCGGCACCGGCGGGACTTAATCCTCCCCGCCGCTTCCGGGCCGGGCGAGATAGTCGGTAAATCGCTTCTGCAACCCCGCCGGCGCCATTCCGTACACCTCGTCGAGGGCCTCGTCCCAGCTCACGCCTTTCGCCAGCAGGCCCACCAACCGTTGCAGCCCGCCGTCCCCCTCTTCCCCGTCCAGCATCCGCACCAGCAGGAAGGCCTCCCGGTAGGCGAGAGCCTGGTTCGGCAAAGCGGGAAACGAGGTTGAAAGCTCAGCAACGCTGTACAAAGGCTGGTCCAGCCTGCTTTGGGGCTCCAGCCACAGGTAGCCGGTATACCGGTATTCCTCCCACTGGGCCAACCCTTCGGTGAACCAGTAGGGGTAGTTGCCGTCGGTACGGTAATCCAGCACCAGGTGGGTAAACTCGTGCGTCACCGGTCCTTCGCGGCCGTAGGCCGCCTCGAGCTGCCGCTCGTCGCCGGTCGGCAGCCATACCCGGGGGGAAAGGAGGCGGATCACCCCGGCCCAGTAGACGCCCAGGGCTTGGTCCTGGCTGGACCAGCCGAAGGATCGCTGCAGCGACGCCCGGTCGGGGTAGAGAACCAATACAACCTTGCCCGGGGGAGAGTAGTCCAGGTCCTTCGTCACGCGGTCGTATGCCAAGTCCGCCTGCCTCAGGACCGCGCCGGCCACCGCGGCGTCGGCCCGCGTGTACTTCAGGATAAAATGCTGGTCGTCGCGGGTGAGAAAGTCCTGGCGGGCAGCAAACGCCGCGCGGACGTGGGTTCGGTAGGCAGCGTAAAAGAGCCGGCTCCACCCGCTCGGGTGGGTCCGCAGAGCCGGCGCCAGGGCCGGCATCGCCAGGATGCCCAGCAACCCCAGAATCGCCAACATCCCTGCCTTGGGGATGCTCCGTCTGACCTCCACCGGTTCCCCTCCCCCGCGCAAGACGTGACATAAATCCGGACTTATTAAATTATAGCGGCGCGGCGGCGTCGCTCCCACGGCCAAATTATGTCAACGATCGGACAAAAAAGAGGTGTGGTCGGCAGGGCCGACCACACTATATAGAGGGGGTCATTCTGCAATTGGAGGGGTACCAAAACTCCTCAACTGCAAGTTCAGTGTAACGCCCGCTCGTTACAGGCGTGTTACAACAAGGTTAGTTTTGCGTTACAAACGCAAAGCCCCGCCCATCCCGGGCGGGGCTTCCTCTGTTCGCGCTACTTCGGGAAGTAGTTCATCGGGTTGACATGCCGGCCTTCGACGCGAACCTCGAAGTGCACGTGCGGGCCCGTGCTGCGGCCGGTACTGCCGACGCGCCCGATCACCTGTCCCTTGCCGACCCGGTCACCGACTCTCACGGCGAAGGACGAGAGGTGGCCGTAAAGGGTTTGCAGCTTCCCGCCACCGTGGTCGATGATGATGCGGTTGCCGTAATCGCCTTCCCAGCCCGCCACCACCACCGTGCCGGAGTCCGCCGCTTGCACCGGCGACCCCCAGGGGGCCGCAAGGTCGAGACCGGTATGAAACTCCCCGCCGCGCCATCCGTAGCCCGAGGTGAGCAGCCCGGCAAGCGGCAGTTGGAGCCTTCCCGTCCCCAGCTCGGGCGCCAGTTTGGTGCCCCGCCGGTAGACGGCCGTCACGGGCTCCGACAGCACGCGCTGGCTCAGCAAGTGGCGGCCGACGATCTGCTGATTCTGGCGGACGATCTCGATGACGACCTCTTTCTTGCCGTAGATGCCGTTTTTCTCGTCGAAGGACTCCCAGGGATACAAGGAACTGTCGGCGACCTCGTCCACCGGGTAGGGAATGTTCTCGATGTAGGTGACCTTTTGTTTGCTCTGGAGGTTGACGTACGGGTCAGCCACCACCAGGTTGAGCTGCTCCCCGGGCTGCAACGCCTCGGGCACCGCCTCGGGGTTGGCCTTCTGCAGGTCCTCGACCTGCATGTTCCGGCTCTGGGCGATGGTCCACAGGGTATCGCCGCGCTGGACGGTGTAGTAGACCAACTTGTCCGTGCCCCGAAGGAGAATGCGTTTCGCTTCGTCGGCGTTACGCAGTTTCTCGACCGGGATCATCCGCTCGACGATATCGATCCGCTCGCTGATCTGGACCTCTTCCAGGACGGCGTCCTGCGACAGGGTGCGAGCGTAGCTTTCCTTGAGGTCGGACACCACCCCGGCGGCGGTGGCGCGGTCGGCCAGCCCGACGACGTCGGTGCCGTTGACCGCAATAACGTAGGCCTTCACCAGGGGCACAGGGTCGGCGGTGAGTGCTTTGGTAACCGCCGCCGGGCCGGCGCTGGGAAAGGTGTCGCGGTCGCCTCCCTTGAGGGAGCGCCACGCGGCCAGGGTGAATAGCAAGACCACCACCAGGCCGGTCAGAATTAACAGTTGTCGGCGACGTTTCAGCAAACGACCACCTCCTCGCCCCCCCGTCGGTTGCACCGGAGCTTCGCCCCGGGGGGGCGAGGTCGGTCCGCTGCTCGACGACAGTTCGGGTGGGATTGGAGGATTTCGCCACGTTTTGGCTTTTTCCTCCTTCATTTCCCCGCCGTGGGCATCGGAAGACTCATCCACCACTCCCCAGTCTGCCCACCCGTGGATAATGCTATACCAAACGGGGTAGTCCACCCAACCGTTCCACCGTGTTACTGGCCAGGTTGTCACCTGGGAAGCCTGTGACGTGTATGGTATAATTGAATGCACTTGTCACCGGGCGACTCTACAGGAGGTGACCCATGCAGCAGAAAGGGTGGCAGCGTGGCAAACTTAGCCGCTTCCGGCTTCCGCGCCGGGCGGCGGGAGGGGCTTTGGCCCTGGCTCTGGTTCTGGCTCTGGTCCTGGCCGCGGCCGGTTGGCGGGAGTGGTCGTTTCGGAGCGCCGCCCGCCGGAGCGCCAAGGCCACCGCAACTGCGGCGACCGACAATTCGGGCGGGTTTCTTGCGGAGCGCGTCGTTCACCCGGAGCTGGCGCGACGGGCACGCACTGCCGAAGGCAGCATCGCTTCCCGCCTCGAGGTTGTAACTCATATTGTGGAACCTGGCGAGACCCTCTGGGGAATCGCCGAGCAGTACGGCACCGACGTGTCGAGCCTGCTGGCCAACAACGGGCTTGACACCGGCCGGATCGTGCCGATCGGGCTCAAGCTGCGGGTCCTGACCGGCAAGGGTTTGATCTACCGGGTGCGACCGGGGGAAACCCTCTCGGAACTCGCCGAGCGGTATTCGGTCAGCGCCAGTTCCATCATGTCCGCCAACGGTCTGACGGATGCCGCCCGGTTGGCGGCAGATCGGGAGATCATCATCCCGGGTGCCGAAACCCCTGCCGCCGGCCGAGTGCAGATCGCCTCCCGCGGCGTGAGCCGGGAGTCCTCCTCCGGGTTGAGTGGTTTTATCTGGCCCGCGAACGGTCCCATCACTTCTCCGTTCGGCTGGCGCTGGGGCCGCCTGCACAAAGGGATCGATATCGGCGCTTCCTACGCGGCCCCGGTGGTGGCGGCGCGCGCGGGTCAGGTGGTCTCGGCCGGATGGCGGGACGATTACGGCATCGCCGTGGTGATTGACCACGGGGGAGGCTTGCGGACGCTGTACGCCCACCTTTCGCGGTCTTCCGTGGGCGCCGGGCAGGAGGTGGCCCAGGGGGATGTGATCGGGTACGTCGGTGCGACCGGCAACGCGACCGGACCCCACCTGCACTTTGAGCTTCACCGCGGCGGCCGGGTGGTCAATCCCTTGCCGAGCCTACCCTAAGCGATGTTTTCCTACGTGGATTCGGTCGGGCCCGAGCAACTGGAGTTGCTCCGGCGGCTGGTGGACATCGATTCCGATACCTTCAACAAGCCGGGAGTGGACGCGGCCGGTAGTATCCTGGCCGGCGAACTGGAGAAGCTCGGACTGCAGGTGCGGGTGGTTCCGCAGCACGAGGTCGGGAATCACCTCCTGGGCTACAAGCCGGGTACGGCCGGTCGCGATGTCTTGCTCGTCGGGCACCTGGATACGGTCCACCCCCGGGGTTCCGCCTTGGCGCACCCTTTCCGGATCGAGGGTGAGCGCGCTTACGGGCCCGGCGTTTACGACATGAAAGGCGGCCTGGTGGTCGCCCTTTTCGCCCTCAAGGCCCTGAGGGAAAAGCGTCCCGCAACCTGGAACAGCGTGGGCGTCCGCCTGGTCTTCAACAGTGACGAGGAAACCGGATCGGACACCTCCCGGGAACTGATCGCCGGACAGGCCCGGAGCGCAGCCGCCGCCTGTATCCTTGAGGCCGCCCGCCAAGGCGGGGAGTACGTGAGCCAACGCAAAGGGGTGGGGACCTTTACCCTGACCGTCCAGGGGAAGTCCGCCCACGCCGGTGCCCAACCCGAACTGGGCGCCAACTCCATTGCCGAACTGGCCACGAAGGTCGTTGCGTTGCAAGGGTTGAACGGGAGCGACTCCGGTTTCAGCGTCAACGTCGGGGTGATCCGGGGCGGGGAGCGCGCCAACGTGGTGCCCGCCCTGGCTGAATGCCAGATCGACGTCCGGGTGACGGAGGCCGCGGCGGTGGAGCGAGCGCACGCCCAACTGCGGCGGATCGCGGCGTCGGTGAGCGTGCCGGGGACCCGGGCGGTCCTCAGCGGAGGGTTCAAGCACTATCCGATGACGGCCAGCCCCGGCCAGCAAGCTCTCTTCAGCCTGCTGGAGAAGGCCGGGGCGGAAGTGGGTTTCGCGGTCAGGCAGGCGGCCACCGGGGGGGCTTCGGACGGCAACACCACGTCCCGGTACACGCCCACCTTGGACGGAATGGGACCACGCGGCGACCTGGCCCACAGCCTCGACGAGTACGTGGTGGTCGACTCGCTACCCGAACGCACCAAGGCCCTGGCCCGCTTCATCGAGTTGTGGTCACAGGCCGGCCATCCCGCCTGAACCTCCGGCCAGGGCCTTCAAAGAGACGACCAAAAGCCCCGCAAATCCTTGCGGGGCTTACATTTGCGCTGGAGCCGGCGAAGGGACTTGAACCCCCAACCTGCTGATTACGATTCAGCTGCTCTACCATTGAGCTACGCCGGCCCGGCAAAAAGGGCTTCCGCGGTGGGAAGGCCCTTTCCCTCGAAAAGTGGAGCGGGTGATGGGAATCGAACCCACGCCTAGAGCTTGGGAAGCTCTCATTCTACCATTGAACTACACCCGCAATGCGGTACTATTATAGCCGACGTTCAGCCGAAAGGCAAGTCAAAAGACCGGCTTGAGCTGGAGCGTCTGCACCCGTTCGCGCCCCACGCCGGTGATCGCCACCGCCACTCCCGTGAGTTCCTGCAGCCGCCCCAAGTACCGGCGCATCGACGGGGGCAGATCCTCGTACGCCTGGAGCTTGCCCAGGTCTGCCGGCCATCCCTCCAATTCCTCGTATACGGGCTCGGCCTCCGCCAGGGCGCGCAGGCTGGCGGGAAACTCCTGGGTCACCCGCCCCCCGAGGCGGTAACCCACGCAAAGCTTCACCGTCGGGAGGCCGCCCAGGGTGTCCAGCCTGGTGACCGCCAGGCCGGTGAGGCCCGAGGTGCGCGCGGCGTAGCGCACGATGACCGTGTCCAGCCACCCGATCCGGCGCGGCCGGCCGGTGGTGGTGCCGTACTCGTGCCCCCGCTCGCGGATCCAGTTTCCGGTCTCGTCGAGCAACTCCGTGGGAAAAGGCCCGTCCCCGACGCGCGACGTGTAGGCCTTGACCACGCCGATGACCTGGTTGATCCGGGTGGGTCCCACGCCTGCCCCGACGCAGGCGCCCCCCGCCACCGGGTGGGACGAGGTGACGTAGGGGTAGGTCCCAAAGTCGATGTCCAGCAATGTCCCCTGGGCGCCTTCGAACAGAACGTTCTTGCCGTTGTCGAGGGCTCCGTTGACGATCTCCGACGTTTCCTGCACATAGGGGCGGATCCTCTCGGCATGCTCCAGGTAGGGGCCGGCGATTTCGTCCGCGGTATATCCCTGGACCCCGTAGACCTTTTCCAGGAGCGGGTTTTTCTGGGCCAGATTGCGCTCCAGCTTCTCCAGAAAGACCTGGCGTTCCAGCAGGTCCTCCACCCGGATGCCGACCCGCGCGAACTTATCCATGTACGCCGGGCCGATACCGCGGCGGGTGGTGCCGATCTTGTGCTTACCCTTGCGGTCCTCGTCGATCCCGTCCAGCTTGATGTGATAGGGCATGATCACATGGGCGCCCGGGCTGATGCGGAGGTTCGGGCGGGTAACTCCCTGCCCGGCCAGGTAGTCCAGTTCGTGGACCAGAACCTCGGGATCGAGAACGACCCCGTTGGCGATGACGCAAAGCTTCGCGGGGTAGAAGACCCCCGAGGGGACCAGGTGCAGCTTATACTCCCGGTCGTCCACCACCACCGTGTGACCGGCGTTGTTTCCTCCCTGGTAGCGCACCACCAGGTCAGCGCGTTCGGCCAGGAAATCAACGATCTTCCCCTTCCCCTCGTCTCCCCACTGGGCGCCTACGACCACTACTGCGGGCACGGCCCTCACCCCCAAGACATCTAAGACCGGTCCAGTGCTTGGCCGGCCAAAAAACCGGGCTTATTGTAACAAAGAGCCCCCGCGGGTGTCAACCAAAAAGGCGAACGTTCAGCGCCGAGTGACTCTTAAACGTTCACATCATGCTTCCGGTCGATGGAAACGAACTTGCCGACCTCCTTCAGGAAGAGCAGTTCGATCACGCCCACCGGTCCGTTGCGCTGCTTGGCGATGATCACCTCGGCGATGTTGGGCTTCTCCGAATCCCGGTGATAATAGTCATCCCGGTAAATGAAAGCGACCAAATCCGCGTCCTGCTCGATCGCGCCGGACTCCCGGAGATCGGAGAGCATCGGGTGCTTGTCGGTCCTGGCCTCCACGGCGCGGGAGAGCTGGGACATGGCGACTACCGGTACTCGCAACTCCCTGGCCAGGGCCTTCAGGGACCGCGAAATCTCCGAGATCTCCTGTTGCCGGTTCTCCGCCCGGCCATGCCCCTGCATCAACTGGAGGTAGTCCACCAGGATCAGGTCCAGCCGGTGCTCCTGCCGGATGCGGCGGGACCGGGCCCGCAGTTCCGTTACCGAGATGGCGGGCGTGTCGTCGATATAGACGGGGGCGTCGCCCAGGCGGACGAGGGCCTGGCCGAGGCGCTTCCAGTGCTCCTCGTTCAGTTGGCCGGTGCGCAGCCGCTGGCTGTCCACCCCCGCTTCGGCGGCCAGCAGCCGCATGGCCAGTTGCTCCGCCGACATCTCCAGGCTGAAGATGGCCACCGCCAGGTTCTTTTCCACCGCCGCGTACCGGGCGAGGTTCAGCCCCAGTTGGGTCTTGCCCATCGACGGGCGGGCGGCGATGACCACCAAATCGGAAGGCTGCAGGCCGGAGGTGAGGTTGTCCAGGTCCGCAAAGCCGCTGGGCACTCCGGTGAGCTGCCCCTTGTTCATGTACAGGAACTCAATCTGGTCCAGGGTCCGGTGCAGGACCTCTTTCAGGGATTCATAGCCCCGCACCGTGCGGCGCTGAGCAATCTCAAGGATCAGCCGCTCCGCGTCGTCCAGCAGCACCTCCAGGTCCTCGGTGGGCTGGTAGACGCGGCTCAAAATGCGCGTGGCAGCGGCTGAAAGGGAGCGCAGGACGGCCTTTTCCTCAACGATCTTGGCGTAGTGTTCGACGTTGGCGGCGGAGGGAACCACCGCGGCCACCGTGGCGAGGTAACTGAGGCCGCCGACGCTCTCCAGTTGCTCCCGATGGCGCAACTCCTCCGACAGCGTCACCAGGTCGACCGCTTCCCCACGATTAAAGAGATCGGCTACCGCGGCGAAAATCGCCCGGTGGGACTCCTTGTAGAAGTCCTCCGGGCGCAGGATCTCCTGGGCGGCAATGATCGCCTCGCGGTCCAGGAGCATCGAACCAAGCACCGACTGCTCCGCTTCTTCGTTCTGGGGTGGAAGGCGGTCCAGGGGGGCGTTCATACCGCTCGCTCCGTTGCCTGAGCCGGGGACGCGGTCGCCCAGTCGATCACCCGTTCAATGTCTTCGGTCAGGAGCACCTCCAGGCCGTGCAGGTTGGGCGGCAGGTCAGGCCGGTTCTCGGCCGGCAGGATCACCCGGGTGAGGCCCGCCCGCCGAGCCCCGTAAATCTTTTCGACAATCCCCCCGACCGGCCGCACCGCCCCCTGGACCGAGAGTTCGCCGCTGACCCCGGTGTCCTGGCGGACCGGCCGCCCCGTAAGGGCGCTGTAGACCGCGACGAAGATCGCCGCTCCGGCCGAGGGTCCGTCGATTCTCCCCCCCCCGACGACGTTGCAGTGGACGTCGTAGTCGGCCAGGTCGAGGTTCGCCACCCGGCGCAGCACCGACGCGGCGTTGAAGATCGAGTCCTTGTACATGGACCCCGCCGCGTCATTGAAGCGCAAGCTCCCCTTGCCCGGCTCGCGGGCGGCAAAGGCGACCGCCTCGATCTCCAGGACCGAACCGAGGTAGCCGTAGACGCCGAGGCCAAAGACCTTCCCCACTTGCGGGGCATCCGAACCCCGCCGGGTGCGGGCGGGCGATAGGCGTCGGGCCTGCAGCACTTCGGCCAGGTCCGCCAGCGCCACCGCCACCAGGGGCAATCCACCTGCCTTTGCCACCTCCGCCGCGGGGAGGTTCCCCTCGCGGTGGAGGCGCTCCAGGGCGGCCCCGTAGCAGTCAGCCACCAGTCCCGCGGCTTTGCGCCCCTCGGTGGTGTACTCGGCGATCTCCCGGGCGACGCCGGGCTGCAAGGTGGCCTGCAGCTTGGCCGCGGCCCCGTCGACAATCGCGGCGATCTGGCCGGGGGAAAGGGGTTCGAAGAAGACCTCCGTACAGCGAGAGCGCAACGCCGGGTTGATCTCCTCCGGAGAGCGCGTGGTGGCGCCGATCAGGACGAAGTCGGCGGGCGCCCCCTCCTCGAACAATTTCTTGATGTATTTCGGGATGGCGGTATCGGCCGGGTCGTAGTAGGACGAGTCGAACCGGACCCGCTTGTCCTCCAGGACCTTCAGCAGCTTGTTCTGCAGCATCAGGTCGAGTTCCCCGACCTCGTCGATGAAGAGCACCCCGCCGTGTGCGTCAGTGACCAGCCCGGGCTTCGGTTCGGGTACCCCCCCCTCCGCCAGGTCGCGTCGCGCGCCCTGGTAGATGGGGTCATGGACCGAACCCAGCAACGGGTTGGTGACCTCGCGCGGATCCCAGCGCAGGGTGCTGCCGTCGACTTCGACGAAGGGGGCGTCGGAGTGAAAAGGGGTGTGCGCCCGGTGTTTGGTCTCTTCCATTACCAGTCGCGCCACGGTGGTCTTGCCCACTCCCGGGGGCCCGTAGAGCAGCACGTGCTGCGGGAACGGAGAGGCCAATCGGGTGAGGAGGGCGGCGATGGCCTGCTCCTGTCCGACCACCTCGGCCAGCGACTTCGGCCGCAGCACGTCCAGGGCGGAGGTGGCCAGGCGGCGGGTCTCCATCTTCTCCAAAATCGCATACCGCTTGAGCGTCTGGGCGTTCTCCGGCCCGGCATCCTCCTTGAGAATCTGCTGCCGCAGTTCCCGCACGTAGTCTTCGTGGCGCTGCTGTATCCGTTCGTTCAGCTTCTTTTCGATCCGCTCCTCGACCGAGCGCCGGGCGATCAGGTCGGCGACCTGGTCCTCGATTTGATCCAGAATCTCCGGGATCTGGGCTGAGCCTGGCAGCCCTTCCAGGGTCGGGTCCTCGTTAACGATGCGCTGCAGGGCGAGGACCTGCTCTCCCAGGTGGCCGGAGCGCATCAGTTGGAGCGCTTCGAGCTTGCCGGCCTTCAGCACCAGCCGGTCGGGGCCGTAGAGGTTCCCGAGCACGGAAAAGAGAGCCTCCACCTGGCGCCGCAGAGCGTCCGGCGCCAGTTCAGGCCCGAAAGGGGCGCTGGCGTTAATCGCGAGCCTTTCCAAAAGGTTGCCCATCGGTGGCTACTCCTTGTCCACCACCACGCGAAGCGGCACGGTGGCCTCGGCGTGCAGGCGGATGGTCACGTCGTGTTCCCCCAAGGTCCTCAGGGGTTCCTTGAGCTCGATCTTGCGCTTGTCAAGGTCCAGGTGGAGTTGGGCCCGGACCGCCTCGGCGATGTCCTTGGCGGTCACCGAGCCGAAGAGTTTGCCTCCCTCGCCGGCGCGGGCGGGGATGCGCACGGAGGCAGCCCGGAGCTGCTCCGCCGCGGCCCTGACGCCGGCCGCCTCCCGCTGCGCGCGGAGTTGCCGCCGCTGCTGCTCCTGATCCAGGCGCTTCAGATTGCCCTGCGAGGCGGCGACGGCCAGTCCGCGTGGGATCAGGTAGTTGCGGGCGTAGCCCTCGGCCACTTCGACCAGGGCACCCTTGGGCCCGATATTCTTCACTTCCTGGGTCAAGATGACTTTCACAATCGCACCCCTCCCCTGGCGGTTCCGCCTTTGAAGCCTTTGGGTTCTCCTGTATTCGGTGGCCGCCAGGGCAACTCCTGCCCCTGGACGGCGGGCCCTTGGAGGCGCGCAAACGGGGCCTCCCCCTGGGGGAAGCCCCGCGCGGCGCGAGCCCCTAGTCTACCGTGAAGGGCAGCAGCGCGATGGCGCGTGCCCGTTTGATGGCGAGGGTCAACTGCCGCTGATGGTGGGCGCAGTTCCCGGAGATGCGCCTCGGAAGGATCTTGCCGCGCTCGCTGACGAAGCGTTTGAGGCGCACGGGGTCCTTGTAGTCGATGCTCTCCACCTTGTCTACACAAAAGCTGCAGACCTTTTTCTTGGGCCTGCGGCCGCGTTCATGCCGCATCTAAATCCTCCTTCGTTAGACCGGTTGGCGGCTCAGAAAGGTACGTCGTCCTCCGGTGGTATCTCGGTCCCCAGGTCAGACGGTTCGCTGCTCGTCGCCTGGCCCTTGGCGCGGTCGAGGAAACGCACCGTCTGGGCAACCACCTCCGCCGCCTTGCGGCGTTGGCCGTCCTGGGTTTCGTAGCTCCGGATTTGGAGCCGGCCTTCGACCAGGACCTGACGGCCCTTGTTGAGGTAGTTGGCGCACGTCTCGGCCTGTTTCTCCCAGACCACGATGTCGATGAAGTCCGCTTCGCGTTCGGTGGCAGCCCCGCCACGGTTGCGGTCAACGGCCAGGGTGAAGTTGGCGACGGCCTTGCCGCCGGGGGTGTACCGCAACTCCGGATCGCGGGTCAGCCGACCGATCAGAAACACCCGGTTGAGCACCCAGATTCACCCCTTGCCGGCCTGGTATGACCCGGCCGCTTATTCGTCCTTGGCGACGATCATGTGCTTGACCACTTCATCGGCGATCTTCAGCACCCGGTCCAGTTCCCGCGGCACCTTCTGATCGGCCTTGAAGGAAATCACGTTGTACAGACCCTCGTGGAAGCCCTTGATTTCGTATGCCAGGCGGCGCTTGCCCAGCTTGTCGACGGATTCGACGGTCCCGCCCTGGTTTTGAATGAGGCCCGTGAACTTGTCCACGACTGCGATCTGAGCCTCTTCCTCCAGTTCGGGCCGAGTGATCATAACCAACTCGTAAGCCCTCACGGAGTTCACCTCCTCCCTACGGACTGTCCCCCGCTCGCGCCGGGGCGGCCCCACATCAATGAGGGGCAGGGAGAACGGCCGGAGCGTACTCCGGCGTTCAACTCGGTCAATTATAGCATTCCAGATCCGGCTATTTCAAGGTTTACCCGGTGCCTGCGGTTTTTCCCCGTCTCCGTGACCGGCCGGGCGGTGTTCGCGCACGGCCTTCTCGAACTTTGGCCGTGGGATCATCACCCGCCGGCCGCAGCCCAGGCACTTCAGGCCGAAGTCGATCCCGGTGCGGGTGATCTGCCACCAATCGGATCCGCAGGGATGCTGTTTTTTCAGCCTCACGACGTCGCCGATGCCGTAGCGGTCCACGCTACTTATCCCCCCGGCGGTCCAGGGATTCCTTGGCGCGCCGGCGCAACTCGCGCTCCACCTCGCCCTGGGTTAGGGGAGCGACGCTGGCGACCAGCCGGATCTGCACCTCGGCTGGCCGCAGGTCGACGACTCCGAGCACCTTGGGTCCCTCCTTCACCTGCGCGGGCAGGGCGACGGCCGTCTCCCGGCAAGCCTGCTCCAGCGACTCCAGGGCGCGCTGCAGGTTCTCCTGCCGCGCGATCGTGATGTCGACCTGGGCTCGCTGCGGACCCCTGGAGTGGTTGGTGACCCGCTCGATTCGTCCGTTGGGGATGATGTGCAACTGCCCCCCGGAATCCCGGAGCCGGGTAATGCGCAAGCCCACTTCCTCAACCAGGCCGGCGGCTTCGCCCAGCGCAATGTAGTCACCGACCGCAAACTGGTCCTCAAAGAGGATGAAGAAGCCGCTGATCACGTCACGAATCAGGCTCTGGGCACCGAAGCCGATGGCCAGCCCCAGCACTCCCGCCCCGGCCAGCAAAGGGCGGATGTCGAGGAAGGGTTGCAAGAGCAGCAGCAGGGCCAGCAGGTTCACGGCGTAGCGAAGGGCGCTCCGCAGGATGGCCGCCAGGGTGAGGGCCCGTCGCTCGTAGCCGTCGCCCCTGGGGGGAGCCTGTTTCAGGGCGCGCCCGATGAGGGCGTTGCCCACCGCGAGCCCGACGCGGGCCGTCGCCAGAATGGCCACGATCCGCAGCAGCGCGTGCCCGATGGCGTAGAGGTTCGAGGTTTCCAGGAATTGTGGCACGGCGTGGTCCCTCGCTACAGAGCCTTGAGCAGCCAGGAGAAGGAGCTTACCACCAGCGCCGCGAGGCGCGAGGTACCCAGGGCCGGCACCGCGCCGCGCAGGTTGATGACCGGCGCTACCACGCCCAGGAGGACGGCCAGGAACAGGCCGCTTTCAACCGCTCCCAGGAGTGCGCCCGCCAGCCGGTTCGGCAGGGACAGCCCCGCCCGGGAGAGCAGGTCACCCGCCTGGCGGGCCACGAAGGTGATCAAACGACTGATCACCCAGGCGGTCAGAGCGAAAAAGATGGCCGTCCAGAGGAGCAGGGCCAGCTGGTACGGAAGAGCCTCGCCCAGATTCATCGACCCCGCCCCCGGCACGCCGGCAGCCCCCAGGCCCCTGGTCAGGAACGGCTGCAGAAAGGGCGGGAGGCCGAGTTGACCGCCCAGCGTGGTCAGGGCCTGGCGGCTGGCCTCGGGTGGGAATCCGCCGCTCACCGCGCTCGCAGGGATCGCGCTCAGCACGGGTCCCAGGTGGAGCCGTCCCTCGATGGCCTGGGCGGTCGCTTTGACGAGCCCCAGGCGCCGGTCGATCCAGAGGGCCAGAGCGGGAGCGTAACGGGCAGCCAGGTACCAGGACGCTACCGCCGCCCCCAGTCCGGCTACGATGCCCACCAGTCCGCGTCCGAAACCGCTCACCAGCCCCCCGGCGAGCAAGGCGATGATGACCCAGTCGACCCAGTTGAAACCGTGCATGTCAACCTCCTGGAGTCCATTTCGCCGTTCCCCCAGGAATTCCCTGCCGCTCGGGGGCGCCGTATATTTTGGCTCAGGCGCTCGTATACTGGTAATACCCTCGAAGCGGCGGGAGGGATGACCGGTGCCGGAAAGGCCGGCCTGCTTGCGGCTGTCTCAAGCCGGAGCCAACGAGCTCAAGGTGGCCTACGACGCCCCGGCGGCGGCGAGTTGCATCGCCGCTTCGCTGCGTGCGTGGCTGGGGGAACTGGCCGGTCCCCGGTCCGAATTCGTGGTGCTCTGCATCGGCACCGATCGCTCCACCGGAGATGCGCTGGGGCCGCTGGTGGGCACCTTCCTCACGGAGGCCAAGCCGCCCGGCCTGCACGTATTTGGCACCCTCGACCAGCCGGTGCACGCGTCCAACCTGGATGAGGCCGTGGCCTCGCTCGCCGCCCGGCCCACCACCCCGGTGATCGCCGCCGTGGACGCCTGCCTGGGGCGCGTTGATTCGGTGGGCACGGTGACCGTCGGCCGCGGGTCCCTGCGCCCCGGGGCGGGGGTGAACAAGAACCTGCCGGCGGTGGGTGACGTCTACCTAACCGGAGTGGTTAACGTGGGCGGGTTCATGGAGTATTTTATCCTTCAGAATACCCGTCTGAACCTGGTCGTCAAGATGGCCCGCGTGATCGCCGAAGCTATCCGGGAAGCGGCGGCTGGGCTGGACCCACCCCGCGGGGAGCGGTGGGAGGCCCGGCCGTAGGGCTGCGCGAACTACGGGGTCGGGGGGACGACGACCTGGAGGGCCCGGGGGATGATACCGAAGGTGGCCGGCAGGTAACCTTGTTCCTCTCCGTCGATGTGGTAGGCCACCGGCTGGTCGGCGGTGATCTGCACCCGCCGGGCCCGCAGTTGCCGGAGCTTGGGATGGCCCAGGTGCGCCCCGGAATATACCTTTGGCACGGTCAGGATCGCGTCCCAGGCGTTGAAGTCCACCGCGTACACCACGTCAAAGAGGCCGTCATCGATGACCGCGTCCGGGGTGATCTTCATTCCGGCCCCGTACCACTGACCGTTGCCGAGGGCCAGCAGGTACACGCGCTCCTCGATGACCTGCCCGTCGGCGTCGATTCGCATCGGAACCGAACGGTGACTGGTGAGCTTCTTGGCTACCCCCCACAGGTAGGGGACAGTCCCCCCAAAATACTTCGGCAGGCGGTTGACCTCTCGCGCCACCTCGGCGTCGAAGCCGACGCCGGCGACGTTCAGGAAGTAACGCGCACCAACCTGGCCGACGTCCATCGGCCGTGGCGCGCCCATGAAGGCCAAGCGGGCCGCCGCCAGGGGGTCTTTCGGCACCCCCAGCGGCTTGCGCAGGTCGTTTCCCGTCCCGCAGGGGACAAGCACCAGCGCGGCGTCGCTTCCTACCAACCCTTCCCCGACCTCACAGGCGGTACCGTCGCCGCCGACCGCCGCCACGCGGTCGTAGCCCTCCCGGGCCGCCTGGCGGGCCAATTCGGTAGCCTCGCGGGGTCGACTGGTGTAGAGGACGTCGAATTCATAACCTTCCGCTTGAAGCCGGCGGCCCAGCGGCGGCCAAAGCTTCTCTGTGCGGCCCCGTCCGGCTGCCGGGTTGACGACGTAGCAGACCCTCATGCCGCCGTCCCGCCCGGGTCAGGCCGGCTTGGGGTTGGGGCGCGGCGCGGCTGGTTCCGCCGAGCGCATGGAACTTACCCCCTGGAAAACCGCGCCGTCGGCGATCACCAGTTGCCCCACCTTGATGTCCCCGAAGATCCGGGCGGTGTTGACCAGTTCAAGCCGCCCTTCGCAATCGATGTTCCCTTTGACGTGCCCGGCCACGGTCAGCGACTTGGTCTTAATGTTGGCCGTGACGCTCGCCGACTCACCGATGATCAGCTCTCCGGCGTGGCTGATCTCTCCCTCGAGTTTGCCGTCGATCCGCACGTGGCCGCTGGAGATCAGAGCACCGCGGAATTCGGTGCTCCTCCCCAACAGTGTCTCGACCCGGTCGGCCGATCCCTCAAGCTCACGTTTGCCGAACATGTTGGCTCGCCCCCCACTTATTCGCTCAGGTAGTTGACCGGGTTGGTAAACTGGCCGTTGATCAGGACCTCGTAGTGCACGTGCGGCCCCGTGCTGCGGCCGGTGGACCCCACCAAGCCTATTTCCTGCCCCTTCCTCACGTGGTCTCCCACCCGGACGAGCCGCCGGGATAGGTGGCCGTAGGCAGTGCCAAATGCGTATCCGTGGCTGATTTCGATCTTCTGGCCATAGCCCGGCGCCCAGCCGGAAAACTCAACCGTTCCGTCACCCGTGGCCAGCACCGGGGTGCCGAAAGGGGCGGCGATGTCCACTCCGGAGTGGAATTCGCTACCCCATCCGTACGGGTTGCTGCGGTAGCCGAAGCCCGAACTGATCTCTCCCGCCGTCGGCCACAGGCTCGGCTTGGCGGCAAGGAAAGCCTGCTGTTCGGCCACCGCCTGTTTGAGCTTTTGCAGGCTATCCACCAGCGCCTGGCTTTGCTGCTGGGCCTGCCGGAAGTCCCGTTGCGCCTCCAGGGCCTGCTGGCCGGTGGACAGGCTGGCCAGCGTCTGGTAGAGGCTGGCCACGCTGGCCAGGTCCAGGGCCGCGCCGGAGCGGGCCGACGCCAGCGCCGGGCCGCCGACCCCAAGGTCGCCCCCGCGGGCGAAGTCGCGAGCGTCGGGGCGGTAGCGCGTGGTGCCGCCAGAATCGCCGGATAGGAGCCGCTCCCGCAGGTCCGGGAGCACCCGGTCCGAGGCGGCCAGGGTGTCACTCCCAGGGGGCGGTTGAGCGGCGGAGGCGTCCAGTTTCATCAGCTTGCGGACCTGGGTTTCCAGTTCCTCCACTTTGCGCAGGTTCTGCTGGACCTCCTGGGCTTGCTGGGACAGAAAGTCAATCTGTTCTTTCTGCTCCTGCGAAAGCCGTCGCAGTTGCTGCAACTGGAACAGGTCCGACGACATCTTCTGATAGGAATTGGTAAAGACCAGCAACGCAATGGCCGCGGCGCCCAGCAGCGCGAAAAGAAGTTCGAGGAAATACCAGGGAATGCGAAAGCTAAGGACCGCCTTTTCCGAGTGGGGGACCAGCATGATGGTAAAGTACCGTTTGCGGTCAGGAGGGCGTTTGGTCGCTTCCCGCTTCCTCCACATCGCTTGTCACCACCTGGGCCCTGGAAAGTCCAGGGCCTAGGAGAGCTTCGCCATATTTTTGCCACCTTCCTGCCGGGAGAGACACAATCCGGGAAAAAGCTCAGCGGTGGGCCTGCCGTTCAAGCGCGCCCGCGATGGCCCGGCGCTCCTCCGGGGACAGCGGATAGGTGGATTCTCCCCTGCGCACCGGCTTCGCGTAGGCGCGGGATTCGTCCCGGCCGTAGAGGCTGGAGATGACGAGGCCGTCCCCCTCGCCGTCTACGATCGCAATGGAGAAGCTGAGGTCGCTGCCCACGTCATCGAAGGCGTTATAACGCACCACGCCGATATGCTGAAGATGAGTCCGGGAGGCCTCTTCGAGGGCCCGGCCGCGTTGTCCCACGTCCGCGACCGCCTTCGACAGGGAATTGATCCTGTCCGCCTGTTGCACGAGGGCGGAGTCGAGGTCTACCCCGGTCGGACCGGCCAGAAGGTGCCGGTATCTGCGAGCGGCGCGGCGGTTTCCCCGGAGGCAGGCGAGCGCCAGGGCACAGCCCATCAGGCCGAGCCCTGCCGCGGCCAGCGAGACCAGGGGCTGGTAGGCGGTAAGCCATGAGAGGGGATCGAAGGCGTTCAGCCAGTTCATGCTCGGGCTCTCACTCCCGCCATCAAGAAGTCGTCGCACCGACGGCGCGACAAAATAGTATTCGAGGCGTTTTCGACAACTCCTTTCCGCGTCTGGGGGACGGCGCGAAGGAAATCAGGCGGGCGGCACGAGGCGAATCCGGTCCGGCGCCCCGGGGGGTGCCCCGTCGCGATCCGAGCATACGTTCGCCAGCCTGGGGATAGTGCCCCCCCCTGGGGGTTGGTCTTCTTGCCCGAAATTGAAGGGGGCGTTCCACGTGGAACGCCCCCCGGCCCGCCTACCGCCCTACGCCCCAGGGCCTAAGAGAACCTCGATGATGCGGCCCAGGTCGGCCGCCCCGAAGAAGGCTATCTCGACCCGGCCCTTCGGCTGCCCCGAAATAATTGTCACCGGCGTCCCCAGCCGCGCCCGCAGCCTCCCCTCCAGCGACGCCAGCTCCGGGTCGCGCCCGCCCGCGCCGGTCTGCCGCCTCGGCGCCCCGGCCGCGGCCACCGCCTCCGCCGCTCCCTTGGCCGCCCGAAGGGCCAAGCCGCGCGCCGCCTCCTCCGTTTGCCGAACCGAAAGGTTCTTCGCCACCACCTTCAGGGCCAGTTCCTCCTGCGCCCGGAGGCTCTCCAGGGACAGCAGCACTTTGGCGTGCCCGACCGACAGTTGGCCCCCGGCGACCTGCTCCTGCAGGCCGGAAGACAGGTTGAGCAACCTCAGCGTGTTGCTGACCTGCGGGCGGCTCTTCCCCAGGCGGCGGGCCAGGTCCTCCTGGCTCAGCCCGAACTCCTCGATCAGCCGTCGAAACCCCTGCGCCTCCTCAATGGGGTTCAGATCCTCCCGCTGCAAGTTCTCGATCAGGGCGATCTCCACGACCTGGGCATCGGATAGTTCCCTCACCACCGCGGGCACGACCGCCAGCCCCGCCATCCCGGCGGCCCGCCAGCGACGCTCCCCGGCGACCAGTTCGAACCCCTCCGCCACCGGCCGCACAACCAGCGGCTGCACCACCCCGTGCTCCCTGATCGACTGGGCAAGTTCCTCCAGCCGCTGGGCGTCGAAGTGGCGCCGAGGCTGTCTCGGGTTCGCCTTGATCCGCCGGATCTCAATCTCGTGGGCTCCCGGCCGCTCCCCCTCCCCCAGTTCCGGCAGCAGCGCCCCTAAACCCTTACCCAACCCTCTCCGCGACACTCTCAGCCACCTCCCGTGCCAACTCCCGGTACAATTCCGCCCCCTTCGACCTGGGGTCGTACATCCCGATCGGCTTCCCGTGGCTCGGGGCCTCGCTGAGGCGAACGTTTCGCGTAATAATGCTCCGGTACACCTTGCCGCGGAAGAACCGCTTGACCTCATCCACCACTTGAATGGACAGGTTGGTGCGCCCGTCGAACATCGTCAGCACCACGCCCTCGATCTCCAGCCGGGGGTTCAGGTTCCCCTGGACCAGCTTGAACGTGTTCATCAACTGGCTCAACCCCTCCAGGGCGTAGTACTCGCACTGGATCGGAATCAGCAGCGAATCGGCCGCGGTCAGGGCATTCACGGTCAGCAGGCCGAGCGAAGGCGGACAGTCTACCAGCACGAAGTCATACCCCTCCCGCACCGGTTCCAGCGCCCGCTTCAGCTTCGTCTCCCGGGAAATCGCGGGCACGAGTTCGATCTCGGCCCCCGCAAGATCGATGCTGGAGGGGAGCAGCCACAAACCCTGGACGCCGGTGCGGACGCTCGCCTGGCTCAGCGGGAGCTCCTCGATCAGCACATCGTAGATGGACTGACTCAAGGACCGCTTGTCCACGCCCAGCCCGCTGGTGGTGTTGCCCTGCGGATCGATATCCACGGCCAGCACCCGCTTGCCCAGCTCCGCCAGCCCCGCGGCCAGGTTCACCGTTGTGGTGGTCTTTCCCACTCCGCCCTTTTGATTGGCGATTGCGATTACCCGTCCCATCCTGCGCCTCCGCCGCGCCCCTTAGGGGCGCCCAGCCTACCTACCTATTCGCTGCCGCCAGAAGGCTTCCTGCTCAGTAAAAACTTGTTATTCGCCGCTCGCTACCCCAGCGGCCTTCGCTTCACCCGCGACGGATCCCGGGGATATTCAGCGGGGCCGGCGCCGACCTTCCTGAACACGACCAGGACCCGTTCCCCTGCCCCTTCCGGCAGCGTCACCCGATGCAATTCCTCAAGTTCGGCGCCCAGCCTCCCGGCCGCCCGCCGTCCGCCGTCAACCTCCCGCCCCACGTCCGGCCCCTTGAAGGATACGAAATGCCCGCCCACTTTGACCAGTGGTAGACAGTACTCGCAGACCACCGGCAGCGCGGCGACGCCCCTGGCCGTCACCACCTCGTAGGCCTCCCGCTCGCCGTCCTTTCGCCCCAACTCCTCCGCCCGGAGCCCCGCCACCCGAACCCCTGCCAGCGCCAGTTCGCGCACCGCTTCCTCCAGAAAGGCCGCCTTTTTTCGCACCGACTCGACCAGCGTGACCTGCAGGTCGGGCCGCGCCACCTTCAGCACCACCCCCGGAAACCCGGCGCCGCTCCCCACGTCGGCGAGCCGCGCGCCGCGCGGCGGATCCACCACCAGCAAGCAGGTCAGGGAATCCACGAAGTGCTTTACCGCGGCCTCCCGCTCGCCGGTGATGGCGGTCAGGTTGATCTTCTGGTTACCGATCCGGACCAACTCGTAGAACCGCCTGAACAACTCGATTTGGGAGCCACTGACCGCCAGCCCGATCTCCGCCGCCCCTCGGGTCAGCGCGCGCTCAAACATCGCGCCCACCTCCCCGGCGGCGAGCCTCGAGGTAGACGGCCAAGACGCTGAGATCCGCCGGCGATACCCCGGACATCCTCATGGCCTGGCCCAGATTCTCCGGCCGGGCCGCCGCAAGCTTCTCCCGCGCCTCCCTCGACAACGCGCGAATCGCTGAGTAGTCCACGTCCCCGGGGATCTTCATTCCTTCCAGCCGCAGCATCCGGGCCACCTGGCCCTCCTGCCTGGCAATGTAGCCCGCGTATTTCACGGCCGCCTCGACCTCGCGCTCCACCGACAACCCCAGTCCCCTCACGCCCGCACCCATTTCGACCAGGTCCCGGTAGCCCACCTGAGGCCGCCGCAGCAGCGTGGCGGCACTTGGCGGGGCGGAGAGCGGGGCGGCTCCGCCCCTTCCCAACACCTCGTTGACGCCCTCCGAGACGGGGACGATCGTATGTTCGAGCCTCTCCCGCTCCCGCCGGATCGCTTCCCGGCGCTCCAGGAAAGCCGCGTAGCGAGCGTCGTCGACCAGTCCCACCTCCCGCCCCAGCTCGGTCAAACGGAGGTCGGCATTCCCCTCCCGGAGCAGCAATCGGTACTCCGCCCGCGCGGTCAAGAGCCGGTAGGGTTCCTCGGCTCCTTTTGTCACCAGGTCGTCAACCAGCACCCCCAGGTAGGCCCGGTCTCGGGTCAACACCAGGGGAGCCCGTCGCCGCACTCGCAGCGCCGCGTTGATTCCCGCCAGCAGCCCCTGCCCGGCCGCCTCCTCGTAGCCCGACGTGCCGTTCACCTGCCCCGCCGAAAAGAGCCCCCGGATGCCCCGGACCTCCAGCGAGGCCAGCAGTTGCAGGGGATCCAGGCAATCGTACTCGATGGCGTACCCGGGGCGCATTATCTCCGCCCGCTCGAGCCCCGGGATGCTCCGCAACACTTCCCATTGGACCTCCTCCGGCAGCGAGGTGGACAGCCCCGCCACGTACATCTCCCGCGTGTCCCGCCCCTCCGGCTCCAGAAAGATCTGGTGCCGCCCCTTCTCCGCAAACCGCACCACCTTGTCCTCGATCGAAGGGCAGTAACGAGGCCCTACACCGACGATTTTCCCGGTGTAAAGGGGAGCCCGGTAGAGGTTTTGGCGGATCAGCTCATGGCTCCGGGCGGTGGTGTAGGTTAGCCAGCAGGAAAGCTGGTGCCGGCGCCGCGGGCGCGTAAGGAAGGAGAACGCTTCCGGCTCCACGTCGCCAGGCTGCTCGACCATCCGCGCGTAATCCACCGTGGAGCCATCGATTCGCGGCGACGTGCCGGTCTTAAAGCGCCGCCAACGAATCCCCGCCCGGGCCAGAGCCGCCGACAGCCCCCGCGCCGCTACCTGCCCGGCGGGACCCGACACCAACTGGTGGTTTCCCGTGATCGTCCGGCCCTCCAGGTACGTCCCGGTGGCCAATACCACCGCCTGGGCGCCGTATTCCACCCCCGTGTGCGTAGCCACCCCTCGGACCCGGCCCTCCTCCAGCAGAATCTCCGACGCCATCCCCTGCCGCAGTTCCAGGCCGGCCTGGCGCTCCAACACCAGGCGCATCCGCCGCTGGTAGGACCGCTTGTCGCACTGGGCGCGCAAGGCCTGGACGGCCTGCCCTTTCCCCGTGTTCAGCCGCCGCGTCTGCAGGGCGCTGGCGTCGGTATTCAAGGCCATCTCCCCACCGAGGGCGTCGATCTCGCGCACCAGGTGCGCCTTCGCCGGACCTCCCACCGACGGGTTGCAGGCCATCAGGGCCACTGTCTCCAGGTTCGTGGCCAGCACCAGCGTGTGGCACCCCATCCTCGCCGCCGCCAACCCAGCCTCGCACCCGGCATGTCCCGCGCCCACCACAATGACCTCGTAGTCCTGCCGCCTCAACGCCCCACTCCCTTTTTCCGGCGGGCCCCCACTCTTACTTGCCGATACAAAAGCGGCTGAAGATCTCCGCCACGAGATCAGCCCCGCCGCTCTCGCCGGTGACTTCGCCCAGGGCCTCATAGGCCTCCCGCAGATCCACCGCTACCAGGTCCCACGGCCGCTCCTCCCGGAGCGCCTCCAGACCGCCGTCTAAGGCCTCCAGCCCCCGACGTAGCGCCGCCTCCTGCCGCAGGTTGCCCACCAGCGCAGCCTCGTCGGGTCCCTCCAGACCAACCCGAGCCTGGACCGCCTCTTCCAGTTCTTTCAACCCCTGCCCGGTCGCCGCCGAAACCCTCACCACCGGCGCGTCGTCCAGTACTTCTCCGACCGCCGCCGCATCAACCGCCTGGCGCCCCAGGTCTGCCTTGTTCAAGGCCACCACGCACGGTCGGTCCTTGAGCAGGGCCAGGATTTCCCGGTCCTCGGGCCGCAGTCCGGCCGCGTCATCCAGGACCACCACCACCAGGTCGGCCTCCCTTATGAGCCGCCGCGCCCGTTCCACGCCGAGCTGGTCGAGCGGGCCGCCGCCCTGCCCGATCCCCGCTGTGTCGACCAGGACCAGGGGGACCCCGCCGATGCTCAGGTTCTCCTCCAGGTAGTCCCGCGTGGTGCCGGCGATTTCTGAGACAATCGCCCGGTCTTCCCCCAACAGCGCGTTCAGCAGCGAACTCTTCCCCACGTTGGGCCTTCCCGCCAGCACCGTCCGGACCCCTTCCCGCAGCGCCCGCCCCCGCCCGGCTGTCGCCAGCAGGCGGCCCACCCGGTCGCGAATTCCCTGCAGGGTCTCCCGCGCCCATTCCGCCGGGAGTTCACCAAGGCCTTCTTCCGGAAAATCGATCCGCGCCTCCAGTTCCGCCAGCAGGTCGAACACCAGCCGCCGCGCTTCCCGGACGCGCTCCGCCAGCTTGCCGGCCAGCCTCGCCGCCGCCGCGCGCGCGCTCCGCCGCGTGCGGGACGAAATCAGGTCCATCACCGCCTCCACCTGCGTCAAATCCATCCGCCCGTTCAGAAAAGCCCGGCGGGTGAACTCCCCCGGCGCGGCCAGACGCGCGCCCGCCTCCAGCAGCGCCCGCAGAATCCCGCGGGAGACCGCCACTCCGCCATGGCACCCGATCTCCACGACGTCCTCCCGGGTGTAGGTCCGAGGCGCCCGCATGACCACCACCAGCACCTCATCCAACTCCCGCCCGCCCTCGTCGAGCACCCACCCGTGGCTCACCCGGTGGGACTCCCGCCAGGTCTCCCGCGAAGTCCGTTCCGGCCGAAACACCCGCGCGACGATCGGCAGTGCCTCGGGGCCGCTCACCCGGACGATCGCCAGGGCCGCCTCCCCCGGTGCCGTCGCCACGGCCGCAATCGTTTCTTCCACATCCGCCACCCCCGGAAAGAAGAAAGCCACCCTCGAGGGTGGCCTCCCTACTTCTTCGCCGATATCACGATCTTCCGGTAGGGCTCCTCTCCCTCGCTCCGCGTCGTCACCCCGGGGTGGTCCTGCAGGGTGACGTGAATCACCCTCCGCTCATGCGCGCTCATCGGTTCCAGCGCCACGCTCTGCCCGCTGCGCCGCACTTGTTCAGCCAACCTCGCCGCCAGCCGCTGCAGGGTCTCCTCCCTCCGCCGCCGGTATCCCTCGACGTCCAGCAGCACGCGTCGCCGCTCGTCCGAAACCCGGGAGACCGCCAGGTTCACCAGGTACTGCAGCGCCTCCAGGGTCTGTCCGTG
The DNA here is from genome assembly GCA_021786825.1 of Bacillota bacterium. Taxonomy (GTDB): domain Bacteria; phylum Bacillota; class Sulfobacillia; order JAMDAP01; family JAJYMS01; genus JAJYMS01. The sequence goes on along the minus strand of JAJYMS010000134.1, from coordinate 38,209 downwards.
GCGCCCGATCAGCACCGCCAGGTCCGGTCCCTGCACATCGAGGTGGATGTAATCCTCCTCCACTCTCGCCACGACCTGGACCACGAGGCCCATCGCCCCGGCAATCTCGCGGACGAGGCGCTCGGCCACCTCCTGCTTCCCCGGAGCCCAGGTCACCAGCACGCGAGCCTCCTTGGCTCCGATCAGCCCGAAAAGGCCCTTGCTCGGCTCTTCCAGTACCTCGACCCGCGCTTCCTCGCGGTCTACCCCGAGTTCGGCGAGGGCCATCCCCACCGCCTCCTCGACCGACCGCCCCCGCTTCTCCACCGACCTCATCGCGCCACTTCACCCCCCCTCACTCTAGGCTTCGCCCTGAGTGTAAGATAGGCTTGAGCGATGCTGAACAGGTTGGAGACCACCCAGTAAACGGACAAACCCGCCGCGAAACGGAGGCTGAACCACCCAATCATCAACGGCATCAGGTAAAGCATCATCCGCTGCGACGGATCGCTGCTCGGGGGGGTCGACACCACCGACTGCCAGTATGTCGTCACCGCCGCCAGGAGCGGCAGCACGTAGTAGCCGAGTCCCAGGGTGGTGATCGCGTGAGTGGCGTCCGGCAAAGACAGGTTCAGCCCCAAAAAGAGGGGCGTCTGCGTGTAGGCGGGGTTGTTCAGGGCCTGAAACAGGGCGATCAGCACGGGAAACTGGAGCAACAGGGGCAAGCACCCCATCACCGGATTGACCCCTTGCTTGCGATAGATCTCCATGGTCTCCTGGTTGATTCGCGCCTGGTCACCCTTGAACTTCTTCTTGAGCTCCTCCACCATCGGCTGAATCTCTTGCATCCGCCGCATCGCCTTCATCTGGCTTACGGTGAAGGGAATCAGGATCACCCGGACCACCACTGTCAGGATGATAATCGCTACCCCGTAGTTACCGGTCAGCGAGAAAAAGTATCCCAAAAACTCCCGCAGCAGGTTGGCCAACCAAGCGATCAAGAACCTGCCCTCCTTTTTCCTCCACTCCCTACCATGCCCTCACCCGGGCCCTGCCTATACCGGCTTAAGGCACGGGGTCATAACCCCCGGCGTGGAAGGGGTGACAGCGCAAAACCCGCCAAATGGCAAGGAACGCCCCCTTCCCCGGTCCGTGCCGCCGGACCGCCTCCAGGGCGTACTCGGAGCAAGTCGGGTAGTACCGGCAGGTCGGCCCCTTCAAGGGTGACAACACGCGTCGATAAAACAGGATTCCACCTTCCATCAGGCGCGCGAGCAGCCTACCCAGCGTCCCCACCGCCGCCCTCCTCCCGCAGCCCTCCGCCTCGCCGAAGCAAGTCCCGCAACTCGCTCAACAACTGTCCAAAGTCGCACGAGTCGGCCGCCGACCGTGGGATCAGCACCAACTCAAGCCCTCCTCGCAATTCCCCTTCCAGCCGGCGCAGCGCCTCCCGGCAACGCCGCCGCAACCGATTGCGCCGCACCGCCTTCCCCATCTTGCGCGAAACCACAAAACCGACCCGGGGCGTCTCTGCCTCGGCCAGCCGCAGTCGCACCACGACCAACCGCCCTACCAAGGACGCACCCTCCTCGAAGACCCTGTCAAACTCGCTCTTGCGGCGCAGACGCCCAGACCTCTTCGCAGTTCCCACCCCACACAAAGAAAAAGGCCACGGATCCGCGGCCTAGGCAGAGAGGTGTTTTCTTCCCTTTAGCCGGCGGGCTTTCAGGACTCTCCTCCCGCCTCGCGTTCCCATCCGCCGTAAAAAGCCGTGAACGCGCTGGCGTTTCCTCACCTTCGGTTGGTACGTGCGTTTCAAACCTACATCTCCCCGTTTCCGAAAGAGTCACACCCGATTATATCCAAGCCCAACTTTCACTGTCAAGGAATTCTCCTGTCCTCCCGTTGGATCCTCCTTAACCCTGTTGATAAACCCCCCAGGATTTGCTATCATAAACCGGAAGCTATAGCCGCCGCGGGCGGCTTGGCTTGTCTTATCCACACCTTGTGGATACTCCTGTGTACAATTTGTTTGCAGATTATAACTCGACCTGATTCCCCCACCCCTTTCCGTCCCCCGCCTAGTCGGCCCGCGATCTCTTCTCCACCTCACCCCCCCTCCCTCCACAGGGTTTATGCTCGCGCCGAATAGTCACCAGCTCGCGGCAAATTCGTCTCCCCTTCGCCTTCCCGCTCCCACCAACGTTACCCACAGCTTATCCACACATCTACTTTTCCTGTGGACAACCAGGGAGGAGGCCGCGACCGACCAAATGAGCACTGACCTGTCAACCCTCTGGCTGCAGGCCCTCGAACACCTCGAGCGCGCCATCCCGAAGCCCAGCTTCGAGACGTGGGTGAAGCCTGCGCGCCCGGTCGCTTTCTACGAGGACACCCTCGTCATCGCCGCCCCCAACGACCTCGCCCGCGCCCGCCTGGAGAGCCACTACCAGGGCTTGATCCAGCAGGTCTTCCGGACCGTCACTCACCGCGACGTCAAGCTCGACTTCGTCCTCCCGCCGCGCTTGCCTGAGCGGCCCTACCTCGACGAAGTCGCCGCCACCAGCACCCTGCAGCCAACCTCTCCCGCCGATGCCCTATTCAAGCCCCTTAACCCGAAGTACACCTTTGAGTCCTTCGTCGTCGGCAGCTCCAACCGGATGGCCCACGCCGCCTCCCTGGCGGTCGCCGAGAGTCCCGCCCGCGCCTACAACCCCCTCTTTATTTACGGCGGGGTCGGTCTTGGCAAGACCCACCTGATGCACGCCATCGGCCATTTTGTCCTCGCCCACAACCCCACCGCCCGCGTCGCTTACGTCTCCTCCGAAACCTTCACCAACGAGTTCATCAATTGCCTCCGCGACAACAAGACGGTCGAGTTTCAGAACCGCTACCGCAACGTTCACGTCCTGATGATCGACGATATTCAGTTCCTCGCCGGCAAGGAGCGCACCCAGGAGGAGTTTTACCATACCTTCAACGCCATCCACGAGGCGTCCAAACAGATCATCATCTCCAGCGACCGCCCTCCCAAGGAGATCCCTACCCTCGAGGAGCGCCTCCGCTCCCGCTTTGAGTGGGGCCTGATCTGCGACATCCAGCCCCCCGACCTGGAGACCCGCATCGCCATCCTTCGCAAAAAGTGCACCACCGACCGCCTTTCCGTGGACGACGCGGTGCTCGCCTATATCGCCGCCAACATCGAGACCAACATCCGCGAACTTGAGGGGGCCCTCAACCGCGTCGTCGCCCACGCCACCTTCCATCATCTCCCCCTCGACATCGACACCGCTCAACTGGCCCTCAAAGACATCCTCCCCGACGCGCGCCCGCGCCCCATCACGATTGATCTGATTCAGCGCATCGTGGCTGAGCACTATGGACTTCAACAGGAAGACTTCAAAGTCCGCAAGCGGACCCGGGCCCTGGCGTTTCCCCGCCAGGTCGCCATGTTCCTCGCCCGTGAACTGACCGATGCCTCCCTGCCCCGTATCGGCGAGGAGTTCGGCGGTCGCGACCACACCACCGTCCTCCACGCCTGGGATAAGATCTCCGCTGACATCTCCCAGGATCAGGACCTCGCCCTCACCGTCCAGCACCTGACCTCCCGGATCCGCTCCGGCTAAGCTGTGCAAAACTCCGGGGACAACCTGTTGACAACCTGGGGGTATCTATTTCTCCACCCTTCGACACCTTTTCTCCCCGTTACCACCCTTTCTATCCACAACCCCATCCACCGCTCAGACCCACGCCCCGCCTCATTCTTTCCCCCTTACCCACAAATTCACAGGCCCTATTTCTATTACTACTTGCCCCCTTACTTGCTGCAGGAGAAAACACCCCCCATTTTGAATCTCTCTCCCAGCCACCCTGAAGGAGGAGTCCTCAACCGATGAAGTTTACCGCGGCCCAGTCGGACCTCTCCCAGAGCCTAAGCATCGCCGCCCGTGCCGTATCCAGTCGAAACACGCTGCCGATCTTGTCCGGCATCCTCCTAAAGACGGACAGGAATCGACTCCAGGTGGCGGCTACCGACTTGGAGGTGGCGCTCCAGGTGGTCCTGCCCGCTCAGATTGAAGAAGAAGGCCAGATCGTCCTCCCGGCGCGTTACCTTACCGAAATCATTCGCCGCCTCCCCGATGGACCGGTGCGCGTGGAGGTCGACGCCAGCAACTACACGGCCACCTTCTTCTGGGAAAGGTCCCACTACACCATCCACGGACAGGCAGCAGAGCAATTTCCCCAACTTCTCGATCCCGCCGGGGACACAACCTTTCACCTGGGCCAGGGCGAACTGCGCAACCTCATCCGCCAGACCATCTTCGCCGCTTCTCACGACGAAACCCGGCCGATTCTGACGGGCGCGTGCGTTTCGATCCAGCCGGGCTTGCTGGAGGTCGTCGCCACCGACGGTGTGCGGATCGCCTTCCGCCGGCAGTCGCTCCCCGAGATTCCGGACCAGGCGGGGCAACGGCTCGTCATCCCAGCCCGCTGTCTCAATGAACTCCTCCGGCTGCTCACCAGCGCCGAGGCCTCACCGGTGACCGTGCACCTGGCCCCGAACCAGATTTTCTTCGACCTCGACGGCGTAACCCTGGCCTCCCGGCTGCTGGAGGGACAGTACCCCGATGTCCTGCGCCTCGTCCCCAAGCAATACGAAACGACGATGCGCCTCAGCGTCCCGGCCTTCCACGATGCCTGTGAGCGGGCGTCCCTGATCGCCCGGGAAGGCTCCAACGCCATCAAGCTCTCCCTGAGCGAGGGGGGGGCGGTCATAACCTCCAATACCCCGGAGGTTGGCCAGGTCTACGAGGAGCTCGCCGCCGCCCTGGAGGGAAGCCCGCTGGAAATCGGGCTCAACCCCCGCTTTCTGGCGGATGGCCTGAAGGTCATCGACGCCGACGAGCTGGTCTTCGAATTCTCCGGCAGCCGCACCGCCAGCCGGATGAGGCCGGCCGGGAAGGAGGACTTCTTCTACGTCGTCTTGCCGATCGTAATCTGGTAGGAGCCTGCGCCTTGCGCGTCACCAGCCTGCACCTGTACAACTTCCGCAACTACCCGCGTCTCGAGGTCCGCTTTGCCGCTGGCCCCAATCTCTTCGTCGGCCGGAACGCAGAGGGCAAGACCAACATCCTGGAGGCCCTCTTCTTTTTGGCCACTACCCGTTCCCACCGGACCAGCCATGACCAGGAACTGATCACCTGGGGGCAGGAAAGCCTGGTCGCCCGGGCGGTGCTCCAGCGGGCCGCCGGTCCCTCCACGGTCGAGTTGCAATTGCAGGAACGGCGCAAACGCGCCCGCCTTAACGGCGCAGCTCAGAATCGCCTGCTTGATTTTGTCGGGCAGCTCAAGGCGGTCCTCTTCAGCCCCGAAGACCTTCAACTCCTCAAAGGGTCGCCCCAACTCCGCCGCCGCTTCCTAGACCTCCAGCTCGGCCAGACGAGCCGCCCCTACTTGCACCACCTCCAGGAATATACACGCTCCTTGTCGCACCGCAACGCTCTGCTGCGAAGGGAGCCTGCCCCGACGGCCGGGGAGTTGGAGGTCTGGGACGAACAGCTAGCCCAACACGGGGCGCAGTTGCTTGCGCGGCGGGCGGACGCCGTGGAGGCTCTCCGGGAACAGGCGGTGCATTACCATCGCGAGGTCACCTCCGGGCGGGAGGAGCTTCAGGTCTCCTACCAGCCGGGCCTGCCCGGCTGGCAGCCCGCCGCCGAGGAGGGAGCCGCGGCCCGCCACCTCGCGGCGGAGTTGCTGCGTCGGCGGCGCCAGGACCTCGCCCGCCGGACGACCCTCGTCGGCCCGCATCGCGACGACATCGCCCTCCACCTGAACGGCCGCGACGCCCGCCTCTACGCCTCCCAGGGCCAGCAGCGCAGCGCGGTCCTGGCCCTCAAACTGGCAGAGCTGCATTACATTACCCGGGTATCGGGCGAACCCCCCGTGCTTTTGTTGGATGACGTCACGTCCGAGCTGGACCTAGAGCGACGCAGGTTTTTGCTCCAGGTTGTGCCCAGCGCCGCCCAGCTCTTTATGACTGCCACCGAAACGACAGACCTCGACCCGGGCTGGCTGAGGGGGGCAAACGTGTTCGGCGTCCAGGCCGGCCGACTCTTTGAGATGCCGCCAGGGAACAATTAGCCGGAGGTGAGGCTTGGGGTGTATGTACATCTGGGCGGGGATACCATCGTCCGCCGGAAGGAACTGGTCGGCATCTTCCACACCCGTGTGACCCAGGCGGGAGCCACCAAGGAATTCCTCAATCGCGCCCGCCAACACGACCAGGTCGCGGACCTGGCCGGGGGCCAGCCCAAGGCGCTGGTGGTAATGCGGGAGCGCGTTTTCCTTTCCCCCATTTCCCCCGGGGCACTGAAGCGCCGGGCCTGCCACTTGACGTAGACATCCGCTCTTCACCCCCAGCATGACGAGGAGGAACCGTTGTTGCGCGAGACAGACGAGCGTAACGGCCAGAGCTACGACGCCAGTCAGATCCAGGTCCTGGAGGGTCTGGAGGCGGTTCGCAAGCGCCCTAGCATGTACATCGGGTCGACCTCGGCCAAGGGCCTCCATCACCTCATCTACGAGGTCGTGGACAACGCCATCGACGAGGCCCTGGCCGGTTACTGCACCTCTATAGGGGTCGTCCTGCACGCGGACGCCAGTTGTTCGGTGACTGACAACGGACGCGGGATCCCGGTCGACCTTCACCCCAAGACCGGGCGCCCCGCTGTCGAGGTCGCCCTGACCGTCCTCCATGCCGGCGGCAAGTTCGGCGGTGGCGGCTACAAGGTCAGCGGCGGGCTGCACGGAGTGGGGGTCTCCGTGGTCAACGCCCTCTCCGAATGGCTCGAGGTCGAGGTGAAGCGGGACGCCGGTCTGTACGTGCAGCGGTACGAACGCGGCCGTCCCACCACCGACGTCCGCCGCGTCGCCTCCGCTGTAGGCACCGGAACCCGGGTGCGCTTCAAGCCTGACCCGCAAATCTTCGAAACGGTCGAGTTCAGCTACGACACCGTCTGCCAGCGGCTCCGGGAGTTGGCCTTTCTCAACAAGGGCCTGCAAATCACCCTGACCGAGGAGCGCACCCAGGCCCAGAACGTCTTCCAATACGAAGGTGGCATCGTCTCCTTCGTGCAGCACCTCAACAAGAACCGCGACGTGATCAACGCCACCCCCATCTATCTGGAGAGCGAGCGCGACCAGACGCGGGTGGAGGTCGCCCTGCAGTACAACGACGGATACGCGGAAGGCATCTACTCCTTTGCCAACACCATCTGGACCCACGAGGGAGGCACCCACGAGGCCGGCTTCAAGAGCGCCTTGACGCGCGCGATCAACGACTACGCCAGGCGGGCCAACCTGCTCAAGGAAAACGAGTCGGGGCTCTCCGGCGAGGATATTCGCGAGGGCCTGGTCGCCATCCTCAACGTCAAGCTTCCCGATCCCCAGTTTGAGGGACAGACGAAGACGAAGCTGAATAACTCCGAGACGCGGGGGATCGTCGAGACAGTGGTCGGCGAGGGCCTTTCCATTCATCTGGAGGAAAACCCCGGCATCGCCAAGCGCGTCGTCGAGAAGGCGGTACTGGCGGCCCGGGCCCGCGAAGCCGCCCGCAAGGCCCGCGAACTGACCCGGCGCAAGAACGCCCTCGAGGTCTCAGCCCTGCCGGGAAAGCTCACCGACTGTTCCTCGCGGGACCCGGCCGAGTCGGAAGTCTTCCTCGTCGAGGGCGATTCGGCGGGCGGCTCAGCCAAGCAGGGTCGCGACCGCCGCATCCAGGCCATCCTGCCGCTGCGGGGCAAGCCCCTCAACGTCGAAAAAGCGCGGCTGGACAAGATCCTCACCCATGAAGAGATCCGGGCCATCATCACCGCCCTGGGTACCGGCGTGGGCGAGGACTTCGACGGCTCCCGCGCCCGCTACCAAAAGATCGTCCTCATGAGCGACGCGGACGTCGACGGCGCCCACATCCGCACCCTCTTGCTGACGTTCTTCTACCGCTATATGCGCCCCCTCATCGACTTGGGCTACGTGTACATCGCCCAGCCGCCGCTATACAAGATCGCCAAGGGCAAGCAGGACCGGTACGTCTACAGTGACCAGGAACTGGAGCGGACGCTGCGGGAGCTGGAGGCTCAGGGTGGTCCCAAGCCGGAGGTCCAGCGCTACAAGGGGCTCGGGGAGATGAACGCCGAGCAACTCTGGGAAACCACCATGAACCCCGCGCGCCGCACGCTCCTGCGAGTGACCCTGGACGACGCGATGGAGGCGGACCGGATCTTCAGCACCCTGATGGGGGACAAGGTCGAGCCGCGCCGCGAGTTTATCGAACAACACGCCCACCTGGTGCGCAACCTGGATACGGTGGGGTAAGCAGCGGAGGTTGAGCATGCCCGACGAAACCGGAAGGATTGTGCCGATCGACATCCAGGAGGAGATGAAGCGCTCTTACATCGACTACGCGATGTCGGTGATTGTCAGCCGCGCCTTGCCCGACGTGAGAGACGGCCTCAAACCGGTCCACCGCCGGATCCTCTACGCCATGCACGAGGCGGGCAACACCCCCGATAAGCCCCACAAGAAGTCGGCGCGCACCGTCGGCGACGTTCTGGGCAAGTACCACCCCCACGGCGACACGGCGGTTTATGACGCCCTCGTCCGGATGGCCCAGGACTTCGCCATTCGTTACCTCCTGGTGGACGGTCACGGCAACTTCGGGTCCATCGACGGCGACCCGCCGGCGGCGATGCGCTATACGGAAGCGCGCCTCTCCCGGCTGGCGGTGGAAATGTTGACCGACCTGGACAAGGACACGGTCGACTTTCAGCCCAACTTCGATGACAAGGAAGAGGAGCCGAAGGTTCTTCCCTCGCGCTTTCCCAACCTTCTGGTCAATGGCTCGGCGGGCATCGCCGTCGGGATGGCCACCAACATCCCTCCCCACAACCTGGGGGAGGTGATCGACGGAATCGTCATGATGATCGAACGGCCCGCGGTCACCACCCGGGAGCTGATGCAGGCCATCAAGGGCCCCGACTTCCCGACCGGCGGCCTGATCATGGGCAAGGACGGCATCAAGGAGGCTTATGAGACCGGCCGCGGCACCGTCCGGATGCGCGGAGTGGCCCGGATCGAGACCGGCGCGGGCGGCAAGGAACGGATCCTGATCAGCGAGATTCCCTACCAGGTCAACAAGGCCAAGCTGATCGAACGAATCGCCGAACTAGTCCGGGACAAGAAGGTCGAAGGCGTCACCGACCTGCGCGACGAGTCCGATCGGACCGGCCTTCGCATCGTCCTCGAACTGCGCCGGGATGCCAACGCCAACGTGGTCCTCAACCGCCTTTACAAGTACACTCCCCTGCAGCAAACCTTCGGCGTGATCATGCTTGCCCTGGTCGACAGCAAACCCCGCGTCTTGTCCCTGCAAGAGATGGTTCATTACTACCTGTTCCACCAACGGGACGTCATCACCCGGCGGACCCAATTTGAACTGGACCGCGCCGAGGCGCGGGCCCACATCCTCTTGGGCCTGCGCATCGCGCTGGACCGTCTCGACGAGGTGATCAACCTGATCCGCGCCTCCCGCACCGTCGACGAGGCGCGGGCCGGCTTGCAGCAGCGCTTCGGCCTCAGTGAGAAACAGGCCCAGGCGATTCTGGACATGCGACTGCATCGGCTCACCGGGCTCGAGCGGGAAAAGATCGAGGAAGAGTACGCCGAACTGCTCAAGCAGATCGAGTACCTGCGGGCGGTGCTGGCCAGCGACAAGATGATTGACGCGATCATTAAAAAGGAGCTACTGGATATCCGCCAGCGGTTCGCCGACGAGCGGCGCACCAGGATTACCGCCGCGGTGAACGAGTTGGAGGTGGAGGACCTCATCCCGGAGGAGGAGGTAGTGATTACCCTCACTCACTTCGGGTACGTCAAGCGACTGCCCCTGGATACCTATCGCAGCCAGCGGCGGGGCGGCCGCGGCATCACCGGCACCCTTACCCGGGAGGAAGACTTCGTCGAAGACCTCTTTGTCGCGACCACTCACCACGACCTCCTCTTTTTTACCAACCGAGGCAAGCTTTACCGCCTCAAGGCCCACGAGATCCCTGAAGCGGGCCGCCAGGCCAAGGGCACGGCCATCGTGAACCTGCTGCAACTCGGCACCGGCGAGAAGGTCGCCGCCGTTATCGCGGTCAGGGAAGCCGAGCCGGATCGTCACCTTTTCTTTGCTACGCGGTGGGGCACGGTCAAGAAGACGAAGCTCGAGGAATACGCCAATATCCGCGCCGCCGGCCTCATCGCCATCAACCTCGAGGAGGGCGACGAACTGATCGGCGTGCGCCTCTCCAACGGCCAGTCGGAGGTGCTGCTGGTCTCGGCCCATGGCCAGGCCATCCGCTTTTCGGAGGCCACGGTCCGGCCGATGGGCCGGGCCGCACAGGGCGTGATCGGGATGCGTCTGGACCGCGGCGACGCGGTCGTGGCCATGGAGGTGGTCGATGAGGAGGCCGACCTGCTGGTGGTGACCGACCAGGGTTTTGGCAAGCGAACGCCCCTGACGGAGTACCGGGCCACGGGACGCGGGGGCAAGGGAATCCGCACCATCCACCTGACCCGCCGGACCGGAACCCTGGTCGGGGTGAGGATGGTCCGGGAAGGGGACGAGTTGATGATCATCTCGGCCAACGGGGTGCTGATCCGCATGCAGGTGACCGACGTCTCCCGCCTGGGGCGCGACACCCAGGGGGTCACCCTGATGCGTCTGGACGAGGGGGACCAGGTCATGGCCGTGGCCCGGGTTGCGAGCAAGGAGGAGGAGGCCTAGCGAACGTTGACACTGCCAACAGGCGGTGTTAGCATATTTACGAAATACGGTCGGGAGTGGAGGAACCGAAGTGGAGCAGGGAACATTCCGTGTTAAGAAGGGCCTCGCCGAAATGCTGAAAGGCGGGGTAATTATGGATGTCACCACGCCGGAGCAGGCCACCATCGCGGAGAAGGCCGGCGCGGTGGCGGTAATGGCCCTGGAGCGCGTTCCCGCCGACATCCGGGCCGCCGGTGGCGTGGCGCGGATGGCCGACCCCACGGTGATTTCGCGGATCATGGAGGCAGTCACCATCCCGGTGATGGCCAAGGCTCGGATCGGCCATTTTGTAGAGGCCCAGATTTTGGAGGCCCTGGGCGTCGACTATATCGACGAGTCGGAGGTGCTCACTCCGGCCGACGAACTCTACCACATCAACAAGCACAACTTCAAGGTGCCTTTTGTGTGCGGCGCCCGCAACCTGGGTGAGGCCCTGCGGCGCATCGGCGAGGGATCGGCGATGATCCGCACCAAAGGCGAACCCGGCACGGGGAACGTGGTGGAGGCCGTCCGGCACATGCGCCAGATCAACGACGATATCCGACGGGTGGTCAACGCGCCGGAAGACGAGTTGATGGCCCTGGCCAAGGAGATGGGAGCCCCCTACGAACTGGTCGTGGAGGTCAAGAAACAGGGTCGCTTGCCGGTCGTCAATTTCTCCGCGGGAGGGATCGCCACCCCCGCCGACGCCGCCTTGATGATGCAGTTGGGGGCCGACGGCGTCTTCGTCGGGTCCGGCATCTTCAAATCAAAGCATCCGGAAGCCAGGGCCAGGGCGATCGTCCGGGCCACCACACACTACAACGATCCGGAAACCCTTGCGGAGGTTTCCAAAGATTTGGGCGAGGCGATGCCGGGGGTCGAAATCTCCAACATCGCCCCGGGACAGCGAATGCAGGAGCGTGGGTGGTAGGTGAAGATCGGGGTTCTCGCCTTACAAGGAGCCTTCCGGGAGCACCTTTCGGCCCTGCAGGACTGCGGGGCCGAGGCTTTTCCGGTGCGCCAGACCGTCCAATTGGAAGGGATTCAGGGCTTGGTGATTCCGGGCGGGGAAAGCACCGCCATCGGTCAGTTGATGGTTCAATACGGTTTCGATCAGGCCCTTCCGGCTCTGGCTGCCGACGGGGTGCCGGTGTATGGCACCTGTGCCGGATTGATCCTCTTGGCCAGGGAAGTCATCGGCGAGGCGGCCTTGCGGCCGGACGGGTCCGCCGGGCAGTACCGCCTTGGACTGATGGATATCGTCACTCACCGTAACGCCTACGGCCGGCAGCGCGAGAGCTTCGAGACGGATTTGGACATCCCCGTCCTGGGCCCGACCCCTTTTCGCGGGGTCTTCATCAGGGCACCCTATGTGGTCTCTGGCGGGCCGGGGGTCGAGGTCCTGGCCCGCCACGAGGACCGCATCGTGATGGCCCGGCAAGGGCAATACCTGGTGACCGCCTTCCACCCCGAACTGACTGGGGACCGGCGGATTCACGAGTATTTTTTGCGGCTGGCGGCGGATCGGGTGGACAAGGGGCTTGCCAACCGAGGGAGTTCTCGTTTATAATCCCAGACAATAGATCATTTCGCACCCCTGATGACGGGAAGCGCGCCCGGGCCACTGCCAAGAGAACCGGCGGTCGGTGCAAGCCGGTGCAAGTCGCAGGCGCATCCACCCCTGAGGGGCCGGGGAGACCCGAGCGGCTGGAGCCCGATACAGCTCTGCAAAGAGGGTTGTGCTGAGGCGCACCAACAAGGGTGGCAACGCGGGAGACGGCTCCCGTCCCTGGTACCGGGGACGGGAGCCTTATGCGTTGAGGAGCAGCGCGACCGAGCGGGGTGGCACCGCGGAAGCACCGACCAGGGCTTTCGCCCCCGGCCCAAATTAGGCGCGCCGGGGAGCGGGGGTCCTCATTCATTTCCCGCGCTCCCGCCCCGGCGGGTCCCAGGAGGAGAGGCAGATGCCGGAAACACTTCTGATCCCGGGTCCAACCCCCGTTCCTGAACGCGTCGCCGAGGCCATGTTACAGCCCATGATCAACCATCGCGGCGAGCAATTCACCGCCCTCGCCCGGGAGGTGCAGGAAGGCCTGCAAGCGGTTTTCCAGACGCAGAACCCGGTGATCATCTTCCCGTCCGCCGGGACGGGAGGACTGGAGGCCGCCCTGGTGAACGTCCTGTCGCCGGGAGACCGGGTCCTGGCCTGCACCATGGGGGCCTTCGGCGATCGCTTCGCCAAGATCGCCGGAATCTACGGGGCCGACGTGGAGCGCCTGGCCGCCCCCTGGGGGCAGGCCATCGACCCAGCAACCCTGCGGGAACGCCTCCAGGCCGACCGCGACCGGCAGATCAAGGCGGTCCTGATCACCCACAACGAGACCTCCACCGGGGTGACGAACCCCCTGGCCCGGCTGGCCGAGGTCGTGCGCGAGCACGGCGCTCTCCTGCTGGTGGACGCGGTGAGTTCCCTGGCGGCCATCGACCTGCCAACCGACGCCTGGGGAATCGACGTGGTGATCACGGGGTCGCAGAAGGCCCTGATGTGCCCCCCGGGCCTGGCGCTGATGAGCGTCGGCCCGCGTGCCTGGGCGGCCGCTGAAACGGCGAAGATGCCGCGCCTCTACTGGGACTGGGCCGGATTCCGCAAGGAGATGGCCAAGCTCCAGACCCCCTACACCCCGGCCATCTCCCTCTATTACGCCCTGCGGGAGGCCTTGCGGATGATCGGCGAAGCGGGACTGGCGGCCGTCCTAGCGCGGCATGCCGCCCTGGGCCGGGCCTGCCGGGAGGGCGTCACCGCCCTGGGCCTGGAGTTGTTGGCCGACCCGCGCTACTATTCGGACACGGTCACGGCCATCCGCGTTCCCCCGGGGATTGAACCGGCCGCCCTGCGCAAGGCCGTGCGGCAGCGGGGGGTCATCATCGCCGGGGGTCAGGGCCCACTGACGGACAGCGTCGTTCGGATCGGACACCTGGGTCACGTAACCGAGGCCGACCTGCGCGCCGGACTCAAGGCCCTGCGCGAGGTCCTGGCTGACTTGCGGGGACAAGGAGGGACTGCGGATGCGCGTACTGGTAGCTGACCCCATCGCCGAGAAGGGCATCGAAAAGCTTCGCCGGGAGATCGAGGTCGAGGTCGCCATCGGGCTTCCCAAGGAGGAGCTGATCCGGCGAATCGGCGAATTCGACGCCCTGGTCACTCGTTCAGAGACCAAGGCCACCGCCGAGGTAATTGCCGCCGGCCGCCGGCTGAAGGTCATTGGTCGCGCCGGCGTGGGAGTCGACAACATCGACGTCAGGGCGGCCACCGAGGCGGGGATACTGGTGGTCAACGTCCCGGGCGCCAACACCGTGGCCGCCGCCGAGCACGCCCTGGGGCTGATGCTGGCCCTGGCCAGACAGATCCCCCAGGCTGACGCGGACCTGAAGGGGGGGCAATGGCGCCGCACCCGCTTCGCGGGCTCCGAGCTGCGGGGCAAGACCCTGGCCATCCTGGGGATGGGGCGCATCGGGACGGAAGTGGCGTTGCGCGCCAAGGCCTTCGGCATGGAGGTGGTGGCCTACGACCCCTACGTTTCCCCCGAACGGGCGGAAACTCTGGGGGTGTGCTTGCTTGGCCTGCCGGAGACGCTGGCCAGGGCCGATTACGTCAGTTTGCACCTGGCCAAGACGTCCGAAACGGAGAACATCCTTTCCCGGGAACGAATCGCCATGATGAAGCGCGGGGCGCGGCTGGTGAACTGCGCCCGGGGAGGCCTGGTCGACGAGGGCGCCCTCTTCGCGGCCCTCCAAGCCGGAGCCCTGGCGGGGGCGGCCCTGGACGTCTTCGCGGAGGAACCGCCCCGCGCTCGCAACCCTCTCTTCGACTTGAGCAACGTGATCGCGACCCCGCACTTGGCCGGCTCCACCGTTGAGGCGCAGGAGCAAAACGGCATCATCGTGGCGGAGCTGGTCCTGCAAGCCCTGCGCGGGGAGCCCGTCCTGTCGGCCGTCAATCTGCCGACCGTGGGGCCCGAGGAAGCCCGGACCCTACGCCCCTACCTGGAGGCGTCGACGATGCTTGGTCAGTTTGGCGCGCAGGCCTGGCCGGAGGCGGTGGACGCCCTTGAATTGAGCCTGGCTGGCGACATCAACGGCGGGTCCAAGGCCCTGCTGACCAACGCCGCCATCGTAGGCCTGCTGACCGGCCGCCTGGACGAGCCGATCAACCTGATCAACGCCCGGCCGGTGGCCAAGAAACGGGGCATCGAGGTGCGCGAGGCAGCTACCACCAAGGCCTCTGAATTCACCAACCTGATCACCCTTAAGCTTCGGACCGGCAAGCACGAACGCTCCGTGGCCGGCCACGTTTCCCCCCGGGGCTTGCGGATTCTGGCCATCAATGGCTATCAGACCGACTTCTTCCCCAGCAAGTGGATGATCGTGGTGGAGCACCACGACCGGCCCGGGATGATCGGTAAGGTGGGGACGATCCTCGGACAGAAGGACATCAACATCGCGGGCATGCAGGTGGCTCGCCTGGCCGCCCGGGGCGACGCAGTGATGGTGCTGCAGATCGACGACGAGCCGGGCGAGCAGGTGTTGGAGGCGGTGCGCCAGGTGCCCGGAATGCTCACCGCCCGCAAGATTCACTTGCCGATCGACTGACGGCCACGCAGGATTTGCCGGCCGGCAACCCGAATTCTGGGTATGGCTGCCACCCGTGCCGAGGATAATAGGCCCGTGGACCAGGAGGGAACATGGCCAGCAACCGAGCGGAAATCGGGATTTTCGGCGGTTCAGGGTTTTACCGGTTCCTCGACCGCGTCGAGGAGGTTTGGGTGGAGACACCCTATGGTGCACCCTCGGACATGGTCGCCCTGGCGGAGGTTGGCGGGCGGCGGGTGGCCTTTCTGCCACGTCATGGCAGGGACCACCGCCACCCGCCGCACCTTGTGAACTACCGCGCCAACGTATGGGCGATGCAGGCCCTGGGGGTCACCCGGATCATCGGTCCCTGCGCCGCGGGGAGCCTTAAGGCGGACGTGAAGCCGGGGGATTTTGTCGTCTGCGACCAGCTTGTGGACCGCACCTGGGGGCGCCCTGACACCTTCTTTGAGGGTCCGGTGGTCCGGCACGTTTCGGCGGCGGACCCCTACTGTCCCGAAATGCGGGCGGTTGCCGCCGAGCAGGCGCGGGCCCTGGGTATTAGGGTGCACGAGCGGGGAACGGTCGTGGTCGTCCAGGGCCCCCGCTTCTCCACCCGGGCGGAGAGCCGCTGGTTTGCCTCCCAGGGCTGGGAAGTCATCAACATGACCCAGTACCCGGAGGCAATTTTGGCCCGGGAGCTGAACCTGTGCTACGTCAACATCGCCCTGATCACGGACTACGATGCCGGTCTGGAGGGCCAGCCGGAGATCAGGCCGGTCACCCACGAGGAGGTCCTGCGGGTCTTCAACGCCAATAACGATCAACTGCGCGGGCTGTTGCACCGGGTGATCGAAGCCTTGCCGGAGGAACGGCACTGCCCCTGCGCCAAGGCGGCGGGTGACCGCTAGGCCGTGGCGACGGTGGAGCTCCGCGACGGCACGGTACGTCTGATCGACCAGCGCCGCTTGCCCGCGGCCGAGGTCTACCTTGAACTCAAGGACTACCGCCAGGTTGCCCTGGCCATCAGGGACCTGGCGGTGCGCGGCGCCCCGGTCATCGGGGTGACGGCCGCCTGCGGCCTGGCGCTGGAGGCGCGGCGTCTGGCGCAGGAGGCCCCTCCCCCGCCGCCGCGGGAAGCCCTGGAGCGGTTAGGCCTGGCCGCCGAGGAACTGGGCGCCACCCGGCCCACGGCGGTCAACCTGTTCTGGGCCATCGACCGGGTGCTGGAGGCCGCCAGGCGAGCCGCCGCCGGCGCGCCCCGGGGCCTGCCGCCGGCGGAAAACATCGCCCGGGCGGTAGAGGAGCAGGCCCTCGCCCTGGCCCGGGAGGACGTGGATATCAACCGCCGGTTGGGACGCTACGGGCAGGAACTCATCCGGGACGGGGATGGGGTGCTGACCCATTGCAACGCCGGGTCCCTGGCGACCGTCGACTACGGCACCGCGGTGGGAGTCATCCGCGCCGCCCACGAGGGCGGGAAACGCGTGCACGTTTACGTCGACGAGACGCGTCCGGTGCTTCAGGGAGCCCGCTTGACGGCCTGGGAGATGGTCAAAGCCGGCATCCCGGCCACCTTGATCACCGACAACATGGCCGCCAGCCTGATGCGTCGGGGGCTGATTCAGGTGGTCGTGGTGGGGGCCGACCGGGTTGCCCGCAACGGTGACTTCGCCAACAAGATCGGCACCTACGGCGTGGCCGTGCTGGCCCGTGAGCACGGCATCCCCTTTTACGCCGCGGTACCGACGCCGACGATCGACCTGAGCCTGGCTTCCGGTCAGGACATTCCCATCGAGGAGCGCGATCCCTCCGAGGTGACTCACCTGGCAGGGGTGCGGATCGCCCCCGAGGGCATCGAAGTCGCCAACCCCGCTTTCGACGTGACCCCACACCGGTATGTGACGGGAATCATCACCGAGAAGGGGGTCGTCCACCCTCCCTTCGACGCGACCCTTCTTCGCCTGTTCGAGGGCGGGATCCCCATCGCCCCGGAACTGAGCCCCGGACATGACCACCAGGGAAAGGAATGAGCCGCTTTGCTGGACCTGAAGTTCATTCGCGCCAACCCCGACGTCGTGCGGGACGCTATGACCAAAAAAAACGTGGCCGTCGATCTGGAGCGGATCCTGGCCCTGGATGTACAGCGGCGCGATCTGCTGGCCCAGGTTGAGAGCCTGAAGAACCAGCGCAACGTGGTGAGCGAACAGGTCGGGAGGTTGAAGAAAGCCGGCCGCGACGCGACCATCGTCGTGGAAGAGATGCGGCGTGTCGGAGATGAGATCAAGGCGCTCGATGAGCAGGTCGGCCAGGCCGAGGAGGAACTCCAGGGGCTCCTGCTGACGGTTCCCAACCTGCCTGATCCCGACGCCCCGGTCGGGCCCGATGAGCGGGGGAACGTGGAGATCCGTCGGTGGGGGGAACCCCGGCGGTTCAATTTCGATCCCAAGCCGCACTGGGATGTCGGAACGGCGCTGGATATCCTCGATTTCGAACGGGCCGCGAAAATCACCGGGACCCGCTTTGTGGTCATGAAGGGCGGGGCCGCCCGCCTCACCCGGGCCCTGATCGCCATGATGATCGACCTGCACACCGGGCGCCATGGTTACCGGGAGATCGCCCCCCCGCTGATGGTCAACCGCCAGAGCATGGTCGGCACCGGGCAGTTCCCCAAGTTCGAGGACGACGTCTTCGCCATCCGGGATACCGACTATGCCCTGATCCCCACCGCCGAGGTGCCGCTGATCAATTTCCACCGCGACGAAATCCTCAAGGCGGCCGACCTGCCCCTCAGGTACGTCGCCTACACACCCTGCTTTCGCTCGGAGGCGGGCGCCGCCGGGCGGGACACCCGCGGCCTCGTCCGCCAGCACCAGTTCGACAAGGTGGAGATGGTGATGCTTGCCGCCCCCGCCGAGTCGTCCCAGGCTCTGGAGGAAATCACCCGCCACGCCGAGGAGGTCCTGGAGGCGCTGGAGCTACCCTACCGCGTCCTGGCGATGTGCACCGGGGACATGGGCTTCACCCAGGCAAAGAAATACGACCTGGAGCTGTGGATGCCCAGCTACGGTCGTCACGTGGAGATCTCTTCGGCGTCCAACTGCCGCGATTTTCAGGCGCGCCGCGCCAACATCCGCTTCCGCAACGAACAGGGCAAGCTGGAGTTCGTGCACACCCTGAACGCCTCGGGGGTCGCCGTGGGGAGGACGGTCGCGGCGCTTCTGGAGAACTACCAGGAGCCGGACGGATCAGTCACCGTGCCGGCGGCCTTGCGTCCTTACATGGGTGGGCTGGAGCGAATCACGGGGTAGAGGAGGGCGCCAGACGGCCGTATTGCAACCTGCGGCCCCCACGGGAAGAGGGCGAGCTGGTCCCGGCCCGCGGCCATCACGCGCTGTGCCCAGGCGCTGGTGAGACCGAGTCCGCGCAGTACGGTCCCCGCCAGGCGGGTCCTGATCCCGCAGACGCCGTCAGCCCGCTCGCCCAACTCCCGCAGGTAGCAGAGAGGGCGCCGTTCCAGCACGAAGTTCTGTCGAATCACTGACGCCACCCCCTTTTCACTATCAATATCGTGGGTCGGGCGCCAAAAACAAAGCCCGGGCGCCGGCCCGGGGCTTTCTGGCGCAAGCGAAAGGTGGCGGAGGAGGTGGGATTCGAACCCACGGAGGGCTTGCACCCTCGACGGTTTTCAAGTGCGATGTTCGCCGTCCCGCTTCGTCCCTCTTGGTCCCCGAAAGCCTTACCCTGTAAGGCCACGGGGCCGCGCACGTCCTCTTTGGTCCCGTCAAAAACCGGCTCGTCCCTCGGCGTTGGTTTGCAAAACGTTTGCAGGGGGGCCGGACGAAACTTGTAGAGACCTCCCGGCGCTTCGAGGGGCCAACCGCTCGGCCCAAGGGGGCGCGGTGTTGCCCGGCCGGCCTCTTTGGGGTTTTTTACGAGCTTCGTGAAAACCTGGCGTCTCCCGGTCGACCGCCGGGGGCTTCTCACCGACCTCCGGTGAAAAGCCGGGCGTCCCCACCTCAGGGATTTCTGCCGGCCTGGGGGACCGGGATGGACTTGGCGAGTCCCGGGTTCAAGGTCCATTTTAAGCGTCACCTCCAGTACGAAAGAAACGAATTAAACGAAGAAAGCGGCATGACGCAGTTTCCGGGGCTCGGGAAAGTTGGGACGTTACGAAAAAAGCGGAGTGACGCGGGTCTCGGGGCCTGGGGGTAGGCGTGGCCAACAGGGTGGGACGGCTTTGCGCCGCAAAAACAAAAAGGGAAGGGGTCCCGGCCCCTTCCCTTGATGCTTGCCGCTTTGGCGATGCTAGACCGTCAGCCGCCCTCCGGACGCCTTGATTCCAGCGTGCGGGTAGGATTCTGCCAGCGCGGCCTCCAGGGCAGCTTCGCTCTCCGGGTCAATTCCGGGCGACACGTAAACCGCGGAACCGGCCACCATGAACGCGATTGACTTTAGCTCGGGCTCTCTTACCACAAACAGCGTCTCTCCCCCGGGCAGTTCGAGCTTCTGGTCGATCTTGACCTCGCCGGCGTCAGGCTTCGGCATTTTGTTTGCCCTCCTGTTCTGATGCAGATGACCCGATGACGAGTGTTGCGCCCAGCAGGATGTACTGAATTGATTTCAGCTCCGGATCCTCCACCACAGTCAGGACTCCATCGCCGGAAATCTTGGGTTGATGGCCGGTTTCTAGATTCATCTTCCTACCTCCCCCACGTGCTCACGCCGGAAGTACCAAGTCCGCGTCCGCATGGCTGTTGCGTGTCCTATGGTATCATATAGAATCACCCAGGTCAATACCCAGTGAGACCTTAAGACTCTTTACGAACCCCTTTGAGGCTGATATGATGGAGACCGAGGAGGCGCAAGCATTGGCACCAGTATGGATGACCCCTAAGCAGGCTATGGAGCACCTCCGAATATCGAAGGCCACCTTCTACCGGATGGTGCGTGACGGCAGGATCATACCCTACGCCCTGGCGGGCACCGACGACAAGCGCTACCGACAAGATGAACTCGACACGTTGCTGGCTCCGTTGCCCAAGGGCAAGGGCCGGACGAAATAAGGTGCTCACCCGAGCAGGCCTTCCCCCTCCCGCACAGAGAGGGGGGACTCTCTTGGTGGGATTCGACAAGAAGAGTGTGAGGGCGCGCAGAACTTGACCAGAGGGTCCGAAGTCGGCTGGCCCCGCTTCCAGGGCCATGCTAAGGGGCCGAAAAAGCCACAAACAGGAGGTGCAGCAGCTTTGAAGAAAGCACTGCTTACGGCCAAAGAGTTTTCTCAACTCGCCGGACTGACTCGCGACAGGGTCTACGAATTGGCCCGCCAAGAGAAACTCCCGGCGACTCGGTTCGGGCGCCAAGTTTACATCCGGCGGGCCGACCTCGACGAGTACCTGGGGAAGGACTGGGAGCGAAAGCTGGAGCGGGATCAAAAGGAAACGGAAGCCGCCCCTGCGGGGGGGCGGCCAGTCCGGAGAAACGCCGTCTAGGTTGGCTCATTCACCAGGACCTCAAACTCCAGGCAAGCCATTCTAAGGGGACTGGCCCCCCCCAAGTGCGCACAGTCCGTCTCCCGAGAGAGGAGCGTGCAGTGGGGTTGTTATGGTCAGTGTGGTCACCGGTCGCCGCTGCCTTCTCCTGGCTTGAACAGAAATCCGCCGTAGTCATGGCCCTCGCGACCGTGGGCAATCTACTTGTTACCGCCGCGGTGGTT
Source organism: Bacillota bacterium (assembly GCA_021786825.1). GTDB lineage: Bacteria > Bacillota > Sulfobacillia > JAMDAP01 > JAJYMS01 > JAJYMS01. Next base: position 17,039 of record JAJYMS010000134.1, on the reverse strand, counting down.
GTATGGGCACAAGTGCAAGCGGTAGCTCAGCGGAAACAGGCTAGAGCGGCTGAGGGCGCCTTAAACGAAATGCGCGAGGAGCGGTGGGCTGCAGTGCGCCCAATCATTGTCCCGTTTGGGGCTCCTCAGTTGCAGGAACCAGGTAGGGTATTAACGCACTCGCCCTTTGGGCGCGCCGGCGAGTGTCTACAGGTCGACAATTGTGGGCCCGGTCCGGCGTTGGACGTGCTGGTTCGCCTTTGGGATGGAAGTGCTAGAACACTCTTCGAAACATTGATAGGGCTGGTCCCCCCGAAGTCCGATCGCACCGAGGTCGTTCGGAGTCGGACCGGGGGCCAACTATGCACACCAGCGGAAGATTACGGCACGCTCTTGGAAGTAGTGTATCTAGATGTATTCAACCGGCAGTACCGCACCATCGGAAGGTGGGATGATCAACGCAGGCAGTGGGTCGACATCGAGTTGGACGGCAATGGCAGCCGCGAGAGAGGCCGCCTTCTCGTCGGGACGAAGTACGTTCCCTAAGTCCCAAGACCTGTGTGGAGTCGACTTGGCCGGGGGCGTTAGATCCGCGGCACGGGCTGGCGAAGGTGGTGTACCGGGCTCGATACTTATAACTCGCCCCTGCCCTCGGGGTTTCACCTCGAGGGCTTTTCCTTCCTATGCCGGTGGCTCCTCGACTCGGGACACCTTTCGCTGTTGCCGCACAGCGATGCGTAACCACACCGCCGCCGCAAGGAGAGCTCCCCACCAGGCCTGTGTCCAGCGGTCTCTAGTTGTAGCGATCGCCTGTTCCGTTTCGCGCACCTTCTCGGGGGCGACAACTTGGCGGAGGGCGGGACGCTCCAACGCGACAAGCTGCTTTTCGTTATCCGGACCCGCCATGCCAATCAGTAGTACCCATCGCCGCCCGCTCCAGCGATCTTCGCGGTAACTCACCTGGTTTGGGGACTGGGAAGAGGTAAACAAGGTGCGCCAAGGCGTCCATCGAAATGCCATGGCCAAGAGAAGCAGCACCACCAGAATGCTCGGTACCACCAGCCGTTTCATCCCTTGCGCCCCCTCTTTCAGCAGACCTCGGTGGGCGACTATTCCCGACCGCGGTGTGATATTCCTCTAACCCGGACGGTGCTGCAGGCCGCCTTGTTGGTCGCCGTCGCGCCCCACGCGAGCACCCCCCTGTTACCCAGCCACATTGAGACAACGCGGAGAAGGTCATTGGAGGCGGTAAGTTGCCACTTGTCCCCTTCCTCACCAACGAAACCCCACCCCGGGATGATCGTCGTCCTGTTCGCCCTGAGGGCTTCTGTCGGCCTGGGGGGCGGGCGGCCGGGCCTTCTCGGCCTGGGCCTCCCTGGCCACGGCCACGGGGGCCCGTACCGGCGGCTCTGCCTCTCGCCGGGGCACTGCTGGCCGCGCTTGGTCAGGGGCGGTCACGGCGGGTTCGGGCTCGCGCTCAGCAGGGCCTGGGGGGAGCTCCGCGACTGGCTCGAGGTTGAGCAGCGCAATCCGCCGGTCGACCTCCTCGGGGCCCAGCACGAGGCAGTGACAAATGGGGGTGTCCCCATGCGGGCTGCCCTTTGCGTCGCCCAACTCCGCGAGTCGGCGCTCAACCTCAGCCGCGGGGAGAATGACGAAAGGCCGGCCGCCACAGACCGGGCAGAGGCCGGCGGCCGCGCCCCGGACGGCAACTTCAAGACGCTCGATCCGCCGCTTCAAACCTACGTTCTCCACCTCCATCGTTGTCACGCCCGCCGCAACTTGACGTCTTGGGCGAGCCGGTCCTCGAGCACTTTCAGCCGGGCCTCCAGGTCGGTCACTTCGACGGTTTTCAGGGCGATTCCCGAGAGGTAGCCGACGGTGCGGGCCTTCTCCAACGTCCCGGCGTCCGCCTCGGCCCTGACGGCGGCCACCTGCTCCGCCAGCAGGGCCAGGATGTCGTGAGCGGTGCGCAGTCGGAAGGGCAGGGGCACCAGGGTTTGACCAGGGGTTTGACGCCCCCCCGCTCTCCGAAGCCGGCCGTATTCCCGGGCGTAGTCCCGCCGCTTGCCGGGATCCTTGTAAGGCATCAATGCTCACCTTCTTTCCGCAGACCTTCCCCCGGCTCAGGGGCGGGCGCTCCTCTTTCGGACCGCCTCTTGAAAGAATCGGGCAGTGTTGCCCAGGAGGGTCTCCTTGTAAAACCGTTCTGCCGTTGCCAGCCGCTGGCGCCCTTCAGCGTCAAGCCACCTGGTGATGAACTCCTGGGCTTCGGGGGCCGTCAGGCCATCCAGGGAGTTCAGGTTCCGGAGTGATGTCCCCAGTCCTTTGGCCGAACCGCCGAGGTTGGCGAACTCGAGCAGGTACTTCCCAAACGCCTCCCGGTCGCCATAGCGGGCGGCCAGCTTCAGGTAGTACAGCGCCTGGCTGGTGGGGCTCACCGACCCCCGGTACCCGCCCGGCTTGCCCTTGCTCTTCAGGAATTCCTGCTTGGCGTCGAGAATGTCGTAGTACGCCGCCTCGCCCGGATCCGCCACCTTATGGAGGAGGCTTCCGGGGTCAAACGGACGGGTCGGCAGCCCCTTCAGCCGGGAGTATACGTCCCCCAGGCTGAGGCTCTGGGCGATGTGAAGGCCGGCGTTGCGGACGGGGCCCGGCTCGAACAGGTCCGGGTACAGCCTCTTGCCGGTGACCACCTCGACCAGCGTCTTTTGCGGCCCAAACCCCTGCACCAGGACGTTCACAGGGGCCTTCGCCATCTCGACTGCAACCTGGGCGACCGATTTGTGCCCGTTCAGGTAGTCGCGGACGAGCGCCCGCGGGCTCTCCAGCCCGAACCACTGCAAGAAGTCGGGGAGGGCCCCCAGCCGGTCCGTGTATCTGATGTTGCCCTTGGCGTCCGTCCCCAGGATCAGGTGCGGCCGGTCACGGACGTCTGCCGGCAGTCTTTCCTCTTCGTCAGGATACCGCAGATGGTTCCAGGCCGAAAGCAGGGCCACCAGTCCCGCCGCCCGGAGCGCGAACGCCCCGACCCTGAGGGCGATCACCGGGGACCGCCGGGCCAGCACGGGCACCAGTTTGGCGGCCGTGACCCGCGCCAGTCCCTCGTCCCAGGCCGCGTTCTTGATCAGTTGGACATACCGTTTGAAGTTGATCTCCTTCCACGACCAGAAGGGATACCAATACTCCCGCAACCCCTGACCCAGCACGGACACCTTGTCGTAAGCGCCCAGCAGGTCGTTGGAGAGCCAAAAGGCCCGGTCCCGGATGTCGTCGAGGGCCATGATCTCCGATGGGATTGAAGCCCCGAAGTTCCGGGGCCGGCCGCCGCGTCCCTGCATCTGTTCGAGGTAATCGAGGTAAGCCGCGTACCGGAGAATGGCCTCCCGGAAGTCGGTGGACAGCCGCGCCTTCTTCCAGTAAGCTTGCCAGACCCGGGTCGGGACCTCTCGCCACGAACCCTTTTGGTCGAGGAGGTCCTGGAACATGCGAAGCTGGTTGATGTCCCCGAGCTCCTGGACCTGGAGGGTAGACTGCATGCCGCCGCGGTTGAACCACTCGCGCATCTCGTCAGACATGGCGCCGTCCCCGGCGAAAACCCGGTACAGTTCGCTGGCGGCCTGGGGAGCCTTCTTAAAGGTGGAGGGGTTGCCGGCGAAAACCGCGTCCGCGTCGCCGGAAAGGTTGTTGAAGTTGTACTTGAGGAACCGCAGCGGGTTGATTAGTTGCCAGATCTTCCACCTGGTGAGGAGGCCCCGGGCCACGTCGCGGATCGGGTCGGCCGGGCGGCTCCTGGTGAGGTTGTCGAGCGTCTTGGCGACCTCTTCTTTGACCACCATCTCCGGGAAACGCTGACCCAAGGCCAGCACGCGCCGCAACTCGTCGGCGCCGACGCCGATTTCCTTCAGGGCGCCGGAGTAAAGCCGTTCAGCCACCCGGGCCGGGACGGAGTCGGCGAAGTAGAAGGTATTGCCCTCCCCGGGCTGCCAGGCCGTGTACCCGGCGGGAATAGACTTCCTCCAGTCGGTGCCCTCGGCCTTGAGCAGGGGGGCGATGTTGTACCTGTCGCCGACAAACTTGATCACCTTGGCCACTTCGATGTCATAGAGCATCTGCGCCATGACCTCGTGCTCGGCCTGAAGGTAGTTGGTGTTGATGTCGTAGGCGCTGCCCTCCCGCTGTCTAAGAAAGCCTCTCCCCGTCGGCGTCCGGAGCTTGCCGCCGGTACCGGACAGCCCCCGGACGTTGGCGTACTCCAAGACCTGATGGCGGAAGTAGTTCTCCCGGGTGAAACGGTCGGCGACATCGAACCCCACGGCCTGCATGGCCTCGATGTAGTCCCCCTTGATCGCCTCCCAGACCTGCCGGCGCTGGGCGACGGCCTCCCCAATCGCGGGGTTCTTTGCTGCCTCGGCGTCAAGGCGTGCCTTGTCCGCCGCCAGGACCTCGCGGTTAAACCCGAAGGGCAGGTCGTGTCCGGCCTCGGCCTCCTCGGCCAGGTCGTCCAGGAGAACCTTGCGCTCGAACAGGCTGAACCCCTTGGGGTCGCCTTTCAGGCCGATGGTGATCCCCTGCTGAAGCCTGAGGGTTCTATCACCGGCCACGCCTTTCTGCTTGCTCAGGCGCAGCAGGTTAAAGCGGAGGGGGGCAAATTCGGGTGTGTGCGGAAGCCACTCGTATTCGCGGGTGGCCTTGCGGTAGAGTGACCCCAGAAGCTCCCGCGCCTTCGCCCCCAGGCCGGGGGCGCGGACACCGTGCGCCGCCTGGTAGCGGGCCTCGATCTCGGGGTTTGAGAAGGCAAAGCCGTCCTCCGTCTGGCGGGGGCCCGGCCCCCCCACGAGTTCAACGGACAAGCCGGCCGGGGGGGCGATGTCGCCCACCACCTCATCCACGCGCCTGCCCAGCTCGGACTCCACCCCGGCGGTGGCGGACGCGCCCGGTTCGGCGGCCTCCCTGGTCCGCCAGTCCCCGTACCTGGCCGGTTCCACTATGGCTTCCGCCGGGCGGCCGGTCGCGGGATCGGCCTTCAGCCAAACCCCAGGCCGGACTTCGGTGTAGCCTTCGCGGCGAGGGCCACCCGCACCAACGGGCACGGGTGCCTCCCCGGGCCTGAACTTGAACGCCCCGGCTTTCGGTACGGACCCTTGCATGGCCGACATCACGGCGTCGAGTAACCCGAAGAACGCCGTTTCGCGCAGGGCGGTGGAAGTGGCCTGCCCGGCGTTGAACTGCCCGGGATGCGCCAGGGCCTGGAAGCCGGTGTTCAGGACGGCCAGCGTAGCACCGGTTGCCGCGCCGCCCGTGGCGGCGACGGTCCCGCGGCGGACGGCTCCTTCGATTCCGGATGTTGTGGCACCCCCCAGGCTCCTCCCCAGGACCTTGCGGACGGGTTCGCCAGCCACCCTCCCGGCGACACCCAGGCCCGCGCCGGCCAGGAAGCCACCGGCGATCTCCTTGCCTGCGCCGGCCAGGTCGAGACCGGTGATAGGCCGATCCTGAGTCGCCAGGTCGGCGAGCTTCTGGCCGGCGGTGACCGCGGCCATCTCGGCGCCGACCCTGACGGCCGGGCCAACGAGGCCGGTCAGCGCCTGGCCGGCCCGCGCCCGGGCCAGACGCGGGGCCACCTTGGTCAACAGTTTGGCGGCTCCCTCACCGCCGACGGCCTCCGCACCGGCCCCCAGAGTGCCCAACACTGCCCCGCCAAGGACGTAGGGCGCGACCTCGCCGGCACCCGTGGCCATCTCAGCCACCCACTGCGGGATGTGCCTGGCCTCCTCCACCGGCTTGATGCCAAAGTAGGCGGGGTTGAGGTTCCCGTAGTCCGGGGACCCGGTGACCTCCTGCGGCGGCAGAACCCCCTCGGCCCCGGTGACGTTGTGCTTGGCGGCGGAGCGGGCCAGTTGGGGCACCCTCAGGGACCCAGAGGCACCGCTCACGAGGTACTGGCCGACCTCCCTGGTCCCCTCGTATAGTTCCTTGATCCGGTCGCCCACCCGCTCCAGGAAGGTCTCCTCGGGACCCGTCGGCGCTTCAACTTGGCGGAGGGCGCCGAAGCTGGCCGGGGTCGGTTCCGGCAACTCGGGCACCTCGGAGGCCGGTTGGATTTCGGCCAGTCGGGCGGCCAGGGCCTTGGCGGCCTTGGCGAAGGGGGCGGGCTCCGACGGCTTGGGAGCCGTGCTCGCAGGCAACGGCGCGGTAGGGGCACGCTTGGCCTGGAGTTGAGCGAGTTCTTCGGGTGTCCACGGCCTCCGCTTGCCCTCAGGTGTGAAGGGCATGAGTTACTTCCCCTTTCCAGGGTGGCGATCAGCGTGTTGACTGCGGCGCCTCGTTGATGAGGCGGAACTACGGAAGATAGAGTTCTACAAACGCGGTCGCGCCGAGACGCCCCAGGGTGGCGGAGCCCAACTCCACGGTGTTCCAACCCGTCGGGGTCAGGTACTGGGTAATATCCAGCGAGTCGGCGTCAGTGCTGAATGGCCCACCCAACGCCGCCGTGCGGTTGGTCCCGTTGATGGCGACCTGCACGGCACTCGCTGTTGTGGATGCATAGATGCCATAGGTCATGCCGTGGGTGTGACTTGGGATCGCGACAGCGTGGTCGTGACTGGCCGCAGCATCGTAAGTGTAGAGATCGAAAGCGTTGACAGCAGAGTAGCCCTCACTGAAGGCCACTATGCCGTATTGCAGTTTGCCGGGGTCGATCAGGGCGTGATAGGTCGTTGCCCGTTTCGGCTTAAAGTAGGTATGGGTGTGGTCAGCGACAGCGTCCGTCGCGTGGGAGTGTGCCCCGCTCTCTACCCAGGTAACGGTAGGATGGGGGTCACTCGTTCCGGTGGCGAGCAGTGTCCCGCCGGTGACCCCATGATTGTGGGTGGGCGCGGAGTCAGTGGTGTGACCGTGTCCACCGGCACCAGCGCTGGCAACAGTCTCTAGGTCACTGAGGCCCTCCAGGGCAAACATCCTGTGGCGATGGACCCCGCTCGCCGAACTGGTGACGGCCGCCCCGCCGCCCGAGGCCGCTCCGGTACTGTACGCCCGAAACGGCTTCAGCCTGAGCCGCAGGAAGGCGCGTTTGACCTTCTTGGTTTCGGGTGGAATGTAAAGGTCCAGCACCAAGGGGTGACTGGCGTCTACGTTGTCTTCTCCCCGCTCCAGCCAGGCCCGTTTCATGTCGGCAACCGACTGGAGGTACTCCTGGTCGCGTTGGTAGATGGCGAACTGGTCTTGCAAAGCGCTCAACTGCCGGGACAGGTCGTCGCGGGAATGCTCGCCGTTCATTGCACCAAACCACCTTTCTTTTTTTGGGGCTGCCCCCCGGCCCGTGGAGGCACCACCGGCCAGGAGGGGGCTGCTTATTTGAGTTCGATCTTGTGAACCTCCAGGAACACCTCGCCCTCGATCTTGATCAGCGCACCTTGCAGGACCAGGGCCAGTTCGCGGCCGTGGCCTTGCACGGCGCAGATACCAGGCAGACTCGAGGCGGGTATTAGGACGAGACATTTTCCTTGCTTTTCGCGGTGCAGATTATTGAGATTGGGCACCTACTTCACGCTCCCTTGGGCGGTTCTGATTTTGCTGAGGCGGTGCAAGGCGGCCGCCTGCTCAACCGGGCTGCTGGCCTGGCGCAGGGCGTCAAGCGCCTCCCGGCCCTGGGCGGCCAGGGCCTCTTCCCGGGCCTTGGTGGCGGCCGCCTTTTCGGTAGCCTCCAGCCGCTCGAGGCCGGCCGCAAGCTGGGACTCGATGAACTGGCATGCTTCAAGTTTAGCGTGGATTGCGGCCCTCTTAGACCCCAAGGCGGCCAACCGGTTCACCACCTGGGTGACGGTGGCCGGAGGGAGAAGGTCTCGCTCCAGGTCCAGCGCCGGCACCAGGGCCGCCAAGTTGCGTTCCAGGTCGGCCCGAAGGCGTTGGGCCTCCTCCAGTTCTTTTTGTAGCTCGTCTCGCGTCACGATCATCGTTCCTCCTTCGTTCTTCGCCTGGCCGCCCGATCCCCCGCCGCAGGCGTTCACGCCGGCCCACGTCCCCGGCGGGGCGGTTTCTGCCACCTGGTGGCCCCGGCGGCGAACACGGCCGCTGCCCTCAACGCCCTGCGGAAGTCGGGGCCCTGGTACAAGTCCCACTCCTTGGCCGGCACCCGGGGGCCTTCCTCCTCGGCATGCCGCCAGGGGTGCCACCCGGCCCAGGCCGCCCACCGGCCGCCTTCGCGCAGCACCCAAACGTCATGTTGCGGGGTGGGCTGTGCCAGGTAGGCGGCCCCGGAGCACATGGGCAGAAACAAAGCGCGAATCGCCTCCAGGTCCCGTTCGGTGTAAAGAGGGCCTTGCGCTGGTGCTTCGGCCGGCGCCGCCAGCGGGGAGGACGGAGGGATGGGGACGGCCCTTGCGATGTCCAAGAGGCTCTGCTGGGCTTTCAGTGCCCGGAACATGTCCAATCCCTTACCCACGAGGATCACCTCCGCCGTTTTTTCCCTCACTACTCAACCCAGCACCCTGCAACTTACCCCAAACCCTTGTGGCTCTAGGGCTATACCTGCTGAACGGTACCCAGCAGTTACCCAGCACTTAACCAGCACTTTTCTCTATCTCCCGGCCACACCGGAAAACTGCTGGGTGCGTGCTGGGTGGGCGTCAGCACTTATAACCCTTGTGGTTGTAAGCGCCAGGCATTTGTGTAGTGTGCTGGGTCGAGTAATCACTGCGCGAGCGCGAACCATGTTGAGGGTCTCCCTCGTCCACCGCGTGGCGGTCGCTCTTCGAGCCTCCCCAGGCCACGATCAACCAAGTCTTCTAACAACTTCTGGGCCTGGGACGCTTTCTTGACCCCAGCCACGCCATAGGCGATAAGGTCCCTGGCCCGGCACTCTCCACCCCGAGCCTTGATCCAGTTGGCCGCGCCCTCGGCTCGCTTGTCATCGGCGTCGGCCCGCAGACGGCGGTACACCCGCCGGGCGTGGTTCTTGAAATAGTCCACCAGGGCCCACGCACCCGTGACGCTGACCGTGTCCACGGCCTCGCTATTGGCCTCGCCGCAGGCGCGGCGCAATTCCTGGAGAATCAGCGCCAAGCGGGCGCAGTAGCCGTCCAGTTTCGCCCAGGCCCCCCGCAGGTGGACCGGGAAAGACGGGTCCGCTAACTTGCTGTAGTGCGCGTCGCAAAACTCCACCCAGGCCCGTTTGCCTTCCTCACTGAAGGGAAGCGCCACGGGTTCAGGCTTCCCGTCGCGGTCCACCGCGGGTTCTAGACGCCACAGGGCATCCAGTGCCCGACGCCAGGCGTTCTGGGCTTCTTCGGAAACCGTGGTCTCGGTCCAGCGCCGGGGCACGGCGTCTGGGTAGGCAAACAGCAGGCGGTGCACGAAGCCGTCTTCACGGCCCCGCTCGTCGGTCAGCTCGTCGAGCAGGTCGGGGGGGATGCACCCAACCACGTTCAAGAAGGGGTCGAAGAGCAAGACAGGCGGGCCGCTTTTGCGGTCTACGGGGTAAGGGGCGCCGCTCCAGGCGGAGAGATAGAATTGCTTGTCGGCGCCCTTGCCGGCTTTGTACTGATTCATTCCCCGTACCCAGCCGGTCAGTTCGTCGCGGATCAAGGCCAAACCCCGGGGATTATCCCGCATGAGGCCGGCCAGGGCCTCGACGGTCGTATCGCCCGTGAAGACCCGGGCCATCGTTGGGCCTGCCGGTTCCTCGGGCTTCGGCCCGGGATCCGCGCCTTTGCCCTTTGCAGCCAGCCGCGCCCGCTCTTCCCACGTGCGCAGTTCAACCTCGTACCGGGCTATCTCGTCCTTGTGAGCGTGCTCCAGTACCTCGAACTGCCCGGCCAGGACTTTTTGCCTTTCGTACACCGGGCGGGCCACCAGGTCGAGGGCCGGACTTTTCCCGCTGCCGGGGTCGGCCACGATGGGAGCGTAAAGGCGCGGCCCTTCACGCCAGCCGGGTTTGATTTGCAACACGCGGCTTGTCCCTATTGCCGCGCCGGCCAGGGCCAAGAGGGGCACCGCAACGAAATCCGTTGGGCACGGGATGGCTTCTGCAGCTTCTTCAACAAACCGGGCCAACATGCCGGGCAGGACTTCGGTTGGAAGCGGGGCCACGTCCTCCCCGGCAACCCCTGGCGGGGCCTCTTCCTCGCCGGCCGCGTCCTCCGCCTCTGCGCCGTCTCCGGGCTCCCAGGGGACCGCCCCTGCCTGGGCGGCCCGCAGTGCGTCCGGGCCCGCCTCGTTTAGCACGTCAAGCCAATCTTCGCCCTCTCTGGGTGGCACCATCATCAACACCCTTTTCCCTTTGGCGTGTAGCCGGGCGGCCAGGGATGCGGCCGCCTGCTGGCCCACCCCGCTGGCGTCGTGGTCAGCCCATACCTTGACCTGGTGGACGTGGGGCGGGAGTTCGACGGCCTCCAGGCCGCCCGCGCTGACCCCGGCCCAAGCGGGCACGCCCGTGGCCTCCATGACCGCCAGGGCCGTTTCGATCCCCTCGGCCAGGGCCAGGGTTTCGCCTGGCTCGGCCAGGTGGATTGCAGCGCCTCGTGTGGCCCCGGCCCGGACAGAGGGGGTCAGCTTCTTTGGTTTGTCCACGGGGGCCTTGCCCGGGCCGGCCGGGTCCAGGTAGGTTCGCAGGATTGCTGCTACTTCTCCGTCCAGCCGCTGCACCTGGGCGAGGACGGCCGGAAAGTTGCCGAGGTGCTGCGCTTTGTCATCGAAGTAGCCCAGCGCAGGGTGCAAGCGAAGGGTGCAGGGCACTACTCCGGCCAGGCCGCGGTGCCGCAGGTATTCGGCCACCCGGCCGGGGTCGGGCTCACTTTCGCCCCAGAGGGCCTCCAGCCGTCGCCGGCGTGCGGCCTCATCACCCGCTTCTCTTTGCGCTTCCGCCGGGCGGGGCGCGGACCTGACCGCGACGGCGGCGCAACCAAGGCGGAGGAATCCGGCCACCTCCTCCAGGGTTCGCGGAAAGTCCCAGTTGTTGACCCACTGCAGCACCGCGAAGCCGTTCGCCCGGTCGCCACATGTGTTGCAAACACCACCGCCAGTTTGCGCTGCGTCACTGAACAGCCTGAAGCCGTCCCTGCCACCGTGGACTGGGCAGGGGACGTGTTTGCCAACTCGGCCGCAGGCTTCCGCCAAAGCCGGCCCAAGCGCAGACAGGATGTCGAGCCAGTGACCACAAGCGGCTTCGCGTACCTCGTCGGCATCGGCGCGTACGCCACGCGGCAACGCTCTTGGGTTGACTGCATTCTCACGCATCACGGGGTTTGTTCCTCCAACCGGGCGGTGATCTCAACCAAGCGCTCGAGGTACCACGAGTCGGGCTTATCGTCGAAAAGTAACACGAATCTCACCCGGTCCCGTTCCCTGAGCAGGTTGGCCCGGGCCATCGCCGCCAGGTCCTGGTGAGCGAACTGCGCCCAACTTTCTGCGGAGTCGAAGGGGTCGGGCACGGGGTAAAAAATGCGAAGCAGCCGCCGTCTCCTGGCCGCCAAGGCCGGCCCGAGCATCATCGGGCGTCCGCCTTGAGCAGCCGTTCGAGGGCCGCCCGGGGAACGAGCAGTTTGCGGCCGACCCTGAGCGAGGGGATATCCCCCCGGGCCAGGGCGGTATAAATGCTGTTACGCCCCAGCCGCAGGATTCGGGCGGCTTCGGCAGGGGTCAGCACCTCCGGCAGATCCTCGAGCCGCGCCGATTGCATCGTTTTGAACCTCCTTGACGTCTTGAAGCAGTTCTTCAGCCTGTTCTTGGGGAAAGCCCAACGCGGCGGCAATTCTACGCAACTGCACGGCGTACGGAATGATCCGCCTCAACTCGATTTTTGACATGTCCGCCGGCGTGATTTTCGCTTCCCGGGCGAGGACGTTCTTACTCCAGCCCCTCGCAATTCGCTCTTTTGTTAAACGCATCAAGACCCACGCCCCCTTTGCTTGACTTCACGTTGTTCGAGTGCTAGTTTTAGAGTAACGAGCGTTCGCGAAACTGTCTAGAGTCTCGTTTTGCGTTGCAAAAGGGAGGCCGCCATGAAACCGTTCACCATGGGACAACGGCGTGGGGTTGCGGTCATCGAAGACGGGTGGATCCACCTGGTGCATGTCCAAGACAGGTACGATCCGTTTGACCACTACCATCCAAGGGGAGAAGCGCCCGGCCTGCATTACGAATTCGCATCGCTTGACGATCAGGACGAGGAGGCCATAAAGGCGTTTGTCGGCCGGTACGGCCTTCTGGGACTCGAACTCAGGAAGGTCAAGGAAATGGAAACCGAGGTAATCGCGGCCGCCAGGCGCGACACCAGGCGCGCCTTGGCGCTTGGTTCTATCCTCGGTAGGGCCATAGAGGAAGAGGGGTTTGCTGACGCCCCGACCGCACACTTGGTCCGGATTGTGGAGGGCCTGCCTGAAGCCGAGCGGTCCAACCTCTTGGAAGAGGAGATGAAAGCGGAGACCATTAGGAACCGTCTGGCTCAAGCAGCGATAGTTTCGCTCAAGGCGGAGAGGTCGGAGCGATTGGAGGACTTCCGCGAGGAGGTCCGTTGGATGAGGCAGGCCCTTCGCATATGGCGAGCACACAAAGATAGGGACGAAGCCTTTCTTCGAGGACTCATGCCGCAAGCGGCTGAAGGCCGCCCTGGAGCAGCCTCAACCGAGACACCCCTGGAGCGGGGAGAGGCTCTGCTAACCGCCCTCACCAGCAGGAAATTGCTGGGGCGCGTGTGGCCAGACCTCGAGTTCAAAAACGGGGAGGCGGTGCAGACGTGGAGAACCTCGGACCTTCTGGCAGCGATGTACCTGATGCTTTCCTTGGACATGGCGGGCTCACTTCCGGTTAGGCAGTGCGCCAATGCGGCCTGCCACCGCTTCTTTTCGCCCAGCCGAGAGAAGCAGGTCTATTGCCGGAAGGAATGCGCCGCGGCGGAGCGCCTGCGCCGGTTCCGGCGAAAGAAGAGGGAGGAGGCCGGCAGGGGAAGGGCAGGGCCGCCCAGGGAGAGGGGAGACAACGGTCCCTCGACGGTTTCCCAATCCGGCGAGGCACCTAAAACCCGCGTCACCAAAGGATCGCCAGGAGAATGCAAACCAAACGCAAACGCGAAAGGGGGCGAATGATTAGGTGAAGGGTCACGTCCGGCAGCGGGGGGGCACCTGGGTTTTCGTTCTCGATCTTGGCCGGGGTTCGGGCGGCAAGCGCCGGCAGAAGTGGCAGGGTGGTTTTCGAACGCGAAAGGATGCCGAGCGGGAACTCACGCGGGTCCTGCACGAACTCAACACCGGTGCCTACGTCGAGCCGAGTAAGTTCACGGTGAGCGAGTACCTGGGTCAGTGGCTTGAGCACTACGCCAAGACCAACGTGGCACCCAAAACGGCCGAGCGGTACGCGGAGATCGTCAAGGTTCACCTGGCGCCGGCCTTGGGTGGGCATCCGCTGGCCCGTCTTCAGCCGCTGCATATTCAGACCTATTACAGCCAGGCCCTCCAGTCAGGGCGCCGGGACGGTCAGGGCGGCCTGTCGGCGCAAACCGTCCTCCACCATCACCGGGTCCTGAGGGAGGCTCTCCGTCAGGCCGTGAAATGGCAACTTCTCGCCCGGAACCCTGCGGACGCCGTGGAACCGCCGCGTCCCCGGCGGCACGAGACGCGCACCTTGGACGAAGAAGCGACCGCCCGCCTCCTGGAGGCCGTGAAAGGGGGCCGCTTGTATCTCCCCGTCCTGTTGGCCGCCACTACCGGGATGCGGCGCGGCGAGATCCTGGCCCTCCGGTGGCAAGACGTGGACCTGAGGGCGGGCACGTTGGCCGTCCGCCAGTCCATGGAGCAGACGCGGGAGGGGTGCCGCTTCAAGCAGCCCAAGACCCAAAAGAGCCGCCGGGTTATCGCTCTTCCCCCATTGGCGGTCGAAGGCTTGCGCCGCCATAAAGCGGAGCAGGCGAAGCAAAAACTTCTGCTGGGACCGGGCTACCAGGACAACGGCCTTGTCTGCGCACAGCCTGATGGCCAGCCCTGGAGCCCGGGCGCGCTCACCAACGCCTTCAGGTATGTCGTCCGGAGGGCCGGCTACCCGGGCATCCGCTTCCATGACCTCCGCCACGGCCACGCCAGTCAGCTTCTTCGCGCAGGCATCCATCCCAAGGTGGTCTCTGAGCGTCTCGGGCATTCCACCGTCGGGATCACCCTGGACACCTACAGCCACGTTCTCCCCGGCCTACAAGAAGAAGCAGCCCGCCGCATTGACACCGCGCTACGGGCTGCTTCCCAGAAGATACGCCAGAGCTGAGGCCCTGGTTCTTCATGGACACCGGTACTGAGGGGTGCCGGTGTCCATATTCTTTTGCCGATGTTTGCAAAATGTTTGCAGATGGGCTATCGGACGCTTTCTACCAATAAGAGCCAGAACCTCAAGACGTTGATAGGTGGCGGAGGAGGTGGGATTCGAACCCACGGAGGGCTTGCACCCTCGACGGTTTTCAAGACCGCTCGATTAAACCGCTCTCGCACTCCTCCGACTTTGCTTGCAGCATAGCATCGCCCAAGCGGCGCCGTCAAGCAAGCCTGGCGCGGCAAAGCGGCGGGCGAATGGCGGCGGTTCAACCTTGTCTTTGGCGCCTGGCTGTGCTATCATGGCAACGCAGTTTGGGTTGCGCCGAGGTCGATCACAACCGTTCTGGAAGGGTACTCAAGTAGGCCGAAGAGGGCAGTTTGCTAAACTGCTAGTAGGGCGATAGCTCTAGCGAGGGTTCGAATCCCTCCCCTTCCGCCAGATCATCCCCTCGCCCGGGTTTCCCCGGGCGAGTTCAGCATGAGCCGCCAATTAGGAACTACCGGCCCCGTGATTGCGCGGCTTGAAATCGGCCCGGCGCTGTGCTATTCTGATCTGTGCAGGTTTCGGCCTGCTGTGGCGGTTGCCGGATGATCATTTTGGTGCGCCCGTAGCTCAGTTGGATAGAGTGTCTGACTACGAATCAGAAGGTCACAGGTTCGAATCCTGTCGGGCGCGCCATTTACGATTAAGCTTTAAGTGCCCCCGTAGCTCAGCGGATAGAGCGAGGGCGTCCTAAGCCCTGTCGTCGGAGGTTCGATTCCCCCCGGGGGCGCCAAGTTTTGGGATGGGATGGCCGCATTGGGGCACGAATGGTTCATGCGCCAGGCCCTGGAGGAGGCCGAAGAGGCTCTCCGGGAGGGTGAGATCCCGATCGGCGCCGTGGTCGTTCACCACGGCGAGGTGATCGCCCGGGCTCACAACCGGCGCGAGCAGGCGAGGGACGCGACCGCTCACGCCGAGGTGCTGGCCATCAGGCTGGCCGGTGAGCGCCTGGGCGGTTGGCGGCTCAATGGCGCCGTGATGTACGTCACCGTTGAGCCCTGTCCCATGTGCGCCGGGGCGCTGCTGCAAGCCCGGGTGGAGCGGGTCGTCTACGGCGCCCGGGAGCCGAAGACCGGGGCGGTGATCTCCGCCGTGGAGTTACTCCAGGATCCCCGTTTCAACCACCGGGTTGAGGTGGTACCGGGCGTCCTGGAAGTGTCTTGCCGCGAGTTGCTCCAGCGGTTTTTCGCCGAACGGCGCTGATTTGCGGAGAGGTGTCCGAGTGGTTGATGGTGCCGCACTCGAAATGCGGTGTACCCTAACAAGGTACCGTGGGTTCAAATCCCACCCTCTCCGCCACGTCTTTATATGAGTCACCTAAACTTTGCCGCGGAGAGATGGCCGAGCGGTCGAAGGCGCACGCCTGGAGAGCGTGTAGACGGGAAACTGTCTCGTGGGTTCAAATCCCACTCTCTCCGCCACCACCATCATTAACGCCGCCGCCTACCGGGCGGCGATGGTATAATAGACTTGGCCGTGCTAGGCGGGGAGGTAGCGGTGCCCTGTACCCGCAATCCGCTATAGCGGGGATGAACTCCCGTCCCAGGCGTTGGCCTTGTGAGGTCCGACTCTCGCAAGTGGCGAAGAAGGCCGGGTCCCGCGCAACGGGAACCTGTGAACCCCGTCAGGCCCGGAAGGGAGCAGCGGTAAGCAAGAACTCCCGTGTGCCGCGGGGGGTCCTGGCCCGAGTTAACTGCGAGGGCAACGCTCGGAAGGTCTCCGTCGAAGACGGGTGCACGGCCTAGAACCGAACAACCCGGTCCATCGCCTCAGGCGATGGACCTCTGCTTTTAGGCCGTGCTTCCACCGGAAGGACTAAATCGCCGGGGGTCGAAGTTGTAAGCATCCGGCCGTTGGTTGAGGGCGTAGGGGGTGCGATTTATGTCTTACCTGGCTCTGTACCGTGCATGGCGACCGCAGGCTTTTGCCCAGGTGGTGGGCCAGGAGCACATCACCCGCACGCTCAAAAACGCCGTCGAGGGCGGCCGGCTGGCCCATGCCTACCTGTTTACGGGACCGCGCGGGACGGGTAAAACGACCCTGGCCAAAATCTTGGCCAAAGCGGTCAACTGCTCCGACCGCAAAGGAGCCGAGCCGTGTAACGCTTGCGCCAGTTGCCGTAACATCGCCGAGGGCAACTCGGTGGACGTGTTGGAGATCGACGCCGCTTCCAACCGGGGAATCGACGAAATCAGGGACCTCCGGGAGAAGGTCAAGTACGCCCCCGCGGACAGCCGGTACAAGGTATACATCATTGACGAGGTCCATATGTTAACCAACGAGGCTTTCAACGCCTTGCTGAAAACCCTGGAGGAGCCGCCCGCCCACGCCCTCTTTGTCCTGGCCACCACCGAACCCCAGAAGGTGCCGTTGACGATTCTTTCGCGCTGTCAGCGTTTCGACTTCTATCGCTTCACCGTGGGCGAGATTGTCGGCCGGCTGCGCCAGGTCTTGCAAAGTAAGGGGATCGCGGCCGAGGAAGAGGCGCTGCTTGCCATAGCGCGGGCGGCCGAGGGCGGGATGCGCGATGCCCTTAGCTTGCTGGACCAGGTTCTGGCCTTCAGCGGTCACGGAGCGACGCAGGATGACGTGCTGGCGGTCCTCGGCTCCGTCCACTCGGCTACCCTTGCTCAACTGGCGGAGGTCATCGCGCGGGGAGATGTAGCGCAAGCCTTACGCCTCCTGGGGGAACAGGTCCGCCAAGGCAAGGACCTGCGGCAACTGCT
>JAJYMS010000220.1 GCA_021786825.1 Bacillota bacterium | reverse complement strand
TTGACTCGCGCAACCGGGCGCTGGCGATGGGCATCCGCCAAACCGGCATCCCCCTGGGGGGTACCATCGCGGCCCTCGCCTTGCCGGCCATCGCCTACTGGTACAACTGGCGCGCGGCGTTGCTGACGACCGGATTGATTGCCATTCTCGGTTCGGGTTCGTGCTACCTCGGCTACCGCGAACCCGGTGCCCGTGCCGGTCACAACCTCGCCGGTCGGCCGGCCCCGCTGCTCCAGCTCCTGCGCAACCGTAGTATCGTGGCCACGAGTCTGGTGGCCTTCGTGCTGGTGTCGGGGCAGTACATCCTGGTCACCTACCTCATCCTGTATCTCAAGGATGCCCTGGCCACCCCGCTCGGCGTGGCAAGCGGCATCCTGGCGCTGGCCCAGGCGGCGGCGGTGGCGGGCCGGGTCTCCTGGGGACGGACCAGCGACCGGGTCTTCGGCGGCGACCGCAAGACCGTCATCGCCTTGGTCGCCCTGCTGGCTTCCGGAGCCTCCCTCGCCCTGGCCGCCCTGACCCCGCGTACCCCCGTCTGGCTGGTTGCCCTGGTGGCGGCCCTCTTCGGCTTTACCATCATCGGCTGGAACGGACTCTACGTGACCCTGATATCCGAGTTGGCGGGTCCGGATAGCGCCGGCACGGCCCTGGGCTTCAGCCTTACCGCCGTCCAGATGGGCATCGTGGTGGCACCGCCGCTGTTCGGACACCTGGTGGACGTAACCGGATCCTACCGCCCGGCATGGGTCTTGCTGGCGGCGGCACTGGCCGCCAGCACCCTCCTGTTGTACTTCGTAAGGGAACAGCCCAGGGCGGATTGATCCCACCTGACCGTTAGGACAACAGGACTCACGGCCGGAGCGTCGCGGACATAAGGTGGGAGAAAGGAGTCCGGAGGGAGATGCGGTGGGCGAACCGGCGTTGAGTCTGTGCATGATCGTCAAGAACGAGGAGGCCAACCTCGCCCGGTGCCTTCGAAGCGTGCAAGGGACACCGGACGAAATCGTGATTGTCGATACCGGTTCCCGCGACCGGACGGTCGAGGTGGCAGAACAGTTCGGCGCCCGCGTGCTTCGCCGCCCCTGGCGCGGCAGCTTCGCCCAGGCCCGCAACCACGGCCTGGAGGCGGCCACCGGGGACTGGATCCTGATGCTGGACGCGGACGAGGAACTCGAACCCGGCAGCAGCCAACGGCTGCGGTCCCTGCTTCAGGACGGCCAGGTAGAGGCCTACTCGTTGGTGGTGGTGAATATCACCCGGGATGCCGTTTGGACCCAAACGGAGAACGCCGTCAGCATCAGGCTCTGGCGCAACCGGCCGGAATACCGCTTCGAACGCGATCTGCATGAGCAGATCCTGCCGAGCATCGAGCGGGCCCGGCCCGGCGCCGGGATCGCCGCGGCCGACGTCCGCATCCTGCACCACGGGTATGGCAAACGGGAGGTCGAGCGCCAGAAGAAACGTTTTCGCAACCTTCCGATGGCCCAGCAGGCCGCCAAGACCCTGGGCGACGATTTCAGCCATTTCAACCTGGGCATCGAACTGATGATCCACAACCGGTATCACCAGGCGCTCCAGGAACTGCGGGAGGCTGAACGCCTGATACAGCCCGGCTCGTCCCTGCGGCCGAAGTTGGCCAAGGCCGTGATTAACTGCCTGGTGCAACTGCGACAGACAGAAGAAGCCCTGCGCGCCTCCGAGCGTTATCTGCAGGACATGCCGGACTTCGCCGACCTGATCTTTTTCCGCGGGTTCGCTCACTACCAGGCGGGGCAGGGGAGCGAGGCGGCGGCCTGTTTTCGCCGTTGCCTGGAACTTGGGCCGGCCTCGGCTTTCAAGTACCCCGGCGCCACGGACGGGTGTGGCAGCTACCAGGCCGCCTGGATGCTGGGGCAGGTGCTGGAGAGCCAGCAGGACCTCGAGGGCGCCCTGGCGTCGTACCGCCAGGCCTACGAACTCAACCGGGATTGGTCCACCCCCCTCTTCCGGTATGCAAGCCTGCAGGGAAGGCGGTTGGAACCTGACGCGCTGGCGGCCGACCTGGAGAGTCTGGTCGACCGGCAGCAGCCGGGCTGGCCCTTGCTGATCGCGCAGGGCCTTTATATCGCCAAGGCCTTCGCCCACGTCGTCACCTACCTGGAGCGGCCGGAGTTGTCGGACTGCTCCCCGAACGCCCGCCTCTTCCTGCGGGGCCAGTCGCAATTGCGCCTGGGGCAATGGCTGGAGGCCCTCCAGAGCTTGCGCCAGGTCACTTCCGACAGCCCGAACTACGCTGAGGCGCTCACCAGCCAGTATTGGCTATACTCGTCCCTGGATCGGCCGGAGGAGGCCCGGCGGCTGCGGCGACGCCTGGACCCCACCCCGGAACTTTACCTCGAGCTGGGCGATATCAGCCTGCAGTGCGCCCTGGAGTGGAGCCTGCGAGCCATCGCCCTGGGGGGTGAGTCCGCGCGCCTGATGCCGATGGTGAAGAGTTTGCAGGCCGAGCTGCGCCGGGAGGGCACAAGCTGACCGCCACGAAAGGGGGCCTGTCCGTGCGCGAGACCGGCCGTTCGGCCAGCGTCCAGGTACAACTGCAGCGGTTCAGGGAGAATCCCGGGGACGCCCTGGCAGCCCACAGGGTGGCGGTGGCCCTCCTCCTGCAAGCCCGCCAGCTCACCCGCGAGGGGCTCCGCCTCCATCCGACGGTCGGCTGCCTGCGGGCCCGCCTACAGGTGCTGGACCAGTTACTCGGAAAGCAACAGTGAGGGAGGTCGCCCTCTCCGGCGCGACCTCCCCTTTTTTACTCGCTGGTCACTCGGCAGGGTGACGGAGTCTGCTGCAAGGGCGAGGGTGGGCAGGCCAGACCCAAGACGGCGGCACACGCTGGAATGTGGCAGGGGCCGAAGCTGGGGATCAGCAGTTGCGTGAGGGCCTCCGAGGTGATGACGACGCAACAGCTTATCACCGTCGTCAGGGTGATCACCGCATGAGCATCAGTAGACATGACGGTGAGGACCGGTGGGGCGCAGACCAGCGTGGCGTCGACTTGCAGCGTCGTGCCGCTAGGGGCGAAGAGGGTCGCCAGCGAGGTGCAGAGACCGGTGACGGGTTCAAAGGTGATTCCGGCGGTGCTGGAGGTGAAGGTCACCGTGAAGGGAATGGTGACCAACACGTTCACGCAACCGGTGGCGTCGGGCGCGGTCGAACCCACCGCGATGGTCCCCGTGATGACGGTGCAGGAGAAAGTCGTGCCAACCAGGCTGGCGGAGTGGACCGTCAGGGGTGTCGTGGTAATGGTCACGCTGTCGGTCTGCGAACAGGAGTCAAAGACCTTGGCCACCTTGGTGCAGACGATTTCCGTCGGCGCCGGGCAACCATCGCCGCACGGTCCCGGGACAGGCCGGTGTTCGTGGGTCATCTAGACTTACCTCCTTTCTTATTCCTGAATCGATGGGGAAGGGCGTACCATAACGGCCGGCAATTGGCGCCGGGTGAGACACTGCCGTTTAGTTGCCTTTAATCATCTTTATGTCAACGAGCTGCTTTTGCGACTGGCGCGCCGTGGAAAGATTGCCCACCCCCGTGAAAAAGTCCAGATCGCCGATTATGGCCACGTTTGCTCCAGGTGTTTTGTCGAAACGTGTCGTCAGCCTGGCTGAGCCGGTTTGTCCACTGGGGAGGGATCACCTAAAATGTAAATCGCAACACAAATCCAGTGTCTCGAGGAGGGCAAGAATGTCAAAAGCCAGATTCATTGCCGCCATCACAGTCGCCTTCCTGGCGCTAGGCAGTCTGCTTTCTCCCGCCGTGGCCCACGCCGGTTCCGTGGTTTACTACCGTCTGGATCCCGCCCAATGGGCCCGGATCGCTCAGCAGCACGGGCGTCTCCCTGCTCCGGCCCCCGGGCAGCCGTACCGGCCCCTACCTACACCTCCCAGCCGGCCGACTCCACCCACACCACCGGTTCAGCGGCCGATCCAGCCCGTCCAACCGGGAGTGGGTGATCAGGCCATGCAGATGGTCGACCTGGTCAACCAACAGCGCGCCCGGGCCGGTTTGGCGCCCTTGAAGGCGGACCCGACCCTGATGGAGTTGGCGCGCACGAAGGCCCAGGATATGGTGAATAACGGTTACTTCGCACACCAGTCGCCGACTTACGGCAGCGTGTTTGACATGTTGGCCAAGGCGGGGATCGGCTACCGTGGGGCGGGGGAGAACCTCGCCACGGCGTCCAGCGTATCCTCGGCCATGGCGGCGCTGATGCGGAGTCCGTCACACCGGCAGAACATCTTGACTCCGGGTTGGACCGACATCGGCATCGGCGTGGTGCCTTCCAACGGCGGCGTAACGGTCTGCCAGATCTTCATCGCCCGTTAGCGACGACCGTCGACGACCGGGAAGGGCTGCCTCGAAAGCAGAGGCAGCCCCTTTCTTTTCCCGCCGGAACGTCCGGAGGTAGTTCACATAGTATGAAAGCGAACCGCTGGTACAAGGAGGCTGTGATGGATGGAACGCGTGGTGGTTCGCGGCCGCCCTCTGGCCCAGGAAGCCCTCAACCCGGCCACGCGCGACCTGTTGCAGGTGATTTGCCGGGAACTGGGCGTCTGGAGTCGGTGGCACGAGGCATCTCGCACGCTTTACATCGATTCGCCCCTGACCGGCAAGACGATCGTCCTGGACCCCGGTCACGGCGGCGCGGATCGCCACCTGGTGGGGCAGTCCGGCCTGATCGAGGCCGAGTTCGTCGACCGGGTGGCCGACTCCCTGCAGGAACTCCTGGAGGTCGCCGGCGCCACCGTAGTGCGGACCCGCAAGGGCCCGGCGGCCGTGGAAACAGCCCGGCGTTTGGCGTTGATCCGGGAGACCGATCCCTTCGTGGCAATCAGTTTGCACCTGGGTGATCACCGGGAGACCCGAGGGGCCCAGGCGCTGGTCAATCCCCGCCAGGGGGATGCAAGTTCGCGCCTGGCCAGATACACCCTGGAAGCGATTGCGGACCTCAGCGGCCTGCCGGTCGCGGGCACGAAGCGCTGGCGCAAGGGCAACGGCGGGGACAGTTACGGGATCTTGGAGGCCGGTCAGCCGGCCGTGGTGCTGGAACTGGGTCAACTGGGTTCGGCCGCCGATGAGACCATCCTGAGGCAGCCTGGCACGTCTGATCGCCTGGCGGGCGGCATTCTCCAGGGGATCCTGCGTTACCTGAAGTGGGACGGCACCTGGTTCCTCAGGGATCCCGTGCCCTCCCTGCCGCCGCCGCCGCCGACGTCTCCCACACCGGCGCAAGCACCTCCTCCCGCCCCGCCGGCAGTCGCGGTTGCCGGAACGACGAGTCCGGCAGCCAATCCTTTCGCTTTGGCGCCGGGTATGCCGGGACGCTCGGCCAGGGCCGGCCCGGTCCACGTCATCAGCGCGGTCGCTCAAGCCGTCCGGGCCGGCCAGCCGCCACCCCCGCCGGTGATCCGGTTTGGCTCGGCGGGGGATCCTGCCCCTTCCGTGGTACACCCGGCGGGGGTGGCGGCTGCCGGTCTGACGCCTCCGGTGGCCCCGGCGACCGTCCCCCCCAAGCCAGGTACGGTCTCCCGCCCCGTGGGACATATCGTCACCAGGAACCCCGAGGCTCGTGGCAGCCACGTCTTCTTCAACCCGGTCAAGCCGCCCTTCGGGTGAAGGAAGCCCTGGAGCTAGGCGGTCGCCCGGCCTCCCCTCAGCAGTCCGACCCGCCAATATTCGCGGACCCCGCCGGGCTTCGGCGGGGTCCGCGCTGCTTTCGCGTCAGGACGCTTCCTTGGTTGGGCCCGCGCACGTCTGGCAGGCCTCCCCGGGTTTACAGGTCGCTCCGCCGGAGTCGCCCTCCGCGGGGCGGGGCGCGCCCGACTGGCTCCAGCTCTTGCCGATGCCGTGGTGGCCATTCTCCAGGCCGCGGGCGGTAAATACCGAGATCAGGCGAGTTACCCCGCGCCCGCCGCACCGCGGGCACTCCAGGGCGGCACCGTCCTCGTCCACCCGG
The DNA here is from genome assembly GCA_021786825.1 of Bacillota bacterium. Taxonomy (GTDB): domain Bacteria; phylum Bacillota; class Sulfobacillia; order JAMDAP01; family JAJYMS01; genus JAJYMS01. The sequence goes on along the minus strand of JAJYMS010000220.1, from coordinate 11,453 downwards.
CACAGTTCCTCAAAGACGGCGTTGCAATGCTGGCAGCGGAACTCGTACATCGGCACTGGTAAACCAACCTCCCACGCTTGACCATTCTTGACGTCGCCCTTTATTTTAGCCAAAAACGGGGCGGGAGGCAATCGGGTGGCCAGCTTTTGTCCGCGTCTACCTCTCCGGGCTGGGTGGGCCTTCGCCGGGTTGGCTGGTGCTGCGAAACTTGTTGGCGAGCTCGTAGATCCAGATGCGGTGCAGCGGAACCTGGTAGTGGACGGGTTCGATGCGCGTGTCCTGGGGGAGGATCTTGTACATGAACACGGTCGGCTCGGTCATTAGCCCTGGATGCATCCGCACGCCGAAATAGACCGAGTCGCGGTAGCCGTTCTTGTAAGCGATCACCGTCAACTGCCCGTGCAGTTCGCCGATCATCGGCCTGAAACGCGGGTCCCGGGTCACCGGGGCGTCGACCACGGGGGTCTTGCCGTCGGGGCCGGTGCGGTAACGCTGCTCCGTCTCCGCCACCACCACCTCGGCCTCCGGGAGGGCCTCACCGGTGCGGCCGTCAATGACGGTCACCTGCAGTTTTCCCATTTGCTGGTTGCGGAACGGCCAGACGCCGGCGGTCCCCACCTGGCGCGCCCCCAAGATCAGCAACGCCACCAGAACCGGCACCAGCGCGAACTTCCAGTCCAACCTGCTACGCACCGTCCCACCCCCCTACAACCCCGGAATGCGGGTCAGAAGTCGGCCTTCGTAGTAGAACTGGAGGATCTGCAGCATGTTGCGTCCCCGGTCGGCCCAGTACTGGGAGCCCCACTGGGCCATCTTCTGGCTGTTCCGGTAGGCCCAGTTGGGGTCGTTGGGCAGGCCCGCGCGGTAGTTGAGTTCAAAGATGCTTCCGTCCTGCTCCACGTAGGCCAAGTTGCGAACTGCTTCCCAAGCCTCGTCGGTGGCCTGGTTCCGGCGGCCCTCCCGGTAGGTCTGGAAATTCACGGTGTTGTCCACGTCAAAGGTAAATCCGTCCAGGGTTACCGGGTTCAACCGGTGGTACCAGCCGAACATCTTCACCGCGATAGCCCCCGCCTGCAACGCCTCCCGCTGCCAACTCGGGTACCACTCGTTGGGGAGGGAGTCTTTGCCGTACTCGTCGAAGTTCACGGTCTTGACGTAGATGATCCGTCCCTCGGGGTCGGGTTCACCGCCGGGTCGGCTCTCGCGGATCGCCACCCGGATACTTTGCGGGTAAGGCGTGGCGGCGAGATTGGCCCGCGCCTGACCCCCCGCCTGGGAGGCGGCACCCAACACGATCAGGGCGGCGCCGATGATGCCTAACAGGGTCTTCAAGTCGACCGACAACCCCCCTTGCGGCGGCGTTGTCATTAACTTCCCCCCGGCCGCGGCGATCATTCATCAACCGCGATAGCGCCGATCAGACCTGGCTCGACCTCACCCTCCAAGTCCGAGAAGAAGCTGAACCACCCGGGCTTGTCGGCGGTGAACTCGAGGTAGTTCGCTTCCCCCGGCGCCAGCACCCGGGCAAAGATTCGGAAGGTTGGCAAACTGAACCGGTGGGGGCGGGCGTCCTCGTTCAGCAGGTGAATCTTGACCCGGCTGCCCAGCGCTGTCCTGATGACCGGCGGCTGGAAGCCTGAGGCCGTCAGCCGCAGCCGCTGCACGCCGGTCTGCCCTTGGAGCTGGACCTCCACCGGCACCGGTTCGGAGACTATCCCTTCCTCCGCCGCCCCGGCCCCCGCGGGCGGCGGCCAGACGTCCGCGGTAGGAGGCGCCGGTGACCGGCCGTGGCGCTCCACCAAACCGTGAGCCGCCAGCCCCCACCCGCCCAGGGTGGCGATGGCCAGCACCAGGGCGACGCCGAACCCGCGTCGCCGGCCCCGGTTCGCCCGTCGGCCCCGGCGGCGGCCCCGGTGGCCCGGGCCGGACTTTCCCTCCGACCGGCTCCCCGCGCCCACGCGACCACCTCCCGGGCGATAGTCTTTCCCCTGGCGGAAGGGTATACTTCCCCCTCAGCCCGTATTTCGCAGGCCGGCGGCGATGCCGTTGATACTCAGCAGCAAACCCTTCTGCATCAGCGCCCGCTGCCCCGCGACCGGCGCGTCCGGCGCGTCAACTGTCCGCCGCAGTCGCTGCAGCAGCACGGTCTGCAGGTAGCTCATGGGGTCGACATAGGGGTTTCGCAGGCGAATCGAGCGCTGCAGCGTCGGGTTGCCGTCCAGCAGGTGTCCCAGGCCGGTCAGTTCCTGCACCAGCCGGGCGGTGAGGCGGTATTCGCTCTGAACCCGGCTGAAAACCAACTGGCCCAGGGGCTCCGGTTCGACCAGTCCGGCGTAGCGCTCGGCGATGCCGAGGTCAGCCTTGGCCAGGGCCATCTGCAGGTTGTCCAGCATCGCCTGCAGAAACGGCCACTGCCGCGCCATGTCCTGCAGGCGCTGGCGCCCGACCTCACCGGTCCGGGCAAGATAGCCGGAAAACGCGCTTCCGACGCCGTACCAGGCCGGAATCAGGTGCCGGTTCTGCGTCCAGGCAAAGACCCAGGGGATCGCCCGCAGGTCCTCGATGCGGTCTCCGTGCTGCCTGCGCGCCGGGCGCGAACCGAGCTTCAGCAGGCCGATCTCCTGGATGGGCGCGGCTTGCTGGAAGTAGCTGATGAACTGGGGGTCCTCGTAAACCAGGCGCCGGTAGACGGACAGGGCGTCGCGGGCGATGACGTCCAGGGTCTCTTCCCACTGTCCCAGCTGCCCGCCGTCCTCCCCGGGCGCCGGGTGCGGGGTCAGCGTCGCCGCCACCGCCGACACCACCTGCTCCAGGTTTCGCCCGGCCAACTCCGGCAGCGCGTACTTGTGAGAAATCACCTCTCCCTGCTCGGTGATCCTGATGCGGCCGTCGACGGTCCCCGGCGGCTGCGCCCCGATGGCCGCCCGCGCCGGCTCACCGCCGCGTCCGAGCGCCCCTCCCCGGCCGTGGAAGAGGATGATCTGCACCCCGTGCCGACGCCCCACCTGCACCAGGCTCTGAGCCGCCCGGTAGAGGGCCCAGTTGGCCGCCAGGTACCCGCCGTCCTTGTTGCTGTCGGAATACCCGAGCATGATGACCTGCCGGTCCTCCCGGGCCCGCAGTTGGGCCCGGTAACCGGGGAGCTTGAAGAGGGAATCCATCATCCCCGGCGCCAACTCCAGGTCCCTCATCGTCTCGAAGGTTGGGACGATGTCCAGCATGCTTTTCGCCCGGCCCGGGCTCTCCCACCAGAAGGCCCCCGCCTCCCTGGCCAGGAGCAGGGCCGCCACCAGGTCGGCCGGATCGTGGGTCATGGAGACGATGAAGGTCTGGATGGCTCCCTCATCCACCTCCCGGTCGGCCCACCGCACTAGCCGAAAGACCTCCAACACCTCGGTGGCGCCCTCGGACAACCCCAGGTAGGGTGACACCAGGGGGCGCTGGCTCTGCAGTTCCCGGTCCAGCTCGGACGCCGGCGGCAGCATGGCCTCGCCGGCCGAGGGGGGCGCGATGCCCGCCTGCACCACCAGCTCTTTCAGGGCCTCGCGCAGCGGCCGCGAATGCTCCCGCAGTTCCAGGGGAGCCAGGTGAAAACCGAAGAGTTGCACCTTGCGTTCCAGCAGGGCCAGTTCCGCCCGGGCCACCCGGCTGGCTCCTTGCTCCTCCAGGCTCTTTCGCAGCAAGGCCAGGTCCTCGGCCAGTTCGGCACTGCGCCGGTAAGAGGCGGCGTCCCGCGGCGTCCGCTCGGGCTGGGTCTCGGCCAGGGCCAGGCGGAGGCGGTGGGTGATCACCGCCAGTCTGCGCCGGTACGGTTCGTTAGGGTTGCGGCGCCGGGCGGTTTCCCACACCGCCGGGTAGCGCAGGGCGTCGCGTTCGAGGGCACCCGCCAGCCGTTGGGGAACCTCGACCATCTCCGAAGAAGGAGAAAGGCGGGCCGCCAGCCCCTCGACCTCGGCCAGATACTTGCGCAGCACCAGGCGCCGGTGCAACCGCAGCGCCTCCCGGCTGTCAACCGCCTTCACGAAGGGGTTCCCGTCCCGGTCACCCCCCCGCCAGGACGAGAAACGAAGGAAGTTGGGAACGGCGATCCTCCCCCGGCCATACTGGCGGTCGAGCAGCGAAGCCAGTTTTTGGTGCAAGCGGGGAAGCGCCTCGTAAAGGGTCTCATCGAAGTAGAAGAGGCCGTTATGGACCTCGTCCAGGACCGTGGGCGCCTCGGGCCGCAGTTCGTCGCTCTGCCAGAGGGCCACGATCTCCGCCGAAATCCGTTCCACGATCGCCTCCCGCTCGCCGGGGGTGCAACGCGGGTCGTCCAGGTCGTCCATCCACCCGGCGATGCGCTTGTGTTTCTGCAGGACGGTATGGCGGGCGGCCTCGGTCGGGTGAGCCGTGAGGACCAGCAAGATGTCCATTTTTTCCAGCAACTCCTGGACCTGCTCCGCCGGGAGGCCGGCCTCCCCCCAAACGGCCACGGTTTCGGCCAGGGAACCGGCCTGCGGCTGGGCGTGTTGCCGCTCGTACTCCCGCTTGCGCCGCAGCCGGTGGTTTTGCTCGGCAATGTTCACCAGTTGAAAATAGACGGCGAAGGCACGGATGACCTTGATCGCCCGCCCGGGATCGAGGCTCTCCAGCAGGCCGACCAGCTCCCCCTGAGCCTCCTCGGTCGGCCGCTCGCGTAGCCGCTTGCATAGCTCCCGGACGCGCTCCTCTAAGTCGAAGAACTCCCGCCCCTCTAGCTCCACCAGCACCTGGCCCAGCAGCTTACCCAGGAAACTCACGTCCCGCCGCAGCGGTTCATCCTTGGCCTGCCACTGCAGCGGTCGGAGGGAACCGGACGTCCCGCGCACCCTGACCCCCCCTTCCGAAAGCATCTTTTATCAGATTAAAGTATAACAGAGGATGGTGATTTGACCCAGTCCGGAAGGTCACGTATAGTTTTAAGCAGACGAGGCGCGGTGCCAAGTCGAGGCGGCGTGCCGGAGGAGGTCCAGGCGCGGTGGAGAAGGCTGGTTTCGAGCGTCGCTACGACGTACAGGCGGTCGGGGACATCGACCGCCGGGTGCTTGACCCGATTCCTTACGAATTCCCGGGACGCGTCACCGAGGTGGAACTTTCCTATCCCGAGTTCACCTTCGTCTGTCCCTGGACCGGGCTGGCCGACTTCGGGGAACTGGTCATTCGATACGTCCCCCGGCAGCACCTGATGGAAATGAAGAGCCTGAAGTATTACCTGCACAGTTACCGCAACGTCGGGATCCTGCAGGAGCACGTCGTCAACCGGGTGCTCGACGACCTGGTGGCCGCCCTGGAACCCGTTCGGATGGAGGTCCAAGGCCGGTTCAACGCCCGCGGAGGGATGTCCACCGTGGCCACGGCCCGCTACCAGCGGCCAACCGGAGAACGGCCGGCAGGAACCCCAACTTTCCCGGCGGTTGGAGGGTCATAGATGCCTGACCGCGCGCCGGACGCTGCCCGGCACCAGTGGCTGCTCCAGGAAATCAACAGCTGGCGGTCCGAAGAACTGATCGATGCCCGGCAGGCGGAAATCCTGGCCAGCCGGTATGAGGACGGCGCGGATGGCGCTGCTCCCGGGGCCGGCGGGCGGGAGCCTTCCGTCCGCCTCCGGCTGACCCTCACCCTGGCCATCCTGGGAAGCCTGCTGGTGGGCGCCGGAGTGGTTCTCTTCTTCGCCGCCAACTGGCGGAGCATCCCGCCCTTCGTCAAGCTGGCGAGCGTTTATGGCTCCATTGTCGCCAGCCATCTCCTCGGGTATTACCTTGGGCATGCCCGGGGCACCTACCCCCGCCTCGGCCAGGCCCTGGTCTTCTTGGGTTGCCTGCTCTTTGGCGCGGGTATCTGGCTGGTCGCCCAGATCTATAACATCAGCGCCCACTTCCCCACCGGCCTGCTCCTGTGGGCGCTGGGGACCCTCGCCATGGCCGCGGCCCTCCGGCACAAACCGGTGCTGATCCTCGCCACGGGCCTGTTGGTCGCCTGGACGGCCTCGGAGCAGGTCGGCTTCGGCGCGCCCAACTACCTCTACCCCGCCCTGGCCGCGGTGGCCCTGGCGCTGGCCTACCGCTTGCACTGCGGGGTATCGGTGGGCCTTAACCTGGCGGGAGTCACCGGCTGGCTCACCCTGAACGTGATCAACTGGGGAGGGCGCGGCGCGCCGCCCCTCGGCATGGGTACCCTGATCGTCGCGGGGACGGCCTGGTTCGCCTTCGGCCTGTGGCACGACGTCTCCGACCGCACCCGGCCCTTGGGGTTGCCCTACCTCTGGGTCGGGGCCCTTGCCACGTTGGGCGGGCTATACGGCCTGACCTTTCGCTACCCGGCGCCGGTCCTTGCCCCGGCCTCGCCGGGGCTGGGCCTGACCCGGCTGGTGAACCCCCCCCTGGCGGCCGTGGTCGTGCTGGCCGTGGCCGCCCTGGCGGCGGCTCACCTGGCGGGCCGGCGCCGGGTGGTCAGGGGCGCGCTGACCGAGGCCCTGCCCATCCCGGTCCTGTTGGCCTCCGCCGCCCTGGCTTGGTCGCCGACCAGGGAGCCATGGCTGCTGGTCTGCTTCAACGCGTTGCTCTTTCTTGCCGTCGTGGGGCTGCTGGCCTTCGGCTACCGGCATGGCCGGCCCCACCTGATCAACCTGGCCCTGGTGGCCTTCGTGGTCGACCTGATCACGCGGTACGTGGACGTGTTCTGGACGATGCTCGACCGCTCCCTCTTTTTCGTCGCCGGCGGCGCCCTCCTGCTGGCGGGAGGCGCGCTGCTGGAGCGCGGCCGGCGGCGCCTGGTGGGGCAGTTCGGAGACCGGGTCTCCGCGGGAGGTGGCCGGCGATGAGGCGGGGATGGCTATTCGGGGCGGCCCTGGGCCTTCAACTGCTCCTGCTGTCGGGCGTGATCGGCGTCAAAGCCTATACCCTGCAGACCGGCACCCCCATCCTGCTGAAGGTTGCGCCCGTGGATCCCTGGGACGCCTTCCGGGGGGATTACGCGCGGCTTGGGTACGACGTCTCGCGTCTCGAGGCAACCCTTCTCCCTTCGGGCGGGAGCACCCTGCGCCCCAACCAGAGCGTCTACGTCGTGCTGCGGCGGGGCAATCCCTTCTGGCAGGCGGTAGCGGTGAGCCCAGCGCGTCCCCCGACGGGCCCGGACGAGGTCGCGTTGAAGGCAAGGGTCATCTACGCCGGTGCCCAGGGGATTGGGTTGGAGTACGGACTGGAGTCCTTTTACGTCCCCGAGGGCCGGGCGCCGGAGCTGGAGGCGCCGGGCGCCAGGGGCCGCCTGAGCGCCGAGGTCGCCGTCGACCGCTTCGGCAACTCCGCCATCCGCCGACTCCTGATCGGTGACGAGGAGGTCCGGTTTCAGCCGCGGTGAGGGCCGGAATCGCGCCGCGACACCGCCACCAGCGCCCGCAACCGCGCCAGGGCCACCACCCAGGTGACCGCCACCACGGCCAAGAAGCCCCAGGCCAGGCCGCTGTTCTCGAAGCGGCCGAGAGCGAAGAAGTCGTAGGTTCCGTGGAGCAGCCACGGGATGGCGAAGGCCCGCCGGAGGTACAGTCCCGCCCCCGTCGCCGCGAACCGGGCACGCCCCAGGTAGTAGCCCATGATGACGCCCAAAAACCCATGTCCGGGCACGGAGAAAATCGCCCTGGACACGGCTACCGCGTACCCTCCCCGGGTCACGTACTCCAGGTTCTCCACGGTGGCAAAGCCTAGCCCCACGAAGGTCGCGTAGACGACACCATCCAGCGGTTCGGTGAAGGACGGCGCCCGGTAGATGAGCAGGAGCAGAACCAGGAATTTGAGCCCTTCTTGCACCAGCCCGGCCACCCCAAAGGCGGCGAAGGCCCGTCCCAGATCCGTGCCCTGGCGCGCCAGGGAGCCCGCTGAACCGAGGGCGAGGCTCTCCAGCACGGCGGCCGGGATGACCGCCAGCATCCCGTAGGCGAAGCAACGCAACAGGAAGGGGACCGGCTCCGGTTCCCGGCGGTCCTTCAGGTACACCCAGACCGCCATCGCCACCGCCGGCCCCACCGCGCTCAAAAAAAGCAGCATAGCCAGCCTCCAGGTACCGTTGTGGAACCCGTGGCTTAGCATGCCCTAACCTCGCGCCCTAGGAAACCCCCAGGTAGGCCGCCTGCACGCGGGGATCCTGCAACAGGCCCGCCCCTGTCCCCGACATGCCGATGCGTCCCGTCTCCAGCACGTAGGCGCGGTCGGAGACCTCCAGGGCGTAGTGAACGTTTTGTTCCACCAGGAGCACGGTCACCCCCAGGCGCTTGATCTCCTGGATGACCCGGAAGACATCCGCGACCAGCTTGGGGGCCAGGCCCAGGGAAGGCTCGTCAAAGGCCAGAAGCTTCGGCCGCGACATCAGGCCGCGGCCGATGGCGCACATCTGCTGCTCCCCTCCCGAAAGGGTGCCGGCCTTCTGGTAGCGCCGTTCGTGGAGGCGGGGAAAGAGATCGAACACCCGCTTCAGGCTTTGCTCGCGCACCCGGCGGGCCTGGGAGGCGTAAGCGCCCATCTCCAGGTTCTCCAGCACTGTCATTCCCGGCCAGAGCTGCCGTCCCTCGGGAACCAGGGAGATCCCCCGGCTGACCACGTTGTAGGGCTCCTCCCGGTCGATCCGTTCGTCCAGGAAGGTGATGGTTCCCCGCCGGGGATGCAGGAGGCCCGTCACCGCCTTCAGCGTGGTCGACTTGCCCGCCCCGTTGCTTCCAATCAAGGTCACGATCTCTCCCTCGCGCACCTCGAAGGAGAGGTCCCAGATGGCCTGTACCTCTCCGTAATAAACGTCGATGCCCGATACCTCCAGCATGGCGTCACTCCTTCTCCGCGGGCGCAACGGCCTGATGGTGCTCTCCAAGGTAGGCGTCGATCACCTTGGGATCGCGGGTGATCTCCTGCGGTGAACCCTCGGCGATCTTCTCCCCGTGGTGCAGGACCATGATCCGGTCCGACACGCCCATCACCGCCCGCATGTGGTGCTCGATGAGGAGCATGGTCAGGCCCGACCGCCGCAACTCCCGGACCAGGTCCATGGTCTGGTTGATTTCGGTGGGGTTGAGTCCTCCCATCACCTCGTCCAGCAGGAGCACCTCCGGTTCGGTGGCCAGGGCCCGGGCGATCTCCAGCCGCTTCAGTTCCCCGATGGTCAGGCTGCCGGCTCGGTAGTCGGCTTTTTGCTCCAGTCCCACCAGCTTCAGGACCCGGTCGATACGGGCCGCCACCGGCCCGGACCGCCCCCGCCGACCGAAACTGGCCCCTACCGCCACATTGTCCCGGACCGTCATTTCCCGGAAGGGGCGGACGATCTGATGGGTGCGGCAGATCCCCTCCCGGCAGACCTGGTTGGGAAGCAAACCGGAGACCGGCTTTCCCTTGAAGCGCAACTCGCCGGCCGAAGGGCGAAGGGCGCCGACCATTACCGAGAAGAGGGTCGTCTTGCCCGCTCCGTTGGGGCCGATGACGCCGAAGATCTCCCCCTGCCGCACCTGGAAACTGACGTTCGAGAGGGCAACCAGCCCGCCGAACCGGCGGGTTACTCCATTGGACTCGAGGATCTTCATCGCCCGGTCACCTCGCTCGTCGCCGCCCGGGGCGCCTGCCGGCGCCCGAGGCGCCTCAGACGGTTGTAAAGCCCGATCAGGCCCAGGGGCTCAAACATCATGATCAGGATGAGCAACATGCCGTAGACCAGCAGGTGGAAGTCCTTGAAGGTCGCCAGCACCTCCTGCTGGATGTAGCTGAAGATGACTCCGCCGATCACCGGCCCCCAGAAGGTCCCGATGCCCCCGATCACCGGCATCAGCACCATGGAAAGGCTCAGATTGAAAGCAAAAACGGCGTTGGGATCGATGAAGTAGATCTGCTGGGCGTACAGGCCCCCGGCGACTCCCGCGATGAAGGCGGAAACCCCGTGAGCCGCCAGCTTGTACCAGGTGGCGTTGACGCCGAGGGACTCGGCCGCGTCGATGTCCTGCTTGATGCTGGCCAGCGCCAGGCCGAAGCGCGAACGCTGGATCAACCACACCACCAGGAGGGTCGCCACCGCCAGGGTCAGGCCGCTATAGTAGTTGGGAAGGTCGGAGAAGACCTTGGGCGTGGGCAGGGTCTTGCCGCTGGAGCCCCCTGTCCACTCCATGCCCAGCATCAGCACGCGCATCACTTCGGAAACGCCGATCGTGGCGATGGTGAAGAAGGGGCCGCGCAACCGGAAGGTCGGGTAGCCCACGACGGCCGAGAACGCGGCGGCTGTCAGCCCCGCCAGGGGCAAGGTCAGATAGGGGTTCCAGCCGGCGAGCCAGAGCAAACCGGTCGTGTACGCGCCGAGGCCGACAAAGGCGGAGTAACCAAAGGAGACCTGTCCGGCGAATCCGCCGAGGATGTTCCAGGCGCTGGCCAGGGTGGCGTAGAAGAAGATATACCACATGGTCGATGTCGTCGAGCGTTCCATGCCCACCAGGGGACCGACCGCCAGATAGAGCAGCACGGTCACGCCCAGGATTCGCCAGAACCAGGCCTTCACCGTGCCACCCCCCTGCGTTCGAACAAGCCCACCAGCCCGGTGGGCATGATCACCAGCACGATCACCAACAGGCTGAAGGCGATTACATCCTGAAAACGGGCGGGGATGAAGAGCACGCTGTAAGTCTCCACGATTGCCAGGACGAAGGCGCCCAGGGCCACCCCCACGAAGCTTTCCATGCCCCCGAGGACGATGATGCAGAAAGCCTTCAACAGGAAACCGCGGCCGAAATCCGGGTTGAAGGAGTAGATCATCGTGGCCAGGTTGCCGCCCAGGGCCGCCAGGGCGATCCCCAGCCCGAAGGAGATCATGGCGATGCGCTGGGCGTTGACTCCGCTCAGCAAAGCCGCCGAGCGGTTCTGGGAGACGGCACGGATGGCCTTTCCCAGGTAGGTCCGGTTGACCACCAGGCTGAGCAGGAGGAGAGCCACGACGGCGATCACGAAGACGAGCAGGCGGGGCACGGGTACCGTGACGCCGAGCGGATGAACGCTGCTGAAGGTGTACCCAGTCATAATCGAGCGATCGTCACCCTGCCAGACCCAGTAGGCGAAGTTCTGCATCACCAGCCACACGCCGAACAAAAGCAGCAGCGAGGAGACGGCCGGGCCGGCCGACTCGGGGATGCGCCGGATCAAGAGCCAGTGCAAGACCATGCCCAGCAGGAAGAAGATGACCATCACCGGCACGGCCGTCAGGATCGGATCCAGTCCGAGGGCCTGGTTCAGGGTATAGGCCGCGTAGGCGGCGAGCATGATCACCCCGGCGTGCGCCAGGTTGATCAACTTCTGCACTCCGTAGATCAGGGCCAGGCCGTAGGACATGATGGCGTAAAGGCCCGCCAATAGGATGGCGTTTATCAGCAAGCCGACAGCTTCTTGCAGGTCTGACGCCCCCTTTCGTACCGATGACAACAAGGA
>JAJYMS010000273.1 GCA_021786825.1 Bacillota bacterium | reverse complement strand
GCTTCATAATAGTAAGTGAATAGCTCAAAGGAAGGGAGAGGAACGCGTGACTGATCTCGGTCTACTCGTACTTCGTCTGGTGCTTGGCGTTGCCTTCGCCGCCCACGGGTCCCAGAAGCTCTTCGGCTGGTTCGGAGGGTATGGAATCGCGGGAACCGGCGGGTGGATGGAATCGGTGGGCATCAAACCGGGTAAGGTCATGGCCGCCCTGGCGGGGCTGGCCGAGTTCGCCGGAGGACTGCTCTTTGCGGCGGGCCTGGGGACGGTGATGGCGGCAGGCCTGATCACCGCCACCATGCTGGTCGCTATCTTCAAGGTCCACGGGCCGAAGGGATTCTGGAGCCAGAACGGCGGTTACGAAATGAACCTCCTGATCATCGCGGGTGCCGTAGCCGTTGCTCTGACCGGGCCGGGGGCGTATAGCCTGGCCGGCTGGTTGACCAGGTAGGGTCCGCGGTGGCGAGTGAGCGGTATGGCAGGGGGGCCGGATCGATCCGGCCCCCCTTGGCGTCCGGCGGCAGCCTGGTCGCCACCGGCCCGGCTTCTTGCTTTCAGCCGCGAACCTGTCCGTCCCCGCTGACGCGGTACTTGTACGAACAGATCTCCTTCAGCCCCATCGGCCCCCGGGCGTGGAGCTTCTGGGTGCTGATGCCGATCTCCGCCCCGAAGCCGAATTCGAACCCGTCGGTAAAGCGGGTGGAGGCGTTGTGGTAGACGGTCGCGGCGTCGACCTCGGCCAGGAACGTCCCGGCCGCCTGGGCGTCCCCGGTGATGATGGCCTCCGAGTGCATGGTGCCGTACCGGTTGATGTGCTCGATGGCCTCCTCCAGGGAGTCGACGACCTTCACGGCCATGATCAGGTCCAGGTACTCGGTCTCCCAGTCGGCCTCCTCGGCGGCCTCCGCCTGGGGCACCAGTTCGCGGGTCCGGGGGCAGCCCCGCAGGACCACGCCGGCCGCCCCTAGCTCGGCCGCCACCCGGGGCAGGAAGGAGGGGGCCACGTCGCGGTGCACCAAGAGGGTCTCGGCGGCGTTGCAGACGGCCGGGTTGGAGACCTTGGCGTTCACGGTCACGTGGACCGCCATCGCCAGGTCGGCCGCCCGGTCAACGTAGACGTGGCAATTGCCCACTCCGGTCTCGATGACCGGCACGCTCGCCTCGCGCACCACGGTCTGGATCAACCCGGCGCCGCCGCGCGGGATCAGCAGGTCCAATTCCCCGTGCAGGGTCATCAGTTCGCGGGCCGCCTCCCGGCTGGGATCGGCCACCAACTGGACGGCGTCTACCGGCAGCTCCACCGTCGCCAGGGCCTCCTGGAGTGCGGCCACGATCGCCTGGTTGGAGGCCAGGGCTTCCCGGCCGCCCCGCAGGACGGCGGCGCTGCCCGCCTTGAGGCAGAGGGACGCGGCGTCGACGGTGACGTTGGGACGGGATTCGTAAATGATCCCAATGACGCCCATGGGAACCCGCACCTGTTCGATGACCAGTCCGTTGGGCCGCTGCCAGCGAGCCATCACCTCGCCGATCGGGTCGGGCAGTTCGATCAGTTGGCGCAGCCCCGCCGCCGCCGCCCGCAGCTTGGCCTCGGAGAGGCCCAGCCGCTGCTGCATCGGCCCCGGCATCCCGGCCTGGGCCGCCCGCCGCACGTCCCCGGCGTTGGCCTCCAGAATCGGCCCCGAGCGGTCCGCAAGAACCTGGGCCATCGTCTCCAGAGCCCGGTTCTTCAGCCCGGTGGAAGCCACCGCCAGCTTGCGGCCTGCCTGGCGGGCGCGCTTGACCTGTTCCAGCACCGCGCTCATCGCTCGTACCTCCCTCTGGCCGCCACCGGGGGAGGGCAAACCCCGGCGGTACCTTTGTTATTCCCTTGGACTTTCTTGCGGGGACGGGGCAGAAAGACCGTCCCGACGGCCTCGGGCCCCAGCACCGCAGGCAGGATCGCCGGGCGGCTGCCGTTGGCCACCACCACCGGGACCCCCTCGGCGGTTGCCAGGCGGGCGGCTTTAAGCTTGGTGACCATCCCCCCGGTGCCCCCGTCGCTGCCTGCTCCCCCCGCCGCTCGGGCGATCCGGGGCGTGATTTGATCGACCACCGGGATCAGTTGGGCGTCATCCGCCAGCCGCGGGTCGGCCGTGTACAACCCCTCGGTGTCGGTCAGCAGGATCAGCAGGTGGGCCTGGAGCAGGGCGGCGACCATCGCCGAGAGGGTGTCGTTATCGCCCACGCGAATCTCGTCGGAGGCGACCGCGTCGTTTTCATTCACCACCGGGATAACGCGCCACCGCAGGAGGTGGCTGAAGGTCTGGGCGCAGGCGGCGCGGTGCTGCGGGGAGCGGAAGTCGTAGCGGGTGAGCAGGACCTGGGCGATGGTGATCCCGTGGGCGGCGAAGAGCTTCTCGTAGCTCTGCAGCAGAATGCCTTGCCCGATCGAGGCCAGGGCCTGTTTCTGCGGCACCGAAGGCGACGCGTGAGCGCGCCGGGCGGGCTCGGCCCCGGGAGCAAAGAGGCTCTGGCCGACTCTGGCAAGGCCCGCCCGGATGGCTCCCGAACTTACCAGCACGACCTCCCGGCCCTGGTAGTGCAGTTCGGCTAGCTGTTCGACCAGGTCGCTGATCCGCTCCTGGTCGAGCTGTTCCCTGCCGCCGGTCAGGGTGGAGGTACCCACCTTGATGACGATCCGGCGTGCCTGGCTGAAGTTCAAGGTCTGACCCCCCTGCCGACAATAAAGCCATTCCGCCGGAAGGGCGAAATGGCTTTCGCGGTACCACCTTCGTTGGACCCGGATCGCTCCGGAACCCCTTGCCAGGTGCGGCTCCGGAGGGAGCGACACCATCCCGCTGCTAACGGGCCGGGTGGCCCGGCGAGGCTCATCGCCTGCGGCTCGGGGGCGGGTTCGCCGCGTTTCGGCGGCCAGCCTTGCAACCGTGGGCTGGCTCTCTGGGCGCCGTGGGCGCGGGTACTGTTCCCGGTCATCGCCTTTGGGTGCTGGATTGGTTACAGAATAGCAAGGGGGTGGGGCACTGTCAATAGCTGCCGGGCTCTAGAGTAAGAAGTGTGGAGGAAAATCGATAGGCGGTAGGAAAGTCAGGTGTTGATCGAAGACACCACATCTCCCCGAAGGGAGGAC
>JAJYMS010000217.1 GCA_021786825.1 Bacillota bacterium | reverse complement strand
TCGCTTTCCTCCAGCGCCTCTGCCGAAGCCGGATAAGCGCCGTGGTCGAGCAATACCACCAGGGCAAAGGCCTCGCCCGGCTCCCAGATCTCGCAGATGTGCTCGCGCCCGTCGGGAGCCGACTTGTACACCTTGACCCGACCCGCGCGGACGAAGTAGACCGCCTCGCCCGGATCGCCCTCGAGGAAGATCACGCTGTTCTTGCGGTAGCGCCGGGAGTGGACGATGGCCGCAATCTTCCGCAGATCCTCATCCGAGAAACCGGTGAAGAGGTCGACGCCCCGCAGGAAATCGGTACCTACAGGAGACCTGTTCACCTGGTTCACGGCCCTTCCCCGGCGGTCTCCGCCATCCGCTCCAGTTCGCCGACCCGCCGGTTGAGTTCAGCGAGCAACTCGGCGGTCCGGGCGCCGTGGCGGCGCGCGCCGATCCCGATCGGCTCCACGGAGTAGGCGAGGCAGGCGGCGCACGGCAACCCGTAGCGCTCAAAGATGTCCAGCAGGGCGGGGTAGCACTCCAGCACCTGCCCGATCAAAGTATCTCCGGTGATCTGCATCTTTCTCCCCCTCCAGGGCCAACCACTGCCTCATTATAGCATATGGAAACGCCATACCTGTGAGGGGTATCACTTATAGGGCGCGGGCATGTCCGCGATAGATGAGGCCGCGAGCGGCGTCGACAGTGATTACCGAACCGTTGGCCACCTTCCCGGTGGCCCCTTCCGCTCCGACCACCACCGGGATACCGAGGCTCAGGCCGACCACCGCGGCGTGGGAGGTGAGGCCCGCTTCCTCGGTCACGATGGCCACCGCCTTCTCCATCAGGGGTACGAACTCACGATCGGTAGCCGTTGTGACCAGAATACCTCCGGCTTCGAACCCAGCCTCGGCTTCCCGCACGGTTCGGGCCACCACCGCCCGGCCCGAGACGGAACGGCCGCCGATTCCGGTGCCCCGCACCAGCACGTCCCCCACCGTATGCACCTTGAGCAGGTTGGTGGTGCCGGGAACCCCGGCCGGGACGCCGGCGGTGATCACCACCAGGTCACCGCTCTTCACCAGGCCGGACCGCAGGGCGCTTTGCACGGCCAGGTCGATCATCTCGTCAGTGCTCGCCGTCTCCCGTTCCACCACTGGAAATACCCCCCAGACCGCGGCCAACCAGCGGGCGACCGACTCGTCCGGGGTAATCGCCACCACCGGGGCGGCCGGGCGGTACTTGGCTACCATCCGGGCCGTGTGGCCGGAGTGGGTGGAGGTGAGAATCGCCGACGCGCCCAGGTCCATGGCCGTGGTGACCGTGGCGTGGCTGATGGCATCGGTCACCGTGCGCTGCGGGGCCGCTCCCCCCTTCAGCAGCAGGCCCCGGTAATCCAGGGACGCCTCGGTCCGCTCGGCGATCCGGGCCATCATCCGCACCGCTTCCACCGGGTATTTGCCGGCGGCCGTCTCGGCCGACAGCATCACCGCGTCGGTGCCGTCAAGGATGGCGTTGGCGACATCCGAGGCCTCCGCCCGGGTCGGCCGGGGGAGGCGGACCATCGATTCCAGCATCTGCGTCGCGGTGATCACCGGCTTGCCGGCGGCGTTGCAACGGGCGATCATCCGCTTCTGGTGCAGGGGGATGTCCTCGGTGGGAACCTCGACGCCCAGGTCGCCCCGGGCCACCATCAGGCCATCCGCAACCTTGAGGATCTCCTCCAGGTTCTGGAGGCCCTCCGCGCTCTCGATCTTGGCGATCAAGCGGGCCCGGCTCCCGTGCTCCTCCAGGATTCGCCGCACGTCCAACACGTCGGCGGCCCGGCGGGTGAAGGAGACGGCGATGAAGTCCACCCCGAGGGACGCGGCCAGGCGAATGTCCCGCGCATCCTTGTCGGAGACGGCGGGCAGACTCACGGTGTGTCCGGGAAGGTTGATCTTCTTGCGGTCCGCGAGCACCCCGCCGGCAATCACCCGGCAGCGCACCTCCGCCTCGGTCACCTCCACGGCCTCCAGCACCAGGTTGCCGTCGTCCAGCAGCAGGGTGAAACCGGGCTTTACGTCACGGGTGAGCCCGGGGTGGCCAACGGAGACAGCCTCGACGCTCCCCACTCCGGGCCGGGTCGTAAAGGTGAAGAAACCGCCCTCCCGCAGCTCGACCTGGCCCCCCGGGAAGGTGCCGATACGGATCTCCGGGCCCTTCAGATCGAACATCACCGCCGCTTGTCTCCCCAGCCGGCGGGTGGTCTCCCGGATCTGCTCGCAGCGGGCCACATGCAGGTCCGGCTCCCCGTGAGATAGGTTCAGCCGGGCCACGTCGACCCCCGCCTCGAACAGCGCCGCCAGCACCTCCCTTCCCGCGCTGGCCGGTCCGATGGTCGCGACGATCTTCGTCTTGCGCATGCCTGACGTCCTTTCTCCGTTGCCTCGCTAGACCGACAGGGTCAAGGCCAGCTGGTACAGCGCCGGGTCGAACTCCTTCTTGCGGCCGATGACCTCTGTCAGGTCGCGCTCCACGACGCCCCCCCCGGCCATCCCGACCATCTTTCCCGGCCGGCCCTCCACCAGCAACTCCACTGCCCGGGCGCCCATCAGCGAAGCGATGTAACGGTCGGTGGCGGTGGGCGATCCGCCGCGCTGCAGGTGCCCGAGCACCGTCACGCGCGTCTCGAAGCCGGTCCGGCGGCGGATTTCCTCGCCGACAGCGATGCCGGAGCCGACCCCTTCGGCGACCAGGATTAGGCTGTGCCGCTTGCCGCGATCCCGGCCCCGCACCAGACGGTCGCAGACCTCATCCAGACTGAAGGGGACCTCCGGAATCAGGATCGACTCGGCGCCACCCGCCAGCCCGGCGTAAAGGGCGATGAAACCGGTGTCGCGTCCCATCACCTCGATCACGAAGGTCCGCTCGTGGGAACTGGCGGTGTCGCGGATCTTGTTGATGGCCTCGACGACGTTGTTGACCGCCGTGTCAAAGCCGATCGAGAGCTCGGTGCCGTAGATATCGTTATCGATGGATCCCGGGATGGCGACGGCCGCCACCCCCGCCGCACCGAGGGCCTGGGCGCCGCGGAAAGAGCCGTCCCCGCCGACGATGATCAGCCCCTCCACGCCGTGGCGGCGCAGGTTCTCGACCGCTCTGGCCCGCCCCTCCGGGGCGCGAAACTCCTCGCTGCGGGCGGTGTGCAGGACGGTGCCGCCGCGCTGGATCACGTCGGCTACCGAAGAGAGCCCCATTTGTAAAAAGTCGGCCCCGATCAGGCCGGCGTAACCACGTTGGACACCCAGCACCTCGAGACCAACTGAAATTCCCTTGCGAACGATGGCCCGGATTGCAGCGTTCATGCCCGGCGCGTCACCGCCGCTGGTCAGCACGGCTATCCGCTTCGTCTGTCCTACCTCCCGAGCACGCCGGTCAAAATTTCGTGCGCGTCGTTGGCCTCTGACGCGGGTACCAGCACTTCCACCGGCGTAAGGTCACCGGTCGGCAGGCCACTGGTGCGAAGCTGTACGAGAAACCCCTCCTTGCCGAGGGCTTCTTTCAACATCTCCGCCGTAACCCGGTTGGGCGCGATGTAGATAACCGTCCAGATCCCCGTCATCCCCTTTTGACCGTAGGCCGCTTCTGGTGACCGGCCGCGAGGACAACCCTAGTATCCTGTGGCCCGTCCGATTTTATCAACGAGTTCTTCGACCTCGTTCCATAAACTCCTTCTGTTGCGCGCATGCCGCCACCTCCAACGCATAGTTTTTAGCATGAACGCGCGCAAATTGTTGGTGGCGGCCGCGCTCCTGGCAGCCGGTGCACTGGCGCTCTACCCCCTGTGTCGGTTCGCGACCCAGCCCGACCCGGACGCCCTGCTGCACCTTGAGTACCTCCGGTCCACCCAACTGCCGTCGGGAGCCCTGGCCTTCGATCGCTCCCGCACCCGCGTGATCCCTTACTTCGCCAACTACACCGGCCTCGCGCTGCTCCGCTTTGCGTCGGACCGCCCGGCGGTCCGACGTTACATCGAGTGGTACCTGGTTCACCTCAACCTCCCGGACGTCTACGGGCTCTATGGCAGCATCGACGACTATGCCGTCTTCTGGGGACCTGACGGGCGGCGTTACACCGAGGTCCCGACCAACGGCTACGATTCCGCCGATTCTACCGGTGCCGTCTTCCTGACGCTGGTCCGGCGTTACCTTCAATTGACCGGCGACTGGGACCTCTACTGGCGGGAGGTTGAGCGCTTCGACCGCGTCGCTGAGTTGTTGCTGGGTCTTCAAGCCACGGATGGCCTGACCTTCGTCGGCAAGAACCTGCCCATCAAGTACCTCATGGACAACTGCGAAACTTACCAGGGTCTGAGCGACTGGGCGTGGGTCCAACAAGCGGCCGGCCACCCGGCTCGGGCCGAACGGTTCGCCCAGGCGGCCACCCGCCTGCAACAGGCGCTTTTGAGCTGGCCTCGCCGGGGTCGCCAGGGGGAGTACCCATTGCTGGCCTGGGCGGTCGACGACCAGGGGAAGGCTTTCCCCGCCGACCCAAGGCGCTGGTACCCGGACGCCGTCGCTCAGCTTTACCCCATTCTCGCCGGATTATGGCCGCCGGGCGGCGGCGAGGCGACCGCCGCTTACCAGGCTTTTAACCAATGGTTCCCGCAGTGGGACCAGTTGCACAAACCCGACCCGCATCCCTGGGTCATGATCGCCTTGGCCGGCCGAATGATGGGAGACGAGGAGCGCTGGTACAATTTCCGGGCGGCGGTACGCGCCCAGTATCCCTCCCTGGAGCGGCCTTGGTACAGCCTGGAGTCCTCGATGTACCTGCTTACCATCACTTCCATCCCCCGCCGGATTCTGCTTCCGGCACCGCTCCCCCCGGCCACCTCATCGGTCCGGGGCACGCAGCCGCGGGGTCCCGGCTTAATCCCCCGGTGGGGCGTAGCCGTAATCCGCCAGTACCTTGCGCCCCCCCGGCCCGCGGACGAAGTCAAGGAAACGCCGGGCGGCCGCCGGGACTTCCCGCTGGGTCACCAGGCCGAGGGTCAGTTGCCAGGGGTACGTCCCCCGCGCGATCTCCTCCGGGCCGGGCTTCACCCCGTCTAGGGACAGGACTCGCACATTGCGCGGTTGCTGAATCCGGAACAAGCCCAGGGGAGTGTAACCCAGCGAGTCGGGTGTGTCGTTCAGGGCCGCCAGCATGTCGCGCGCGGTTGAAAGGGTGACGGTCCGGGCCCGGACCGGACGCCCGGCGAGCAATGGCACAAGGACCAGTTTGCGGGCGGATTCATCCTTGTCGCGGTCCAGGACCATGATCGGACCCGTCGTACCGCCCAGTTGTCGCCAGTCGGTGACGCTCCCGCCGTAGACGTCGCGGATCTGGGCGGAGGTCAGACCCTCCGGCGGATCGGACCGGTGTACCGCGAATACCAGCGCGTCCCTGGCAAAAGCGCTGTATTCCAGGGGTTCGCTGGCCTCGGCCGCCTCGAGCCGACGATTGACCACCGCCATGTCGAAGGTCCCCTGGACAACGCCCCTGATGGCGCCTCCCGAATTCGTCCCCGCCTCAAAGCCGAATTGGGCCGCGGGGTTCTCGCGCCGATACGCCTCCACGAGCTTCTCCACCAGCGGCAGCACCGTTCCGGAACCCGAAATTCGCAGCCGCGGCTCGGACCGCGAGACGGCAACAGACTCAGTTCGCAGTCCAGTGGTGGCGCAACCCGTCAGGGTCAACGCGAGCAGAACCGCGACGGCAAACAGGCGTTGCGGAAACACCGATCTTCACTCCCCAACAACCACAATCCGATCCTGCCTGCCAAAATACGACAACCTTCTCCAATATCCTTCATTCCCGGCAAGATTGGGTAGAAGGTCCGGTCGTAAAGGGGTAGTCCCCCGCCTGGTCGAATAGTGAGAAGGGATCGGGGACCGGAGATTGTTCTTGATGGGCGCAGGCCGAAAGCGCCCTATTTCGCCGAAGGCGGTGCCATCGTGGACAGTGAGTTCTTGCGGTCGGCGGCCCAGGTCCTGCTCGGGCGGGTCAACCTCGAGGAAGCAGTGTTGGCTGAGACAGCCGACCGGCTCGCCGCCCTGTTGGCGCGGGTGCGGTCGTTGGATCCAGCCCGGTTGCAGGCGTTGACTCCGGCCATCAGCTTTGACCCGGCCAACCCGGCCTACGCCGGCGAACCCCAACAGGGAGCACCCGTCTGGCAACCGATGGCCGAGGCGGGGGCCGGAGGCAGCGGGTACGGGGGCAGCGCCGAGGCCCAGGCCGCAAAGCCGGTGGGCGGAACCCCGGCCCCACCTCCCACGTCCGGCGCCTTGGCCTTGGACAAGTCCGGGACCGGGCGGTGGTCCGCCCTGGAACTGGCCGCCGCCATTCGGGAGCGGCGGATCAGCCCGGTTGAAGCGGTGAGGGATACCTTGCAGCGCCTCCAGGCCACGGATGAACCCCTGCACGCCTTCGTGTGGGTCCGGGCGGAGGCCGCCCTGGCAGAGGCGAAAGAGGCCGAAAAGCAAGTGATGAGGGGCGGACCGCTCCCGCCCCTGTGCGGCGTGCCGACCGCCCTGAAGGACCTCTTCCACCTGGCGGGGGCGCCCACCACCGCCGGTTCCCGGGTGATGGCGGGATACGTCGCGGGGCAAGACGCCACCACCACGCGCCGGTTGCGCGCTAGCGGGGCGATCGTGGTCGGCAAGACCGCCACCCATGAGTTCGCTTTCGGGGCCACCACCGACAGCCCCTACCACGGGCCGGTTCACAACCCCTGGAAACCCGGGCACAGTCCGGGTGGATCCAGCGGTGGGTCCGGCGCCGCCGTCGCCGCGGGAGTGGTGCCGGTGGCCCTGGGCACCGATACCGGCGGCTCGATTCGCATTCCCGCCGCGGCCTGCGGCATCGTCGGTCTCAAGCCAACCTACGGCCGGGTGAGCAAACACGGGGTGGTGCCTCTGTCGTGGTCCCTGGACCACCCGGGTCCCCTCGCCCGGACCGTAGCGGACGCCGCGTTCCTGCTCTCGGTTCTGGCCGGGCCCGATCCCCTCGATCCGACCACGCTGGCCGCACCCGGCGCGGACTGGCTGGCCTCGGCGCGGGCGGGAGCCCGGGAGGGCTTACAGGGTACCCGCGTGGGCGTACCGGCGGACTGGCTGGCGAAACGGGTGGATTCGGAGGTCAAGGCGGCCTTCACTTCCGCCCTGCGCGACCTCGAATCGCTGGGAGCCGCCGTGATCGAAGTGCTACTGCCGCCCTCGGACGTGTTGATGTTGGTAAACCGCATCATCGCCTTGGCCGAGGCGGGGGCGTACCACTCCCCCAGCCTCAACCGGCAGGCGAAGGACTATGGGCCGGACGTGCGGGCGCGGCTCGAACTGGGCCAGTTTGTGCTCGCCCAGGACTACCTGACCGCCCAGCGACTGCGCGGAGAACTCAGCCGCGAGGTGGCGCGGGTGATGGCCGGGGTGGACGTGGTGGTGCTGCCGACCTTGCCCATCCCGGCGCCCATCATCGGGCAGGCGGTCTGGGACTACGGGGATGCACGGGAAACGGTGCCGGAGGCCCTGATTCGCCTTACCTCTGGCTTCAGCGTCACCGGCCAACCGGCGGCCTCGGTGCCCTGCGGTTTCACCCGGGCCGGCCTGCCCGTGGGGCTGCAAATCGTCGGCCGTCCCCTGGACGAAGCGACAGTCCTGCGGGTGGCTGCCGCCTACGAGGCCGCCGGGTCAGGGGAGACCTTCAGCCGACTTTCTCCCTGGCCGGCCCGGTGGATTGCCGAACCACCAGTTCCCCCTTCAGCACCACCCGGTCTTCGGCTACCTTCTCACCCTGGATGAGCTTGGTCAGCAATTCGGCCGCCAGGTAACCCATGTCATACAGCGGTACGTGAATGGTGGTCAGCGCCGGTGTAACCTTTTCCGCCAGCGGCACGTCGTTGTATCCGACGATCGACAGGTCTTCGGGAACCCGCAGCCCCAACTCCGACGCCGCGGTCAGGGCTCCCAAGGCCACCAGGTCGTTGGCCGCGAAAACAGCGGTGGGGGGGACCGGCAGCCCCAGCAGGCGACGCGTCGCCCGGTAGCCGTCCTTCTCCCGGAAGCCACCCTCGACCATGTAATCCGGTTCGAAAGGAATCCGCCGCTTGTTGAGGGTCAACCGGTAGCCCTCCAGGCGGCTTAGGCCCGTCTCGGTGAAAAGCACCCCGGCGACGTGGGCAATCCGGGTATGCCCCAGGTCCGCCAGGTGGTCTACGGCCACTCCGGCGCCATCCACGTCGTCCACCACCACGCAGCGCCCCGAAACGTCGCGGGAACTGCGATTCACGAGGATAAAGGGATGGCCCTTGTCCTTCAGGAATTTCACCGTGGAGTCGTGACTGAACGCCGTGGCCATCAGGAAGCCGTCCACCTTTTTTTCGGCCAGCAGGTCGAGGTAGGCCTTCTCCTTCTCGGGATCTTCGTCGGTGTTGCAGAGCATCAGGCTGAACCCGCGTTCCGCGGCGGCGCCCTCCGCTCCCTTGATCACCTCGGGGAAAAAGGGATTCGTGATGTCGGGGATGATCATCCCCAGGGTGCGAGTGGACCTGAGCCTGAGGCTTCGGGCAACCGCGTTGGGATGGTAATCCAGTTCCCGGATGGCATCGAGGATTCGCTGCCGCGTCTCATCCCGAATCGAAAGCTTGGGGTCTTCGTTGATCACCCTCGACACCGTCGAGGGGTTGACGCCGGCTCGCTCCGCAACGTCCTTTATGGTCGCCGCCATGTCACGTGCTCCTTCGCTGCTGGTGCTTGTGCCCCCGCCCCATCATAGACCCCACCTGGGGCGGATTCAACGCTCGTTCAACATCCGGTCAGCGCTTGCTGCATCCAGTGGCCCATCTGCAACCGCCATCGGTAAACGACGTTGTTACAGACGTGGTTTCCCCCCTCCAGGAGCCAGAGCGACCTCGGTCCTTGGACCTCGCGGTATAGCCGCTCGGGATGATCCGGTGGGAACAAGTGGTCCTGTCTTCCGTGGATGATCAAGAGTGGGCACCTGATGCGCTCCGCCACTCCCGCCAAGTCCAGCCGGCGGGCTCGGTTGCGCGCTTCCTCCATCGTCCGGCTGCCGGACCGGATCCGGAAGGCCTCCTTGGTCAGGCCGGGTAACGCCTCCCAGGCCGCACCCAAACTGTACGGGCCGGCCAGGTCGATGGCCGCGCGCAGCCGCCGCTCAAAGGCCGCGGCGCGGGCCGCGTAGTTTCCCCCCAAACTCACGCCCAGGGCGCCTGCGCGCCGGGCGTCCACGTCGGGTCTGGCCTCGAGCCAGTCCAAAACGGCGCCCAGCGGTTTCTCCCAACAAGGCTCGATGACGCTTTCGTATTCGCTCTCGCCAATGCCGGGGCCGTCTACCGAAAGGGTCGCCAGCCCGCGGGCAAGAAAGGAGCTTTCCAGGTCGTGAAACTCCTCCTTGGCGGAGTCCAGGCCGGGTATAAGCACCACCACCGGTGGTTGACCGCCCCCGGGAGGCCTTCTCAGGACCGCCGGCATCACCGTCCCGTGGTAAGGTACCTCGATCCGCTCCCCGGGCGGGTCCAACAGCGGTAAGGCCTTCCCGTAACAACGCACGGCCTGGGCGTGGGCATCCTTCATTTCCTCCCGGTCATTCACAAAGAGGAACTTGGCGAAGTGATAGGTCACCGCCGCCTGCCGAAACTGGGCGCCCGCGGTCGTAGGATCTCCGGCCGCAAGGGCCTGTTCGGCCAAGCTCTCGTGCACGCCGGCCGCCTTCGCCCAGGCGGCGCACCAGTGCTCCCAGGCTTCGATGCCCGCCGTCACCGCGCGAAAAACGTTCAAATCCACGCCGTTGGCCACAAACCTGGGGGCCCAGTTTTCGATGGCCGCTTGGACACGCTGGTCCAACCCGTCCGCCTCTTTTCAGGCCGCCCGACCGCCGGGCTTCAACTCCTCACCGGCCCCGGTTTCGGGCTCGCCTCTATTTTTGCGTACTCCTGCCTCCAGGGCGTGTCCTTCTCCATGTACTTGTATTCGAAGGCGTCGGCTTGGGGGCGCGTGAGGTCGGTGTAGAGTTCAGGCCGGCGGTCGTGGTTTTGGCCGGGCCGGCAGTAGTAGACGGCGGACTCCTCAGGCGGAGGCGAGAGCAGTTCCTCGTCGTAAAAGTGGGTGCGCAGGTAGTGCAAGCGGTCCATGTCCAGGTCTCCCACCACCAGCCCGGGTTCGTCCCGCTGGCCGACCATCTGCTCGGGCCCCGCGATGCACGTACGGCCCCGCGCGCCCTCGCGAAAGATGTTCTGGGTGACCACCACGTACAGCAGGTTCTCAGCCGCCCGCGCGCGGGCCACCGCCTGCCAGGTATCGATGAGCCGGGTCCGGATCATCGAATGCACCCCCCCGCCTCCGGCGACGATGATGTCCGCACCCCTGAGCATCAATACCCGGGACAACTCGGGGACGAACAACTCCGAGCAGATCAACAGGCCGATGACCCCCAGGGGTGTTTCCACCAATACATACTCTTCACCGGGGACGATGTCCAGGCGGCCGCCCATCAGGTAGCCGTTGAAGACGGGGTGGTTGGGCTGCATCCGGTAGTAGTTGCCCAGGATCGCCCCGTCGGGGCCAATCAGTTTCTCCGCCAGCCGGAAACAGCCCGACCGGTTCGCGCAGGTTTCCACGGCCCCGGCGACGACAAAAAGGTTGGACTTGCGGGCCTGTTCCTGGAGCATCTCCAGGGGCGTCGCCGGAAGGCGACCCTCGCTCTGCAGGTCGCCGGAGTAAGGCCCCGGGTAGCCCTCGGGAAAACAGACCAGTTGCGCCCCCGCTCGCGCGGATTCCTCAATGTACTGGACCGCCATGAGGGCGTTTCGGTACTCCTCGCCTCCCTGGAAGGACCGCGGCTGTACCGCCGCCACGCGTACCTTGTCCACCGCCCGCAGCCCCCTTCCTACTCCTCCTCAATCGGCCGGTTCCAGGGTGCCAGCCGCCGTTCCAACCGTTTCAGGACTTCCGAACTCGCCACCCCCATTGCCATCAGCACGACTATGGGGACGAAGAGCTTGGCGGTCTGAAAGGTGTTGGAGTAACGGACGATCATATACCCCAGCCCGGCGATAGAGGTGTAAAACTCGGCCAGGACCATGCCCACCAGGGCGCGCCCGAGGGCCAGCCGCATGCCGGCGATGATGAACGGAAGGGCGGAGGGCAGGATCACGTCGAACCACAGCTCCCGCTCGGTGGAGCAGAAAGACCGGGCGACCTCCAGCAGCTTGGAGTCGACGTGTTTAACGCCCTGGTAAGTATTGATCAGCAGTGGAAAGACGGTAAAGAGGAATACGACCACGGTCTTCGCCTGGATGCCGAAACCGAACCACAGCACCAGGAGGGGGACGATCGCGACCATCGGCGTCGTGTAAAGCGCGTTGACGTACATCTCCGTCGCCTTGTCCAGGAGCCTGGATCGGGCGGTCAAGACCCCCAGCGGAATCGCCACGACCGTGCCGGTCAGGACCCCGTAGAACAGCACCTCCAGGCTTTGGGACAAGTAGTGCCAAAGCTCCCCGCTGGCGGAGAGTTCCACCGTGGCCCGGGCGATGGCGGTCGGGTAGGTAAACAGGATCGGGTTGACCGACCTCCCCCACACCTCCCACACGCCCAGCACGAGAACCAGGGAAAGGACGCGGATCGTGTTGTCCCGGGCAGCGCTCAAGACACTTCCCTCCCGCGAGGCTGGCGCTGGGACATCAGCAGGTCCCAGATGTGCTGGCGCAGTTCGTTGTACCGGGCCAAAGCCCTGATGGTAGTCAGGTCACGGGGCTTGGGAATTCGCACCTCGATCAGCTCGACCAGTTTCGAAGGGCGGGCGCTCATCACCCCGATGCGGTCGCCCAGGGCGATGGCCTCGTCGATGCTATGGGTGATGAAGATCATTGTTTGTCGTTGCTTCTCCGTGATCTTGAGCAACTCAGCCTGCAGTACCTCCCGGGTCTGCGCGTCCACCGAGCCGAAGGGCTCATCCATCAGCATCAGGTCAGGGGTGGTGGCAAGGGCGCGCGCCAGGCCCACCCTCTGCTGCATGCCCCCCGAGAGTTGGTACGGGAAGGCTTGGGCGAAGCTCTCCAACCCCACCATCTTGAGGTAGCGGTCCACCCGCTCCCTGATTTCCCCGCCGGCCATCCGGCGAAGCCTCAGCGGGTAGGCGATGTTCTGCCAGACGGTTTTCCACGGGAACAGGCCGAACTGCTGGAACACCATCGCCATCGCCGGATTCGGCCGGCGAACCTCTTGCCCGCGGAAAATAATGCTCCCGGAGGTGAGGGGAATCAAACCGTTGATGCACCGGAGCAGGGTGGTCTTGCCGCACCCGCTCGGCCCCACGAGGCAAAGCACTTCGTTTCTTCTCACTGCCAGGTTCAATCCCTGGAACGTCACCACCGACCCACACCCAAAGGTCTTGGTGGCGTCCCGGATCTGAACCGTGCTATCCAGCGGCTGGCCCTGCTTGGCGGCTCCGTTCACGTGCATATCCCTCCTGATGCAGGCGGGAGTACGGTTCGTCCTCGTGCCCCCGCCCCACCGGTTTGAGTTAGCTCCTAGTACCAGCGCGGGTCGCCGGTCAGGCGGCCACCCAGCCTCTTCAACGCTTCTTCCGCCAGGGAAGGGTCCACGACCTGCTCGTAGGTCGGCTTCTTGTCGGCGGGGATGGAGCCGATTTCGACCTGCTTGCTGATGGTGTACTCGATCATGTCCCTCGGCATGCCGTCGTTAACCGCCCAGATGCCCCCCTTCGCCAGGTCGTCGTAAGCCTTGGTCACAACGTCCTTGTCCTGGCCAGTATACTTAACCCCGATGGCGATGGTCTCGTCCCGGTTGCTGTACATGAAGCGCTGGGCCTTAATGATGGCCGTTATGAACCCCACCAGGGCCTGGCGCTCTTCGGGGTCCTTCAACTGCTCCTCCCGCACCATGTAGGCGGAATACCACCACTTCGGGACGACGTCCCACAGGTTCGCCAAGACGCGCAAATCGGGCTTCTTGGCCATCGCCGCATAATACTGGTCGATGTGCAGGATGGCCAGGTCGATCTTGTTGGCGACCAGTCCCGGCACCCGCCCGGAGGTGGCTACGGTAACGTACTGGACGTCCTCAGCCTTCATGCCCTTGGTGGCCAGGACCGCCCGGGCCATCACTTCGTTGAAGCCGCCGACTTCCTGAATGCCGATGCGCTTCCCCCTCAGGTCCTCAACCTTGTTGATGCCCGGCTGCACCACCGCCACCACGCTCAGCTTGGGGGCGTATGTGCCAATGGCCTTTACCCCGCCCCCCTGGGAAGCAGCGATGATCAGGGGATCCGAGCTGGTCCCGGCGACGTCCAGCCCGCCGGCCGCACTGCCGCGCAGCGCCTGCAGACCGCCCTCAAACTCCTTCAGGTCGTCCTTCGTAACCTTCAGGCCTTGCGCTTCGAAGAAACCCTTCTCCATCGCGATATAAGGAGCCAGGTGGACCATGCTCGGGGGACTTACCGGTACCCCGATAGTGAAGGGGCGCAACGGTTTCTTCTCCGGTGGCGGTGCTTGCGGAACGCTGGGCGCCGGTTGACTCTGGGGCTTGCTCTGCCCCCCCGTGCAGCCCGCCAGTAAGAGTGCCAGGATCACCAGGGAGACCGGAACGATTCGCAGAGTCCTGATTTTCCTCACGACTGTCCCTCCTGTTCTAGCTTTGCTTTTCGGACGGCCCAGGTGCATTTAAAGCGACCTCACCTCCCCCTGTTAGACAATCGTTTTCCCGGCTAACCCCCGTGAATCGGGGGGAGCACCGCAACTTCGTCACCGTCCCGCAAGGCGTGGTCGTAAGGGACCACCCTGCCACCGACGATGAAGTCCACGTACGGGGTCTGGCCGTCCGGCTGCAAGATCAGGCCGCCGGCCTGCGGGCCGTGCCGGTGGACCAACGCCGCGACCAGGTCCCTAACGGAACTCCCCGCGGGCAACTCCAATTCGATGTCCTGGCGACCCTCCACCAGCCCGGCGGGCGCGATGAACTCGACCCTGACCCGCAATGGCTCACCTTCCCCCCGATGGCGCTACCCGACCGCAATGACTTGCTCCGGGCAAACCTCCACACAACGCGGCTCCCCCCCGCACAGGTCGCATTTCAGGGGTTGCGTCCCCGCGGGGTGGACAAAAAGACCGCCGAACCGGCAGGCCGGGACGCATGGGAACCGACCCTGGCAGGAGTCGCACCGGTCGGGTGCCAGCACCACCTGACCATCCTTAACCCGAATCAGGGCTTCCCGGGGACAGGCCTCGATGCAGTAGCCTTGACGGCACTGAATGCAAAACCGGACTCTGACCTTCAGGCTTTCGGGCAGTTCCTCCTGGACCCGGATCGCCCCGTAACGCGCTTGAAGGATGCCCGCTTGCTCGTAAGCGCAGGCGAGGGCACAAAGGCCGCAGCCCGAACAACCGGCCACCTTGACCCGCAACTTCAAGCCGTCACCTCCCCCTCGATCCCCAACTCCCGCAGTTTCTCGGAGGTCGGCACACCGTTTTCGTCCCAACCCCGCGCCTGGTAGTAATCGGACAGCATCCGCTGAAACTTGTCCGGTTCCAGAACCCGTCCGGCCGAGCGGCCCCGGGGCAGGCTTTCCTTGAAGAACCGGCCGGGCAGGGTGTCGTCCGCGCGCCCAAAACCGCAGCGGAGGTTGAACAGGCGGTTCTGGTTGAGGGCCCGCTCGCCGACCAAGCGGGCTTCCGTTTCGTCAAAGTCCCACCCGGTCGCCAGGTTGAGCATCGCCGCGTACTCCGCAACCTTGGTGGGGTACACGGACGGAACGAAGTCGCACACGATCAGGGAGTGGTAAAAGGCGCGCTCGTCCTCCAGTTGCCGGACCAGGGCCCCCTTGCCTTCGTAGGCAAAGCGACAGGCGTCATCGTTTTGTTCCTTGTAGATCGGCCGGGCGCGCCGGTGGCACCCGCCGCGGTCGGCGACCGCGAAGGCCAGGGCGTACCCGATGGTCCCCCGCGGGTCGTAACCGGGCAGTTCCATACCCTTGACGTGGATGGCCGTGCCGGGGTCGAGCCCCGCCAGCTCGGCGAACCGTTTGCTGCCCTCGGCCAACCAGTCGCCCGCCCCCTCCCGGAAAGCGATCGCCCGGAGCGCGCGGGCAAACTCCGCGGTCCCGCCCCACTTCAGCTCAAAACCGAATTCCCCGGCGGCCAGGTGGCCTCTTTCCACGGCCTCGGTGGCGAGGCTCAGGGTCACCCCCGAACTGACCGTGTCCATCCCCAGGTCGTCACAGAGCCAGTTGAGATACAAGAGGTCGCGGGCCGGGACGTCCAGGTTGCTGCCGATCAGCGACATGGCTTCGTACTCGGGGCCGCCCAGGCGGTGAACCTCTCCCTGGTGCTCGAACCGGCTTGCTTTCCCGCAGGGCACGGGGCAGGCGTAACACGCCAGGTTACGGGTTACGAAACTGCGCCGGATGAAGTCGCGGTTCAGGTCGCCGTCGTAACGGTCGGTCATCCCGTCGGTGAAATTGCGTGCAACCGTACAACCCAACCGCTGCGTCAGGTCCAGGGTACTCAGGGTCCCGTACCTGATCCGGAACCCGACCTTCTGGTCGGCCCTGTTCTCGCGGATCAGGCGGAACTGCTCCGTCACCATTTCCCGGGGTCGGAAAAAAGGCACCTGGGTCCCGCCCTGGACCACCATGGCCTTCAGGTTGCGCGACCCGAAAAGGGCCCCCATGCCTCCGCGACCCGCCTGGTGGTAGAAATCGGCGTGCACGGAGGCGAACTTTACCAACTGTTCACCGGCCGGGCCGATGCACGCGACCGCCGGCTCATGCCCGTATTGCCTGCGCAGCGCCCGCTCGGTATCGTAGCACCCCTTGCCCCACAGATCCGCCGCGTCCTCGATGTGCACACCGCCATCGGTGATCCGGAGGTATACGGGGCGATCGCTGCGGCCGGTAATAACCAACCCGTCGTACCCGCAGGATTTAAACTGGTGGGCGAGGCGGCCGCCACAAGTGGAGTCGAGGTAACCCCCCGTCAGCGGCGAGCGGCTGTAAAACGACACTTTGCCCACCCCCGGCGCCAAAGAACCGGTGAGGGGCCCGACCAGCATGATTAGCTCGTTATCCGGCGCCAGCGGTTCGCGCTCGTGGAGCCGGTGATCAAGAAGCAGCCTGCCGCCCAGGCCCTTGCCGCCCACGTACTGCCGGCAATAGGCCGGGGGCAGTTCGAAGGTCGAAACGGCCCTCTCGCTCAGGTTCACTCGCAGGAGGCGATTGAAATACCCGTAAGGTTCGGCCATCGTTAAAGCGCTCCCATGGCCCGCTCATAGAGGCTGAGGTCGCAGTACCTGGACGGGTCCCCGGGTACCCCCGGCAGTTGCCCGGTAGCGGCCATGACCTCTATCGCCGCGGACACCCCGGCGACGTTCAACCGGGCCCGGGAGTTGAAGGTCCGGGATTGCATGTACCGGTCGTAGGTCTGGGCGGCGAGATCCCGGCCGGCCGGGAGGTGGCCGCACAGGATGTCCGACGCTTCCTCCCGGTGTTCGCGCTGATGCAGCCAATCCGAGGCAGCCACGTACGCCCTGATGAACCTCAGCACCGCCGCCTCGTTGTCGCAGGCCCAGCTTCGCCTGGTGGCGGCCACCGTCCCCTGATACTCAGGCAAATAGTCGAGGTTGCCGCCCAGCCGGTGGAACCCCAGAGACTCCGCCACCAGGTCGGTCGGCCCGTCCAGGAAAGCGCCGGCGACGACGCCTTCGAGCACCGCGTCGAAGCGCTCGCCCGTCCCGCCCACCTGGACGAGTTCGTAGTCCCGTCCTTCTTGCAGGCCATTCTGCCGCAACAAACCCCTGAGCAGGAGGGCAAATCCGGTGGCAAGGCCGTCCACCCCGATCTTCCCGCCCCGGAGGTCCGCGTAGCTCCGGACGTCGGGGCGAACGATCAGACTCTGGTTCGGGGTGCTGACACCAAGGAGCATGAAGAGGTCGGACCCCGCCTCGACCGCTCGGATGATATGGTCCGCCGCCTGAATTCCGAGGTCATAGACTCCCCCGGCCTTCAGATCTTCCATGTGCTTGACCGATGAACGGGTGACGGTGAGCTGCACCTCCAACCCCTCGGCGGCGAAATAGCCCTTGTCCTGGGCAACGTAAAGCGGCCAGTTTCCCGCCGACGCTGAGATGACCGCGACCTTCAGCCTAGTCATCCTCGGGTCCCTCCTGTTTGCGTCCGCGCTCCAAGGCACCCGCCAGGTCCCCCAGGAAGGCGGCGGCCGTGGCCCCGTCGATGAGCCGGTGGTCCACGGTCAGCACCAGCACCACCATAGGCCGGATGGCGATGCCGTCCCCCCTTACGACCGCCTGCCGGCGGACCTGGCCGACCGCCAGGATGCCGGCCTCGGGCGGGTTGAGCAAAGCGTGGAAGAAATCGACCCCCATCGGGCCCAGGTTGGAGATGCTGAAGGTGCCGCCCTGCAGTTCCTCGGCGGTCAGCTTGTTCTCTCGCGCCCGCTGGACCAGATCGGCCCGGGTGGCCGCGACCTCGAGCAGACCCCGGGCCTCCGCCCGGTGGAGGACCGGGACGATCAGCCCGTCCGTCAGGGCGACCGCGATGGCCACCGCCGCCTGCTCGTGGTACTCGATGAAGGTGTCC
>JAJYMS010000182.1 GCA_021786825.1 Bacillota bacterium | reverse complement strand
TGCGAAATGACTTCGTGCTCCGAGGGCCGAGGTTGACAAGATTTATGGATATGAGTTATGTTTATTCTATCCCCTCCCCCGGGAGGGGATGCAGAAAACGGAGGTGCAGCGCCGTTGGCCCACCACCATCCTCAGTCGTCCGACGTGGTCGCCCGGCTGGCGCGCGTCGAGGGACACGTGCGGGCCATCAAGCAGATGTCCGAGGAGGGCAAGCCCTGTGCGGACATCCTGCTGCAGATCAGCGCGGTCCAGGCGGCCCTGCGCAAGACGGGGGAGGCGGTGCTCCGGGACCACCTGGAGCAGTGCGTCCTCAGCGCCGAGCCCGAAGAAATGAAAGAGTTGCTGATGGAGCTGAAGGACGCCCTGGCTCACTACGGGCGCTGACGGGAAGTCCAGGACGAAGAGACGCTGCCAGGGAGGATTGCACGATGCACGAGGGGCCCCACGGGATTCTTGAGCAGCCGGCCAAGCACGCGCACTATCACCCGCCTGCAGCCGACCACCGGCATCCCCACGAGTCGGACCCCGTGGCCTGCGAGTCGTGTGACAAGCCCGCCGCGGGGCGTCCGGGGGCGGAGCTGTGGCAGAAGGTGTTCGCCGGTGCCGTCGTAGCGGCGCTGGTGATCGCTTTCCTGGTGTGGCGCTTCCGCTAACGTCAAAGAGCTTGCCGGAGGCGGTACTGTGCACGAAGGACACCACGGCATGGTTGAAGCCAATAATCGGCGCGGGGGGCACCAGGGTCGGGGGAAGTGGCTGTTCCCGGGTTTTCTGCTGCTGACGGTACTGCTGGCCGCGATCCCGGGGCAGGCTCGGCTGCTGGGTTTCGACCTCGCCCTGGTGCCAATGCTCGTGGGCGGGGGCTTCCTCACCTACAACACCGTCATCGCGACCCTGGAGACCCGCCGGATCACCGCCGGCAGCCTGGTCGTCATCGCCATGGCCGGCTCGGCCTACGTCGGCGCGTACCTAGCCGCCGCCATCGTCGCCTTCATGATGATCGGCGGCGAATTTCTCGAAGACTTGACGCTGGATAAGACCCGCAACGCGGTGCGCGACTTGGTCCGCCTGGTACCGGACACGGCCTCGGTTCGCCGGGGAGGCGAGTGGGTCGTGGTGGCGGTGGAAACCCTGCGGCCGGGCGACCGGGTCCTCGTCCGGCCAGGCGAGCGCATCCCCGTGGACGGGCAGGTCGTCGCGGGCACCGCGTCCGTCAACCAGGCGACCCTAACCGGCGAATCAATGCCGGTCGAGAAAGAACCCGGTGCCCCCGTTTTCACCGGAACCGTCAGCGAGTGGGGGGCTCTCGAGGTGACCGTGGACAAGATTGGCGACGACACAGCGCTGGGTCGCATCATCGAGCTGGTCTACGAGGCCCAGGAGCGAAAGGGCCGGACGCAGCGGATCGCGGACCGGTTCGCGGCCTACTTCACCCCCCTGATCCTGGTCGTCTCCGCCGCCGTCTGGCTCGCCACCCATGACCTGGTGCGCGCCATCTCGGTGCTGGTGATCGCCTGCCCCTGCGCCCTGGTGCTGGCGACCCCGACCGCGGTCGTGGCGGCGGTCGGTAATGCGGCCCGGCGTGGGGTGATGATCAAGGGAGGAGTTGTGCTTGAGTCGGCCGGGCGAACGAGCACCTTGCTTTTCGACAAGACCGGCACCCTGACCCTGGGCCGCCCCGCGGTTGCGGCGGTGGTCGCCTTCCCGGCTGCCACTGCCTCCCGGGTGTTGGCCCTTGCCGCCGCGGCGGAGGAACGCTCCGAGCATCCCATCGCGCGGGCGATTGCCGTCCGGGCGCGGAATGAAGGGCTCTCCCGGCCAACCGCCACTGGGTTTAACCAGGTGGGAGGGGTGGGGGTCGAGGCCGAGATCGAGGGAAGCCTGATCCGGGTCGGCAACCGGCGCCTCTTGGAGGGAGCCGGCCATCTTTGGGGACCCGGCCTGACCGACGCCGGCGCGGGCCTGGAGTTTCTCGACGAGCAGGAGAAACTGGGCCGGACAGCGCTCCTGGTCGCGGAGGGTGACCGGCTCCTCGGCGGCATCGCCGTGGCCGACGTGGTGCGGACGAGGGCTGGGGAGGCGGTGGCGCGGATCAGGGGAGCCGGGGCACGGGTGGTCATGCTGACGGGGGACAACCTTCCCGCCGCCCGGGCGGTGGCGACGAAGGTGGGGATCGACGAGGTCTACGCCAACCTGCTGCCGGAAGACAAGCTCAAGCTGGTTTCCGACCTGAAGGCCAGGGGTGCCGTGGTGGCGATGGTTGGAGACGGGGTAAACGACGCTCTCGCCTTGACGCTGGCCGACGTGGGCATCGCCATGGGCGCCGCGGGGACGGAGGTGGCCATCGATTCCGCCGCCATCGCCCTGATGGGCGACGACCTGACCGTGATTCCCGAGGTGCTGGAGTTGAGCCGCCGGACCCTGCGGATCATCCGGCAGAACATCTGGGTCTTCGCGGTTTTCGTTAACGCGGTGGGGATCACCCTGGCGTCGACCGGCTGGCTTTCGCCGGTGGGGGCGGCGGTGGTGCACAACGCCGCGTCGGTCTTCGTGGTGCTGAACTCGGCGCGGTTGTTGACCTATCGGACTCACCCGGGCCACGAGGCGGCGCACCCCGTGCCCGGGGCCGCCGCCAACCAGGGCGGCGGCTGACCCCTGCAGGAGGGCGGGCGCCGACGTCGAAGTCAAAGACTGGCAAGAAGTCGGGGACCGGCAAGTCAAAGGGGGTCGCAGAGAAATGCCATCCCAACCGGTTGCCTTACCCGCCCTGGAGTTCCACCCCCTCACCCCTGAGCGTTGGCCCGACCTGGTCACTCTCTTCGGAGAACGCGGGGCGTGCGGGGGCTGCTGGTGCATGTGGTGGAGGCTGGCGCGCTCGGAGTGGACGCGGCAGCGGGGCGAGGCCAACAAGCAGGCATTCAGGCAAATCGTCGCCTCCGGGGAGATCCCGGGGATTATCGCTTACGCTGACGGTCAACCGGTGGGGTGGTGCTCGGTGGAGCCCCGGGAAGCCTTTCCGGCCCTGGACCGGTCCCGGACCCTGAAGCGTCTCGACGACCTTCTACGGGCGGTAGTGGACTACGTCTGCGCCGGGGGCGGCAAGGTCATCGAGGGGTATCCGCAGAGGTTGGGGAAACCGGTCGCCAACGCCTGGGTTTACATGGGGTTGGCCTCAGCGTTCCTGAAGGCCGGCTTCACCGAAGTGGCCAGGCCTTCCAAGTCCCGCTCGATCATGAGGTACACGCTCCAGACCTGGGTGAGCAGCCGCACCCCCTCCGACCTGGCCGCCGAGATGTATCCAGCCCCCCGAGTTCGACCTCCTGGACGGCGTGGTCCGTGAGTGAGGCGGGTGGTATCGACTTGTCGGCAACGGTTGCCAACCTGACCCATGCAACGGCGATTCTGGCCGGGTCGTACCTGATCGGCTCCATCCCCAGCGGCTACATCTTTGCGAGGCTCCTGCGGGGTACCGACATCACCCGGGAGGGGAGCGGTCACGTGGGGGGTTTCAACACCCTGCGCTCGGCGGGGCTGCTGGCGGCCCTGCTGACCGTGGCCGCCGACCTGGGCAAGGGAGTCCTGGCTGCCAAGCTCGGACTTGTCTACGGAGCAGCCTGGGACACTCCCACCTGGGTGAGCCCCCCCGCCTGGGGCACCGCTTCCGCCTGGGGCAGCGCCGCCGGCTGGGCGGCGGCCTGCATGGCCGTTCTGGGCCACAACCACATGGTCTTCTTGCGCCTGCGGGGAGGCAAGGGCCTGGCGGCTACCGCCGGAGCCCTTCTCGTTCTCTCCCCCTGGATGGCGGTGGGGGGCCTGGCGGCCCTTTTGCTGTTCGCCCTTCTCCTGCGCGACACCAATACGGGCGCGGGGGTGGCCGTGATCCTGCTGCCCTTCCTGGCTGTCTGGC
The DNA here is from genome assembly GCA_021786825.1 of Bacillota bacterium. Taxonomy (GTDB): domain Bacteria; phylum Bacillota; class Sulfobacillia; order JAMDAP01; family JAJYMS01; genus JAJYMS01. Next base: position 13,808 of record JAJYMS010000182.1, on the reverse strand, counting down.
GGGAAGGCAGCGCGGTGGCCGTGATCGGGACGGCGGCCCTTAGCGCCATCGTTATCACCAAGCACCTGGAGGACTTTCGAGCTTACCGTCGCGGCCGCCGCAAACTGATCTGACCAGCAGCAAGGCTGGGCGCCCGGGGCTGCGCACCCGGGCGCTAAATTCATCCAGGGCCAGCATATTCTTCATCCCTTTGGGAAGAATGGGGGTGAACCGGAGACAAGGGGGCAATCACGGGATGAATCTCCTGGCGCGCCTGGAGAACTACCGCCAAGACGAGGAGCAACTGGCCTGGGAAGGGACCTTCGGCGAGTACTTCGAGTTGGTCACCAAGAACCCCCACCTGGCCCAGCACGCCCATTCCCGCATCTATAACATGATTGTGTCCGAGGGCCTGGAGGGGGTCGGAGGGACGCGCCGTTATCGCTTCTTCGCCAAGGAACTATTCGGTCTCGACGAGGCCTTGCAGCGCCTGGTGGAAGAGTACTTCCACCCGGCTGCCCGGCGGCTGGACGTGCGCAAGCGGATTCTCCTGCTGATGGGTCCCGTCAGCGGAGGCAAGTCCACCATCGTGACCCTGCTCAAGCGCGGCCTGGAGCGCTACTCGCGCGCCTGGGAGGGTGCCACCTTTGCCATCGTCGGCTGTCCCATGCACGAAGAGCCGCTGCACCTGATTCCCCGGGCGCTGCGGGAGGAGGTGGAGAAGACCTACGGCCTGCGCGTGGAAGGTACCCTCTGCCCGTACTGCCGCTTGATGCTGCAGGAGAAGTGCGGCGGGGCCATCGACCGGGTCAGGGTGCGGCGGGTCTTGTTCTCCGAGGAGGACCGCGTCGGCGTCGGCACCTTCAGTCCCTCCGACCCCAAGTCGCAGGACATCGCCGACCTGACCGGGAGCATCGATTTCTCCACCATCGGGGAGTACGGCTCAGAATCCGATCCGCGCGCCTACCGCTTTGACGGCGAGCTGAACAAGGCCAACCGCGGGCTGATGGAGTTTCAGGAGATGCTGAAAAGCGATGAGAAGTTCCTCTGGAGCCTGCTGGCGTTGTCCCAGGAGGGTAACTTCAAGGCCGGGCGATTCGCCCTGATTTCCGCGGACGAACTGATCATCGCCCACACCAACGAGTCGGAGTACCGGTCGTTTATTGCCAACAAGAAGAACGAGGCCCTGCAATCACGGATCATCGTCATGCCCATCCCCTACAACCTCCGGGTCAGCGAGGAGGAGCGCATCTACAGGAAACTGCTGGACGAGGCGGGCGTGGACGGGTTTCACATCGCCCCCCACGCCTTGCGGGCGGCGGCCGTCTTCTCCGTTCTTTCCCGGCTCAGGGAGTCCAAGAAGCAGGGCATGGACCTGGTCAAGAAGATGAAGCTATACGACGGCGAGGCGGTGGACGATTTCAACCAGAAGGACCTGGTCGAACTCCGCGCCGAACATCCCGACGAGGGTATGTCCGGGGTTGACCCGCGCTACGTCATCAACCGGCTTTCCAGCGCCCTGATCAACCAGGAAACGCGCTGCCTCAACGCCCTGGACGTACTCCGGAGCCTCCGGGAGGGCCTGTCCCAGCACCCCTCCATCACCCGCGAGGAGAAGGAGCGCCTGCTCCAGTTCATCGCGGTCGCTCGCCAGGAATACGACGAACTGGCCAAGCGGGAGGTGCAGAAGGCCTTCGTCTACTCTTATGAGGAGTCGGCCCGGACGCTTTTCCAGAACTACCTCGACAACGTGGAGGCTTTCTGCAACTCGCAAAGGGTCATGGATCCCATCACCGGCGAGCAGATGGACCCCGACGAGAAGCTGATGCGCTCCATCGAGGAGCAGATCGGCGTTTCCGAAGTGGCCAAGCGCCCCTTCCGGGAGGAGATCTTGATTCGGATCTCCAGCTACGCGCGCAAGGGCAAGTGCTTCGAGTACGCCTCCCACGAGCGGCTGCGGGAGGCCATTGAGAAAAAGCTCTTTGCCGACCTGCGCGACGTGGTCAAGATCACCACTTCGGCCCGTACCCCGGACGCCGGGCAGTCTAGAAAGATGAACGAGGTGACCACCTGCCTGACCAGCGAGTCCGGCTACTGCCCCGTTTGCGCCAACGAGCTGCTCAAGTACGTGGGCAGCTTGCTCAACCGGTAAGGGCAATGGCGTTCAGCATCAGCACCAGCGACTGGAGCCTCTACCGCAAGGGCCACCGGGACATGCAGCGGCATAAGGAAAAGGTCCTGGAGGCGCTGCGGGCCAACCTCTCCGAACTCGTGAGCGAAGAGGGCATCATTCTGTCCGACGGGGAGCAATTGGTCAAGCTGCCGATCCGCACCCTGGAGCAGTTTCGCTTCCGTTTCGATTCGGGGGAGGTGATGCACTCCGGCCAGGGCGACGGCGACACCCAGGTGGGAGAAGCGGTCGCCGGCGAGACCTCGGGCGAGAACGCCAGCTCCGACGCGGGTCCCGGCAACCGACCGGGGGTGGACTACTACGAGGCTGAGGTCACCATCGACCAGATCGCGGAACTGCTGTTGGAGGAACTCCAGCTCCCCAACCTGGCCCCGCGCAAGAACCCCGCCCTGAAAACCCTCGGCGACCGCTGGACGGATGTACGGCGCACCGGGGCCTGGGTCAACCTCGACCGCAAGCGGACCTTGCTGCAAGCCTTCAAGCGCAACGCTCTCCTGGGGCGGCCCGGCTTTCAAAACGTGGACCGGGAGGACCTGCGCTTCCGCACCTGGGAGACCGCCTGGACCGAGCAGGCCAACGCCGTCGTGATCGCGATGATGGACACCTCTGGTTCGATGGGAAGCTTTCAGAAGCACATCGTCCGGACTTTTTTTTTCTGGACCGTGCGCTTCTTGCGGCAGAAGTACGACCAGGTGGAGGTCGTCTTCCTGGCCCACCACACGGAGGCCAAGGAGGTGCCAGAGGAAGACTTCTTCCGCCGGGGGGAGAGCGGTGGCACCAAGTGCTCGAGTGTCTACCAGTTGGCGCTGGAGGTCATCGAGCGGCATTACCCCCCGGCCGACTATAACATTTACGCCATCCACTTCACGGACGGGGAGAACCTGCAGGACGACAACCCTCCGGCGGTGGAGTTGATCCGCGAACTGACCAGGCGTTGCAGGCTGGTGGGCTACGGCGAGATTCGCTCCGGTTTCACCCTCTACCCGACGCTCAAGATCGCCCTGGGAGAGGTCAAGGAGCCGAACTTCGCCAGCGTCTCCATTACGGACCAGAGCGGGGTGCTGGACGCCCTGAAGACCTTTTTCCGGCCCCAGTTCAGCGAAGGGGAGCCGGGGGGTACGGCGAGTGAGTGATCCGGCCGGCGGGCTGGAAGAACGCATCGAGGCGGTCCATTCCCTGGCCCGCCTGAACGGTTTGGACTTTCCCCCCGTGCGCTTCGAAATCTGTCCCGCCGACGTCATCTATACGCTGGGAGCCTACGGGATGCCCACCCGTTTCGGCCACTGGAGTTTCGGCAAGGCCTATCAGAAACTCAAGACCCAATATGAGTACAACCTCATCCACATCTACGAACTGGTGATCAACAGCGTCCCGTGCTACGCCTTCTTGCTGGAAGGCAACTCCCTGGTCCAGAACCAACTGGTGGCCGCCCACGTTTTCGGCCACGCCGATTTCTTCCGGCATAATTGCAGACTGGCGGCCGCTTCCTCCCTGATGGTGGAAAGCATGGCCGCCAGCGCCGAACGCATTCGCGGTTATGAGTTTCGCTACGGCGCCCGGAGGGTGGAGGCCTTCCTGGACGACGTGATGTCGCTGCAAGAACAGATCGACCCCTGGCCTCCCCGCGATGGAGTTCTCTTACCGCAGAAGGACCTCTTGCTGTTTCTGGCTCAAAACGCGTGCGACCTGGACGACTGGCAGCGCGACATCATCACCTCGTTGCGGGAGGAGATGCTGTACTTCTGGCCCCAGTTTGAGACCAGGATCATGAACGAGGGATGGGCCACTTTTTGGCACACCCGGCTGATGCGACAAGTGGATCTGGTGCCGCGCGATGCCCTGGAGTTCGCCCGCCTGCACGCCAAAGTCATCCAGCCGGTGCGAACCGCGCTGAACCCCTACCTGGTCGGGCTCCGGATCTTTGAGGACTTGGAGCGCCGCTACGGGCTCGAGAAGGTATTCGAGGCCCGGGAGGTGGAGACCGACCTCTCCTTCATCCGCAACTACCTGACTCGGGAGTTGGTCGCGGAGCTCGACCTCTACCTCTACCGCCGGCTGGAGGGACGCTGGCAGGTAGCCGAACGGGACCCCGGCAAGGTCCGGGACACCCTGGTGGAAAGCCTGGTCAACGCCGGGCACCCCTACATCGTGGTCCAGGACGGGGACTACCGGCGCAGCGGGGGGTTGTACCTGCGCCACGTCTACGAGGGCAGGCCGCTGGACCTGCGCCACCTGGAGAAGACCATGCAGCAGCTTTACCGCATCTGGGGGCGCCCGGTGTACCTGGAGACGGTGGTTGCGGGCCAGACCGAGGTCTTCAGCTTCGACGGGCAGCGCAACAACCGCACCCCGGCGGAGTGCGGCCCCCGGGCGGCTTCGCCGGCCGCCCCGCCGGGCGCTTCATAGCGACTGGAGCAGGTTGGCCATCTCGATGGCCGCTACCGCGGCATCCCAGCCCTTGTTGCCGGCCTTGGTGCCGGCCCGTTCAACCGCTTGTTCGATGCTGTCGGCGGTGATCACCCCGAAGATCACCGGCAGACCGGTCTGCAACCCGACCTGGGCAACGCCCTTGGCCACTTCGGAGGCGACGTACTCGAAGTGGGGGGTGGCGCCACGGATGACCGCCCCGAGGCAAATCACCGCCTGGTACCGCCCCGATTCGGCCATCCGCCGGGCCGCGAAAGGGATCTCGAAGCCGCCCGGGACCCAGGCCACCTCCACGTCGTCCTCGGCCACGCCGTGCCGGCGCAATGCATCCAGCGCCCCGCTCAGCAACTTCTGGGTGATGAAGTCGTTGAAGCGGCTCACCACGATCCCGAATTTCAGCCCCTGGCCAATCAGTTTGCCTTCGTACACCTTCATCTCGTTCCTGCCTCCTCGAGCCCCCGCCGGGGGCTCCGTTGTCCTTACCCGTGCAGCAGGTGCCCCAGTTTCTCTCGCTTGGTGCGCAGGTACCCCCGGTTTATTTCGTTGGGCGGGATCTCGATGGGAACCCGTTCGACGATCTCCAGCCCGTAGCCCTCCAGGCCAATGTACTTCTTGGGATTGTTGGTCAGGAGCCGCAGGCGCCGAACTCCCAGGTCAGCCAGAATCTGTGCCCCGGTTCCGTAGTCCCGGGCGTCGGGCGGCAGGCCCAGGGCCACGTTCGCCTCCACGGTGTCCTTGCCCTGGTCCTGCAGGGCATAGGCGCGCAGCTTGTTGGACAGCCCGATGCCACGCCCCTCTTGCCGCATGTACAGCACCACCCCGCGCCCTTCCGCCTGAACGCGGCACATCGCCTGTTCGAGCTGCTCGCCGCAGTCGCAGCGCAGCGAACCGAAGACGTCCCCGGTCAGGCACTCGGAGTGGACCCGTACCAGCACCGGTTCGGGTCCCGCGACGTCTCCCAGCACCAGCGCCACGTGGGTCAGGGGGGTTGGCCTGATCAGCTTCTCCTCGTAGCCAATCGCCCGGAAGAACCCCGCCCGGGTGGGAAGGTTGGTCTCCGCCACCCGCTCAACCAGCCGGTCACGGGCCATCCGGTAGCGGGTCAGGTCCGCGATGGTGCAGACCCCGAGGCCGTGGTGGGCGGCGAACTCCAGCAATTCCGGCGTGCGGGCCATCGTGCCGTCCTCGTTCATGACCTCGCAGATCACCCCGGCGGGGTAGAGCCCCGCCAGGCGAGCCAGGTCCACCGAGGCTTCGGTGTGCCCGGGGCGGCGCAGGACGCCGCCCTCCTTGGCCCGGAGGGGAAAGACGTGCCCGGGTTGCACCACGTCTTCCGGGCGGCTCCTGGGATCCAGCACCGTCCGGATGGTGAGGGCGCGCTCGGGGGCCGAGATCCCGGTGGTGACGCCCTCCCGCGCGTCCACCGAGACGGTGAACGCTGTGCCCATGTGGTCCTGCGGACGCTTGACCATCTGTGGGATCCCCAGTTCGTCCAACCGCCGGCCGATGATCGGCAGGCAGATCAGCCCCCGGGCGTAGCGGGCCATAAAGTTGACCGCTTCCGGCGTGACTTTCTCCGCGGCCATCACCAGGTCGCCTTCGTTTTCGCGGTTCTCGTCGTCGGTCACCACGACCATCTTGCCCTGGCGGATCTCCTCAATGGCCTTCTCGATCGACATGAATTGCATGTCTGCTACCTCCTGTGAAGTTCCAGCCGCCCCTGCCGAGCTCAAAAGCCGTGTTCCCGCAGATACTCCGGGGTCAATCCCCCTGCCTGGCCCAAGCGGGCCTCCAGGAGGCGTTCGACGTACTTGCCCAGCATATCCGCCTCCAGGTTCACCAGGCTGCCGGGCTGCCGCCGGCCCAAGGTGGTCACGGAGAGGGTGTGGGGAATCAGGGAGACCTCGAACCAGCCGGTGCCGAGGCGGGCCACCGTCAGCGAGACGCCGTCCACGGCGACCGATCCCTTGGGGATTACGTAGCGCAGGACCTCCGGCGGGGTGAGGATGCGCATCCGAACCGAGTTGTCGTCGCGTTCGAGGGAGGCCACCTCGCCGGCGCCGTCGACGTGCCCGCTGACGATATGGCCACCGAAGCGCCCGTCCGCCGCCATGCTCCGCTCCAGGTTCACCGGGTCGCCCTGGCGCAGCCGGGAGAAGGCGGTGCGGTTCATGGTTTCGGGCATTACGTCAGCCCAAAAGCCGGTCTGCGCGCACCTGGTGGCGGTCAAGCACACCCCTGAGACGGCGATGCTGTCGCCCACCTTCAGGCCCCCAGCAACGCCGCGGGCCTCGATCTGCAGTTGCAGCGAGCGCGCTCCAGGGCGAATCTCGGCCACGCGGCCGACCTCCTCAACGATTCCGGTGAACACCCGGCTCCCTCCTGTTCTGCGGATAGGCCTCGACCAACAAATCCTCCCCGATTCGTTCCACGCCCTCGATCATCAGGGGATAGGCGTCCGCCATCCGGACCACCCCGTCTCCTCCGAAAGGGCCCGGCGCGGCGCGGCCTCCGGCCAGGCGAGGGGCGTAATAGAAGACGTACTTGTCAACCAACCCGGCCGCCTGGGCCGAGGCGGCCAGCTCCGGACCGCCTTCCAGCAACACCCCTGTGATCTCCTCCGACCCCAGGATCTCCAGCAGGCGAGCCAGGTCTACCCTGGGGCCGGGGCCGTCCACGACCACCACCCGGGCTCCGGCCGCCGCCAGCGCCTTCACCCGCTGAGGCGGCGCGGCGGCGGTGACAGCGATGATGACCGGGGCGGCGGACTCTCCGCCGCCGTTCAGCACCCTGGCGTGGGGTGGGGTCCTGGCCAGGCTGTCCACGACCAGCCGCACCGGGTCCCGCCCACCCTTGATCCGGCAGTTCAACTGCGGATCGTCGGCCAGGACCGTCCCCACACCGACCATCACCGCGTCCAGCGCGTCCCGCAGCCCGTGGGCGTGACGGCGGGCCACCGCTCCGGTGACCCAGCGCGAGTCCCCGGTGGCGGTCGCCACCTTGCCATCGAGGGTGAGGGCGCTTTTTAACACCACGAAGGGCCTGCCGGTGGTGATGTACTTCTGGAAGACCTCGTTGAGCCGCCGGGCCTGCTGGGCGCGAAGGCCGACCTCCACGTCGATCCCCGCTTGCCGCAAGCGTTCAACCCCCCTTCCGGCCACCAGGGGGTTGGGATCGACGACCGCCGCGACCACGCGGCCGATCCCGGCGGTGATAATGGCCTCCGTGCACGGCGGCGTTCGGCCGTGGTGCGAGCAAGGCTCCAGGGTCACGTACAGGGTCGCTCCCCGGGCCTGCTCTCCGGCTGCGGTCAGGGCGTGAATCTCGGCGTGAGGCGTTCCAGCCTGCCGGTGATAGCCCCGGCCCACCACCCGGCCCTCCCGCACGACCACGGCCCCCACCATGGGGTTGGGGCTGGTGCGCCCGCGGGCCAGGGCGGCCAACTGAAGGGCTTCGTCCATGTACGATTCGTCACGGTTCGGTTGCCCTGGCGCGTCGGGCGATGGCACGGGCAAGAGACTCGTCCTCCCTGCAGCGATGACCGTGGAATTTCCTGCCGGGGGCAAAAAAACGTGCCCGGCAGGTTGGTCCTTCCGGGCAGGCGTGTGCGGGCCGCGGCTCAATAAGCCGGGGACAGGCCCCGACTGGCTTTGGCGCACCTTCTTCCATCCAGACTTTACTGTCGGCCCTGGCTTTGCACCAGATCAGCCCTTACGGGCTCGCGGGCTCGGTCGTGGGACCATACCGCCGGTCAGGAATTGAAACCGCCGCCGCTGATGCCGGCCTTGGTACTCTCACCTGGCCCTGAAGGTGAAAATGCTTCAATTTGACATCAGTATAAATCACGCCGGGTCAAAAGGCAAGTCTCCCGCTCATGGCGAAACACTGACGCAAGATTCGCTTGGGGGGAGGAATCGGTATGAGCGAGGGAAAGGACCTGGATCCCAAGACCGCCGCCGCAGCCCTGGACCAGCACCTGCGGACGGAGACGTTCCCGTTGGGCATTCGGGTGATTCCCAAGGGCGAGGCCCTGCCGGAGAAGGTGCGCCGTCCCCTCCGGGACCTGGGCGTGAAGGTGGGTATCTGCCAGGGCATCGCCATGGCCAGGCGGTACGGGTGGACCATCGGCATGGGGGGCGAGGACGTCTGCTGTCCGATCGCCCAGGTCGCCTTCGGCTTCGAGCCCGAGATCCCATTTTACAGCGAGGGGAACCTGGCCGCCGGGATGTACGTGGAAACTTGCGCTCAGGGCGCCCTATCCGAACGGGAAGTTCCCAAGCTGTCAGCCTCGGAATCCGGAGTGGTCGTGGTGGCGCCCCTGGGGCGGTGTAACTTCGCGCCCCAGACGCTGCTGATCTACGGGAATTCGGCTCAGATCCTGCGGGTAACCGCTGCGTCCCTCTGGAAGTCGGGGGGCGCTGTGACCTCTACCACCTCGGCCCGGGCGGACTGCGCCGATATCGTCATCCGCACCGCCAGGACCGGCCGACAGCAGGTGATTCTTCCCTGTCTGGGGGACCGGATCTTCGGCCAGACCCAGGATCACGAAATGGCTTTCGCCATCCCCTGGTCCGGAGTGACCGGACTGCTGGAGGGCCTGGAGGGAACCCACCGGGGCGGCGTTCGCTACCCCATCCCCAACTACCTGCGCTACACCCCTCAGTTCCCGCCGACCTACCAGAAGCTCCAGGAACTTTGGGACAAAGAGAGTCAAGGTTAGTCTAGGCCCTCCCCCGCCGGCATAGGGAATGGCGGAGGAGGTAGAGGCCGTGACCAACCTGTTTGCCGGGAACAAGGTCACGCTCCGCGCGCTGGAGCCCAACGACGCCTTGGCCGTCTACCAGTGGGGCCTGGATTCCGAGACGGTCCGCCTGGCTGACCGCGTGAGTTTTCCCCGCTCTCTGGGCGCCATCCAGCAGCGGTTACAGTCGGTGCCCCCGCCCTTCAGCGACGACCACGAACTGGGGATCGAGGCCGAGGGCCGGCTGGTGGGCCTGATCCAGCTCTTTCGCACCGAGCGGCGCGACCGAACGGCTTGGCTGGGCGTGCTGATCGGGGACCGTCTGGAGCGGGGCAAGGGGTACGGAACCGAGGCGATACGGCTGCTGATGCGCTTTGCCTTTCGGGAACTCAACTACCAGAAGGTCAACCTCAACGTCTTCAGCTTCAACCCCCGGGCCATCGCTATCTACGAAAAAATGGGCTTCATCCACGAGGGCCGCATCCGGCGGACCCTCTACGCCGACGGCCAGTACCACGACCAGGTCTTGATGGGCATGATCGCCGAGGAGTTCGAAGTCGCGGAGCGCGCCTGGGAGTCCCGGGGTCAGGGCCTGCCGGGTTGAGAGAGAAGAACGGGCGCCCGCCGCACAGGGGTGCCCGCCCTTTTCATTCTCCGCCGCGGGACCGCCCGGCGGCCAGGTGGTCCGGCGCGAGCAGGCCCAGGCGCGCTCCGTACAGGATGACTCCCGAGCGGTCCCCGACACCGAGTTTCCTGAGGACGCTGCTGACGTGAGTCTTCACCGTGGCCTCGCTGATGTGCAGCAGGCTGGCGATCTCGCGGTTCCGGTGGTTGCAGATCAACAACTGAAAGACCTGCTGTTCCCGCCCCGTCAGGGTCTCCGGGGCAAGCGCGGCGGGCGGGCCCGGCGGCAGCTGCCCCGCTGCCAGGCGGCTGAAGAGCAGTCGCGCCGCCGCCGGTGCCAGGTAGGCATCCCCCTGCGCCACCACTTGGGCGGCGCGCAGGATCTCGTGGGGTGGGCTGTCGCTGGGGAGGTAGCCCGAAGCCCCCCCCAGGATGGCCTCCAGCACGGGGGCTTCGTCTTTGAGATCACCGAGGAGCAGCATCCGGGTCGATGGCAGGACCGACAAGACCTCCCGGACGGCTGGGACGACGCCGCCCGCCGCGCGCAGCCGGCCAGCCACCACCAGCTCGGGCTGCAGTTTCCTCACCTGGGCAACGAGGTCGTGGCTATCCGACTCGCCGACCACCACGTAGCCGCCCGCCCCCTCAAAGGCGGCCCTGAGTCCGCGCCGCATCACCCACTGGTCGTCCGCTAGCAGCAGGCGCACCGCCTTCAAGCTACGGTTCCCCCTTTTCGGCGGACCCTCTGGTACCTCGGGCCCGGATCTGACTCTATCGTAGCATCCCCCGGCGCCCGCCCTTGTCCAAACCCGCTGTGCACAGACCTCTTCGGTTGACAGGCGGTGCCTTCAGCCGCCAGCTTTCACCCCTTTCTTCCACCGGCCGGGGGAGGAGATCCGACTCCAGGAGCAGCCAAGATCCTACTTCGGAGGGATTGAGGCGGCTTCCAGAATGTGCCAAAATGGAGCCACCGTCGCCCCCGGGGGGATTGGAGATGTTCGCTCGCCGCAAGCGAAAGAGGTTTAGGGTCGCGGAGGTCCTGGAGAACCGGTGGGTCAATGGGGTTGTCTTAGGCCTGGCCATGGTGGTGATGGCCGTCTCGGTCGTGTACCTCTGGCTGGGCTGGTTTTCCCCGGACGGCATTCCGGCCGTGGCCGGCGACCGTCTGCTGGTAGTGCTGAGCGGCAGCATGAAACCGGCCTTCGACGCCGGCGACATCGTGGTAGTGAGGGATTTCGACCCCAGGACCGCGCTGCCGGGTCAGATCGTCACCTTTCGCGCCCCCACCTCGCCCCGGGTCCTGATCACCCACCGGGTGGCGGAGGTGGTCCGGGAGGGGCACGACGTCTTCTACCGCACCAAGGGTGACGCCAACGACCTCGTGGACGTGGAACCCGTTCCCTGGCAGAACGTGATCGGCCGGGTCGTGCGGCACATTCCGTACGTGGGGTACCTGGTCGGCTTCGTTCGTACCGTGCCAGGGTTGCTCCTCTCCATCATGCTCCCCGGCGCGATCATCCTCGCCGGCGAGCTGAGGGCCATCGTTCGGCTGGCGCGCGGAGTGGGGGACAAGCCCCACCTGGAGGGCCGGTAGCGGTGCTCTCCCGGGTCGCCCGCAAGGCGAGAATCAGGAAAATAGTATTGCTCGTTGTCCTGTTGGGGCTTGCGACCCTCACCCTGGCATTGTTGGCGGGCGGCGCCTACGCCTGGTTCAACGCTCGCGTCTAAAAGTGAGCTGAAAAAGCTCGCGTCACAATGGAAACGGCCCCAGCTTCGAACCACCGGATTGGGGCCGTTCTTCGTTTGATCCGGAAGTCGTGCTGCGCATGTTCCTGCTGGGCTACCTATACATCCTCTTGGCGACTCCAACGGTTTCGGTGACCATCATGGTGCCGGTACACATTTATTTCCTGGCCTCCCCTGGCCAGGAAAGGTCATGATTCGGGTCCGCATTGACGCCACCGTGGTGCGAAAGGCGGGGACATCGTGATCAGGGAGGTCAGCGTGCCGCCTGGCGCCAAAAGGAGGAGGACTTGAGGATGAGGGTGAAAAGGCTTCTTGTCTCGCTAAGTGTGAGGCTGCAACTTGGGATTACCCGTTTCTGACCACAGCAACCGAATGCACGTTCTGAAAGCAGACCGACCTGGGTCTACGGAGCCTTGTATTATCACCATAACGATGGTGTATGGTGGAAGGACGAGTACCCCGGCTTCAGCTGGTCGGCCAATCCCCCAGAGGAGCAATCTACAGTTTCACACCCCAAAGTTATTACATCCCTGCCGGTTGGGCATTGTATGGCGGACTCAACGAGAGCAGCAACAGTGACCAGTGGTATACCCCGGAGACGGTCCAGAGCAACTACAGCTTCTGAAGTTGTTCCAAGTAAAAGGAGTGACGAAGGCCCTGGTTCGTGCCGAGGGAGTAAAGGCAATTACCGACCCGCAGGCTTTTCGCACAGCGGGAGCTAAGTTCAAGAACCTTGACTTTACCTCCTCCCAGCCGGCTTTGAGAGCTGATGGGGAAACCATTACACTCGGCGAGTGGAACCTGCTTCGAGCTTATGCCAGCGACTTCGGCTCCACCTCGGGCGGCGTGGACAGGGCTCGGCAAGATGCCATTCGGAGGGCTATCCTGCGGTCCGAAGCAAGAAAGCGAGGAATCGTGGTAACTGAAGCTGAGGTCGACGCATCTATCAACAGGGTGCGTTCGGACCTCGCGAGAGCGCTGAACCGCTCCGAGTTTGACGCACTGCTGGTGGGACTTGGTGTCACGGAGGACGAGTACTGGCGGTTGCCATGGGTTCGCAACGAGCAAAGGTTGGGTGTGCTTGCCGGTAAGGTCGCCGCCGCCATCCGGGCTGAAGTACCACGCATCCCTGGTGAAGACGATCGAGCTTACGCAGAACGCGGCAGCCAACACTATCAGCGATGGTTGGCAGATCGAATTCGCAATGCCCAACTGGAACAGTTAGTGCCCAATTGACCCCGGGGCATGAATCTGCATGCGTGGCGACTTTCGGCCACGTAGGGTCATGCCAGGAGGGGTAAGGCCGCCGCCACTATGGCATCTTTCGCCACCCCGCTCGCGGGGATAAGCCTCCAACTGGAGTTCCTACTCACAAGAGGCGCGGCGCTTTTCCATCTCACCTTTAGACGCGCTTGGGCAAGTCCGGCAGGATTTCACGGCGGCGGCGCAGAACCTCCGCCGTGCTTTCTTTTTGTGACCTTGCAGGCCGTGGGACCGGCAGCCGACGGGAGGTTTCTGTTTGGACTCATCGACGCTGCAGCAGCTTTACCAACTGCTTTTCGACCGCTTCGGCTCCCGCCGTTGGTGGCCGGCCGAGACCCCCTTCGAGGTGATCGTCGGGGCCATCCTTACCCAGAACGTGGCCTGGAAGAACGTCGAGAAGGCCATCGCCAACCTGAAGGGCGCGGGGTTGCTGGATCCCGCCGCGCTGTACGCCGTCTCCGCGGGGGAACTTGAGCCCCTGATCCGCAGCACGGGCTACTTCCGCGCCAAGGCCAAGAAGCTGAAGGCCTTCGTGGCCCATCTCCACGAGCGGTACGACGGTTCGCTGGAGCGAATGTGGACCCGTCCCTTGGCAGAGTTGCGGGCGGAACTGCTTGCTATTTACGGCATCGGCCCCGAGACTGCCGACGCGATCCTTTGTTACGCGGGCGGCTATCCGGTCATGGTCGTGGATGCCTACACGCGCCGGGTCTTTTGCCGCCTGGGGCTGGCTTCGCCCGCCGCGTCGTACGGCGAACTGCAACGGCTGTTCATGGCTAACCTGCCTCCCGACGCCCGCCTTTTCAACGAATACCACGCCTTGATCGACGCTTTGGC
>JAJYMS010000097.1 GCA_021786825.1 Bacillota bacterium | reverse complement strand
TGGAAATTTACGTCCAGGACCTTCACAGCGACCTGGCCGACGCCCAGACTTACATCCAGTACGGCCTCCGCTCGGTGCTCACCCAGTGGAACGGCTTGACCCTCGTGGGCGACCAGACCATCAAAGTGGGGTCCCGGCCAGCCCGGATGGTCTCCTGGCGCCGTCCCGCCCTGGCCCGCGTTCCCGGAGACCGCAACTACTACCGGGAGATTGACGTCGTCGAGAATTCCCGCTTGGTCGTGACCATCCTCCTGAAGGCCACCGCCGATGCCTACCCCGTGGCCCGCCTGGCGCAGCTGGAGGTGGCCCGCTCCCTGGAGCCCGACTCCGCGCCGCCCCGCGCCCGGCGGCCCGACCCCCCGGTGAACCGTGACTGGGCCGGCTGGGAGACCAAAACGCCCCTGCGTTGGAGCGTCCCGTCGGATGGCCTCACCTGGGGCATCTATGACCCCCTGCTGGCCACCGGTGCGGCCTGGAAGTACGATGCCTTCCAGCGGTATGAGGCTAGCCTCGGCGTCCGCTTCGGCTTGCTGATGACCTACCAGTCCTTCGGCCGCCCCTTCCCGGCCCGCGAACTGGAGATGGCCGCCCGCGACAGCCGCCTGGTGATGGTGACCCTCCAATCGTGGATGCCGGTGGAAGCTGAGCGCGTTTACCGCGAGCCCCTCAGCTTCACCCTCCGGATCCTCCAGGGCGACTTCGACGCGTACCTGCGGGCTTACGCCCGGGCGGCGCGGGAGTGGGGCCGCCCCTTCTTCTTCCGCCTGGACAACGAGATGAACGCCGACTGGGTGCCGTGGGGCGCTTTCCAGTATGGCAAGGACTCGGAGCTGTACCGCCTGGCCTGGCGCTACGTTTGGAACATCTTTCACCAGGAGGGCGCGGAGAACGCCATCTGGGTCTGGAACCCCAACGACACCTCCTTCCCCAACTGGAAGTGGAACGACCAGAGCGTCTATTGGCCGGGGTCGCGCTACGTGGACTGGGTGGGCCTGACCGCCTACAACCTGGGCGACTCCAACCCCGGCAGCCGCTGGCGCAGTTTCCGGGAGGCGTACCGGGGCCCCTACGAAGAGTACCGGCGGATGTATCCCGGCAAGCCCCTGATGATTACCGAGTTTGCCAGCCACACCGGCCCGGGCGACAAGGCCCAGTGGATCCGCGACATGTTCGAGTCCCTGCGGACCGACTTCCGCGATCTCAAGATCGCCATCTGGTGGAACGGGACCGACGGCCCCCGCCGGTATCGCCTGGACAGCTCGTCCGCCAGCCGCCAGGCCTTTGTTGACGGACTGCGCGACCCTTATTTCGTCAACCCCGTCCGGTTCGTGAACCCCTGACCGAAAGGGCGGGATGGCAGCTTCCAGCCGTAGGGGGTGTTGAGGTGCAAAAGGCTCTGGCCACGGGCCTGGCCCGTTCCGTCCGCCATTGGCAACTGAGCGTTCTGCTGTACGCCTGGCATGTCTTGCTTGCCCTCGGGCTGGGGATCCCGCTGATCAGCCTGTGGCGGGCATCCCTCGCCGCCTCGCTCTATTCGGCCCGGCTGGCCGACGAGCTGGACCTGAGCTGGGCCGCGGACTTCTTCTGGGCCAACGTTCCGCCCGCGGGCCTCGGCCCGGTGGCGGTGGGGGCGCTCATGGCCGCAAGCGGGGCGGTCTACCTGCTGCTGGCACCGGCCGTCACCGCATCCCTGCTGGGCGCCCTGGCCGGCGATGAGCGTCACTTCCGCGTCCAGCCGCTCCTGGAGGGCCTCCGGCAGCACAGCGGGCCCTTCTATCGCCTGGCTTTCCTTTCGCTCCCCGCCTTCGGCCTTTCCGCCCTGACTCTGGCCGCCGTCGCCTGGACCCTCCGCGCGCTCGCGGGGCCGTCCCTCACGCCCCGCAACGAGCTGTGGATCACCTGGGTCCGCGGCGCCGCCATGGTGACCACCCTGGTGGTCATCCGGCTGGCGTGGGACTACGCCCGCATCGCCATCGCCGTGGATAACGACCGGCGCGCCTGGCGCCAGCTCAGCCGCGCCACCCGCCTGGTGCTGGGGCGTCCCGGACCGGTGCTGGGGACCTTCCTGGCGGTCGAAGCCGTCTGGCTGGCGCCGGGCATCCCCTTGGTCTGGTGGCTGCAACGCCCCTCCCCCTCCAGCCTGGTGCTGCCCTTCCTCCTCCAGCAGGTGATGATCCTCTCCCGGCAGTGGGCGCGGGTCGCCTGCAGCGCGGCCCAGGTGGAACTTTATCGCCAGTTCAACGCCCCGCCAAGTGAAAAGGCCGGATCGGGCGACGCCCTTCCGGCCGCAAGTGCTTAGCCTGGGGTCCACAGAGTCACTCGGCGCTAGAATTCCTGCGGCAGCCGCTTCAGTTCAGCCAGGGTGAAGACCGGTCCGTCGACACAGACGTACTTATCGCCGATGTTGCAGCGCCCGCACTTCCCCACGCCGCACTGCATCTTCATCTCCAGAGTGGTAACGATCTGCTCGTCGCCGAAGCCGAGCTTGGCCATGGTAGCCAGGGTGAACTTGATCATGATCGGCGGGCCGCATAGCACGGCGATGGCGTCCCTGGGGGAAGGGGCCACCTGCTCCGTGAAGGCGGGCACGAAGCCCACCGCCCCGGTCCAGTTCTGATCGCCCTTGTCCACCGTGACGTGGACACTCGTGTCGGAGTACTTGGGCCAGTTCTCGAACAGGTCGTACTTGAAGCAAAGGTCCCCCGGCGAGCGGGCGCCGTAGATGATGTCGATGTGCTTGAACCGGTCCCGGTTGTCCAGGCAGTAGTTGATCAGGCTGCGCACGGGAGCCAGACCGATGCCCCCGCCGATGATCACCAGGTTCTTCCCCTGCATCGCCTCGAGGGGAAAGTCGTTCCCGTAAGGGCCGCGCACGCCCAGTTTCTGCCCCGGGCGCAGCAGGTGCAGGAGCCCGGTATGGCGTCCGGCGTTCTTGATCGCGAACTCCAGGTGGTCCGGCCTGCTCGGGGTCGCGGTGATAGAGATCATCGACTCCCCGGCTCCCACCAGGGAGACCATCGCGCACTGGCCGGGCTTGTACTTGAAGGACTCCTGCCGGCCCGGCTCGTCGAAGGTCACGTGGAAGGTCTTCACGTCGCCGGCGTCGGTCTCGGCAATGACCTTCTGGATGGTGCAGACCTCGGGCAGAAGCGGGTTCCGGAAGCGGGGCACCGCGCCGGCGCCCGCGGCGGCCGTCGTCTCAGCCAAGGGGGGCCACCTCCCTCCGCAAGGCCTGCAACACCGAGGGGATATGCAGGCCGGTCGGACAGCGATCGACGCAACGGCCGCACCCGACGCACAGGTACGCGCCGCCGTAACGGTTGGGGTAGTAGTTCAGCTTGTGCAGGAAGCGCTGGCGGACGCGCTCCTTCTGGTTCGGACGGGGGTTGTGCCCGCCGGCCATGCGGGTGTAGTCGCTGTACATGCAGGAATCCCAGCACCGCAGGCGCACGCCGTCCTCATAGGTGCCGGCGTCCTGCACCAGGAAGCAGTGGCAGGTGGGGCAGACGTAGGTGCAAATCCCGCAACTGAGGCACCTGGTGGCCACCTCGTCCCAGACCGGGTCCTCGAAGCGCCCGTCCAGGTCCCTGGCGACGCCCTCCACCTTGACCCGAGCCCCCGCCGGCACCGGCTTTTCGGTGTACCGCCGCCGGGCCTGCGCCAGGTCCTGCTCCCCGGCGGACTCGAAGTAGCCCGGCGCCGCGGCCACCAGCGCCTCCCCCTTGGGGGTGAGGACCTCCACCAGGTAGCGCCCGTCCTGCTCGTAGAGCATCGCGTCGGCGACGCCCGCGCTGCCGGGGGTGACGCCGAAGCTCGTGCAGAAGCAGGTGTCGGCCACCGTCTGGCAGGCCATCCCCACGACCGTGGTGGCCGCCCGGCGGGTCAGGTAGTAGCTGTCCTCAAAGGTCCCGGCAAAGACGTTGTCCAGCAGCGGCAGGGCGGCGAGGTCGCAAGGCCGCATGGCGAAGATCACCCGCGGCTCTTCCGGCACGTGTTCGGTCAGCCGCAAACTTCCGCCCTCGTAGGCGTAGTGGAACAGCTTCTCGGTCTGGGGGAAGAAGAAATCCTTGGGCGAGGTCCGCCCGTTCTGAAATTCCAGTCGCACCGCCGCGCCCTCCGCGATGGGGCGGTAGCTGACCACGCCGTGCTCATCGACCGGCGCCACCACCTGCCGCGACCCGGCCAGTTCGGCGAGGAGGGCCTTGACTCGCTCCTTTTTCAGGCTATAAGCCACCTTGCCCACCTCCT
This sequence comes from Bacillota bacterium, assembly GCA_021786825.1. Taxonomy (GTDB): domain Bacteria; phylum Bacillota; class Sulfobacillia; order JAMDAP01; family JAJYMS01; genus JAJYMS01. The sequence goes on along the minus strand of JAJYMS010000097.1, from coordinate 13,525 downwards.
CAATTAAACTCGTCCGGGTCGCCGGTCAGGAACTGGCCCAGCGGCTCGATCTCGGCCGGCACGTGGGGAGACCCCACCTCGAACATGCCGCCGATGTCCTTCATCAGCTTGTGATTGAGCAGCATCAAGGGAATTTCCATGGGGCAGACCCGCTCGCACTCGTGGCAGTCGATGCACCGGCCGGCCACGTGGGTGGCGCGGATGAAGTGGAACATCTCCCGGTCCGCCGGGCCGTTGCCCTTGCTGACCCAGCGCGGCTCCTCGACGTCGAAGACGCAAACCTCGCAGTTACAGGCGGGGCAGGCGTTGCGGCAGGCGTAGCAACGGATGCAGCGGGAGAATTGCTCCTCCCAGTACGCCGTCCGCGCTTCCGGCGTCTTCCCCTCCAGCTCCTTAACGGCCAGGTAGTCTCGACTCGCGCAGGGGGTGTCGTCCACCGGCTCCCCGATCAGGGTGTCCACGCCGGACGGGTTCTTGGCGTCGCAGGTAAGGCACTTGGCCGCCAGGTACTCGCGCTTGGGCAGGCGCCGCTCGCCGGCCTCGGTGTGGAGGATGACCTCCTCGCCCTCCTCCCGGATGGCCCCCACCGTCCCCAGGTGCAACTCCGCCACCTTGCGGGCGTCCACCACCCCGGTGCAGGGTACGCCGATCAACCGCACCCGCTCCCGCTTGATCCGGTAATCCCGGACCAGCCGTTCGATCCCCCGGGCGTCACAGCCCTTGACCAGGATGCCGACCGGCTTGTCTTCATGCCGGAACCGCAGGGCGTACTTGGCAAAGTTGTTGGCGCAAAAGGAGTTTACGACCACCCGCTCGGCCTCGGCCGCGGTCCGCGCGAACAGGGGGGCGGGCCGCAGCGGGTCGAATCCGCGCTCATAGGCGATGAAGGTGCCGACGATTCCTTCCGTCAGCAGCCGCTTGATCTCCTCGCGGACGGAGTCCTGGTGCTTCTGCACGGCCTAGTACCCCCTCCGCGCCCGCCGGCTGGGTCCCAGGGCGCGTATGTCCTCGGTCATCGCCTTGACCACGTCGGCGAACTTCTGGCCTTCCGAGGCCGACATCCAGCGGATCTGCAGGCGGCGATGGTCGATCCCCAGGTACTCCATGAATCGCCGGGCCAGCATCAGCCGCCGCCGGGCGTACAGGTTGCCGGTCGAGTAGTGGCAGTCCCCCGGGTGGCAGCCGCCCACCAGCACGCCGTCCGCCCCGTTCTGAAAGGCCCGCAGGATGAACTGGGGATTGACGCGCCCGGAGCAGGGCACGCGGATGATGCGGATGCTTTCCGGGTAGCCCAGGCGGGAGGTGCCCGCCAGATCCGCCCCGGCGTAAGAGCACCAGTTGCAGAAGAAACCGACGATCTTGGGGGTCCACGCCGCCGCGGCGGCCTCTGCCGGGGCGGCCTCCGCCGGCGCCACCGGCGCCGCATTCGCGCGCTCTACAGACATACGGCATCGACCTCCGCCAGGATTTGCTCGTTGGTGAAGCCCAGCAGGTTCATGGCCCCGCTGCGGCAGGCCACCGTGCAGGCGCCGCAGCCGTGGCAGACCGAACTGTTGACGCCGGCCACGCGCCGCTCGATGGTCTTACCGAAGACCCGCTCGGTGATCAACTTGATGTCAATGGCCTTGTACGGACAGATCGGCTTGCACCAGGCGCACCCGGAGCAGATCGCCTCGTTCACCCGGGCCACCGTGGGTTCGGCCTCCAACTGCGAACGGTTCAGCAGCGAGACCACCTTCACCGCGGCGGCGGAGGCCTGGGCCACCGTTTCGGGAATGTCCTTGGGCCCCTGGGCCGCTCCCGCCAGGAAGATTCCCGTGGTGTTGGTCTCCACCGGGGCGAGTTTGGGATGCGCCTCGGTGAAGAAACCGTACTGGTCGTAGGAGAAGCCCAGGGTCTGGGCGACTTGCTTGGCGTCGTGACGCGGGATCACGGCGGTGGCCAGGACGACCATGTCCGCCTCCACCTGCACCTGCTCCCCGAGCAGGGTGTCCTCCCCCATCACCACCAGCTTGTCGCCCTTCGGGTAGATTCGGCTGACGCGCCCGCGGATGTACTCCGCCCCGTGCTCGACCACCGCCCGGCGGTAAAACTCCTCGTAACCCTTGCCCGCCGTCCGCACGTCCATGTAGAAGACGTAGGGCTTCGCCCCGGGGATCTTCTCGGTGAAGAGAATCGCCTGCTTGGCGCTGTACATGCAGCAAATCTTGGAGCAGTATGGGACGCCCTTGGTCTCGTCCCGCGAACCGACGCACTTGATCCAGACGATGGACCGGGGCACCTTGCCGTCGGAAGGACGCTTGATCTTGCCGGCGGTCGGACCGGAGGCGTTGACCAGCCGTTCGAACTCCAGACCGGTGATGACGTCCTTGTACTTCCCGTAACCGTACTCACCGTAGGCGGCGTCGTTAAAGAGGTCATAACCCGTCGCCGCCACGATGGCCCCGACCCGCTCGGTAATGACCTCGTCCTGGTCGTCCCACTTGATGGCGCCGGGACCGCAAAACTTCTCACAGGCCTTACACTTGCCGGTCTTGAAGTACTGGCAGCGCTCCCGGTCGATGACCGGCTTGTTGGGTACCGCCTGGGGAAAGTCGATGTAGATCAGCTTGCGGGGGGCCAGGCCCTGGTCGAATTCACTGGGGGTCTTGTAAGGGCACTTGGTGATGCAGATGCCGCACCCCGTGCACTTGTCGTAGTCGACGTAGCGCGCCTTGCGCACGATCTGCACAGTGAAGTTACCGACGTAGCCGTCGACCTTGGTGACCTCCGAGTAGTTCATCACCCGGATGTTGGGGTGCTGGCTCACTTCCACCATCTTGGGGGTCAGGATGCAGGCCGAGCAGTCCAGGGTCGGGAAGGTCTTGTCGAGCTGGGCCATCCGGCCGCCGATGGACTGCTCCCGCTCCACCAGGATCACCTGGTGACCGGCCTCGGCGATGTCCAGGGCCGCCTGGATGCCGGCGACTCCACCGCCGATAACCAGGGCCTTCTTCTCCACCCCGATCTGGGACCGCTGCAGCGGCCCGTCCAGCTTCGCCTTGGCCACCGCCGTCCGCACCAGGTCGATGGCCTTGGGCGTGGACCTGGCCTTGTCGCTGTGCACCCACGAGCAGTGCTCGCGCAGGTTGGCGATCTCCAGCAGGTACGGGTTCAGGCCCGCGGCGGCGACCGTCTTGCGGAAGGTCTTCTCGTGCATCCGGGGCGAGCAGGCCCCGATGACAACCCGCTCCAGCCCCCGTTCGCGGATGGCCTGCTGGATCATCTGCTGGCCCGGCTCCGAGCACATGTACTTGTTTTGTTCCACCCAGACCACTTCGCCCAGCCGCTCGGCGGCCTGCTGGACCCTGTCCAGGTCCACCGTGCCGGCGATGTTTGATCCGCAATGGCAGAGGAACACTCCTACGCGCGGCATCTTCTCACTCCTCCCCGCTAAGCCAGCTGCTTCTGCCGCAGCGGCCCGGCGGCGTCGACGAAGTGGGTGTCAAGGCCGAGTTCCCTGGGCCCCAGCCCCAGGCCCAGCCCAAGGAGCTGCGTGAAGTAGTAGACCGGCACCCCGAGCTTGGCGCCAAAGCGCTGCTCGGCCGCGGCCTGCCGCTGGTCGAGGTTGTTCTGGCACATCGGGCAGGCCGCCACGATGGCCTCCGCCCCGGCGTCCCGGGCCAGCCCCACGATGTCGTAGGCCAGCTTCACAACGATGTCGGTGCGGGCCAGAGCGTGCCCTCCGCCGCAGCACTGCACCTTGCCCGCCCAGGGGACGGGCTCGGCGCCGACGGCCTCCACCAGGCGGTCCATCGTCTGGGGGTCCTCCGGGTCGTCCCAACCGGTGAGGTGCGGCGGCCGCACCAGCAGGCACCCGTAATAGGAGGCCACCTTGAGGCCCTTGAGGGGCCTGGTCACCAGGGCCTTCAGCCGGTCGATCCCGAAATCCCCGACGATGGCCTGCACCAGCGATTTGACCCCGATCCTGCCGGTGAACGGAGCTTCGGTGATGGCGTTGACCTCGTCGGCCAGCCCCGGGTCCCCGGCCATCTCCTGCCGGGCGTTGGCCAGGTTGTGGTAGCAGGCGGCACAGGGAATCACCACGTCCAACCCCATCCCTTCCGCCAGCCCCAGGTTGCGGGCAGGGAGGGCCACCGACAGCAGGTGGCTGGTCGCGTGGGCCGAGGAAGCCCCACAGCAGTTCCAGTCGGGGATCTCCTCCAGTTCAATGCCCAGGGTCCGGGCCACCGCCCGCGTCGACAGGTCGTATTCGCGTGCCATTCCGGAGAGGGAACAGCCTGGGTAGTAGGCGTACTTCACCGCTGGGCCTCCTTCTCCCGGACGCGCTCAAAGATCCGCGCCACGGCCTGGGGGTTGTGGAGGTGGTGGGAAGCCAGCTTCAGCTTACCTTGCGCGAACAACTTGCGGCCGAGGTCCAAGTCGCTGAAGTAGTCGCCGGTGGCGAGCTTGAAACTCCCGACCAGGCCGACCTCCCCCAGCCGTCCCCCCTTGCGCAGGGAATTGAGGAAGATGGAGTGGAACTTGGCGACCCGTTCCTCGCGCGGTTTGTACCCTTCCCGCCAGGCGATCTGGCGTAGCGCGTCCATCGTCTCCGCGATCTTGACCCCGCGCGGGCAGCGCGTCGTACAGGTGTGGCAGGACGCGCACAGCCAGATCGTGGACGAGGCGAGGGCCCGGTCCTTCAGGCCGAGCTGGACCAGGCGCATGACCTGCCGCGGTTGATAATCCATGGCGAAGGAGACCGGACACCCCGCCGAGCACTTGCCGCACTGGTAGCAGGCTCGCGCCTCGGTATCCGCCTCCGCCTCAACCTGGCGGGTAAAGCGCCGGCGGGCCTCCAGGTCGGACGTCAGCGAAAGAACGGCCATCTACCTTCCTCCCCGAAGTTCCTGACTTATCGGGCTTGTTCCGATTTGCACAAACCAGTCCGAGCAGCAAAGCAATAAGATTATAAAATTCGCCCTAGCGCCGGCGAATCCTGCCGTGGGCCCGGAAAAGTTCCTGCCATCAACCGAACCGCCCGGTGATGTACTGCTCCGTCCGCCGGTCGCGCGGGTTGGTGAAGATCACCTCGGTGGACCCGTACTCCACCAGTTCGCCGTTCAAAAAAAAGGCCGTAACATCGGAGATCCGGGCCGCCTGCTGCATGTTATGGGTGACGATGACGATGGTATACTCCTGCTTCAGCCGGTCGATCAGGTCCTCCACCTTGGCGGTGGAGATGGGGTCCAGGGCGGAGGCCGGTTCATCCATCAGCAGAATCTCCGGCTGGACGGCCAGGGCGCGGGCGATGCAGAGCCGCTGCTGCTGCCCGCCGGAGAGTTGCAGGGCCGAGTGGTGCAACTTGTCCTTGACCTCCTCCCAGAGGGCGGCCTTCCGCAGGCTGTCCTCCACCAGGCCCTCCAGTTGCGGGCCCCTGGCCCAGCCGTGCACGCTCGGACCGAAGGCGACGTTGTCATAGACGGACTTGGGAAAAGGGTTGGGGCGCTGAAAGACCATCCCGATCCGGCGGCGCAGCGACACCGGGTCGACGGCCGGCCCGTAGATGTCCTGTCCGTCCACCCGGACCCGCCCGGTGATGCGCACCCCCTCCACCAGGTCGTTCATCCGGTTGACCGTGCGCAGGAAGGTCGACTTACCGCAACCGGAGGGACCGATCAGGGCGGTGACGCAGTTGGTGTTGATCACCAGGTCAATGGACTTGAGGGCCTGAAAATCCCCATAGTGAACGCCGAGGTCCGCGACCCCGATCTTCTCTCTCGCCTCTCTCGCCTCTCCCGCCGTCCCACGTTTCTCCACCGCCAGGTACCGCTGCACCAAAGCTCACCACCTTGGGGTTAACTGCGGCCCGACAGCCGCCGCTCCAACCAGCGCCCGGGGATGCCCACTCCCAGGTTGAAGACCAGGACCACCAGCACCAGCAGAGCGCTGATTCCGCGCGCGATCCGGGCGGCGTCAGGCACCACGCTTTCAGACTGGATGGACCAAAGCCGGACCGCCAGGGTCTCTCCCGCCGCCAGGGGGTTCAGGTCGAAGAGGTGCCGCGACACGCTGGTTCCCGCCGTGAAGATCAGAATCGCCGTCTCCCCCAGGGCCCGGCCCGCCACCAGGGTCACCCCCACGACGAGCCCCGGCAGGGCCGCGGGCAGGACCACCCGCAGCAGGGTCTGATAGCGCGTGGCCCCCAGGGCCAAGGCCCCTTCGCGGAAACTTCCAGGTACCGCCCGCACGGAGTCCTCCGTTACCCGGACCAGCACCGGCAGATTCAACAGGGCCAGGGTCGCCGCCCCGCCCAGGATGCTGAAACTCAGCCCCAGGAAATTTACGAAGATGATCATCCCGAACAGCCCCAGGACAATCGAAGGCACGGTGGCCAGGCTCTCCACCGCCAGCCGCACCAGGTCCGTGAGCGTGCCCCGCGGGGCGTACTCGGCCAGGTAGATTCCCGCCCCCACCCCGACCGGGACCGAGAGGACGAGGGACAGCAGCACCACGTAAAAGGAATTGAAGAGCTCGGGGCCGACCCCTCCTCCCGCCTCCACCTCGCTGGGACGGGCGGTGAGGAAGTGCCAGGAAATCACCGGCAGTCCACGCCAGAGGATCAGCCCGATGAACCAGCCGAGCAGCGCCAGGATCAGCGCCGCCGCCAGCCACATGACGATGGTCGCCAGCCGGTCCCACGCCTTGGCGCTCAAGCCCGGGCACCTCCCCTCACCGGGGCCTGGCCGCCGCGGCCCAGCCAGCGCAACACCAGGATGGTCGCCAGGGACATCGCCAGCAGCAGGAAGGACATCAGAAAGAGGGCGTTGTTCCAGGTCGATCCGAAGGGGGTCGTGGTCATTTCGACGATGATCTCACTGGTCAGGGTCGCCGTGGGGGTCACGAAGGCCCGGGGCAACAGCGGCGTGTTCCCGACCACCATCTGCACGGCGGTGGCCTCGCCCGCCGCCCGGGCGGTGGCCAGCACCACGGCCGTCATCAGCCCCGGCCTGGCGGCCGGCAGCAGAACCCGCCAGATGCTCTGCCAGCGGGTCGCCCCCAGGGCCAGGGCCGCCTCATCAAGCGTACCGGGCAGGGCCTGGAGGGTGGAGACCGATAGGCCGACGATGGTCGGCAGGATCATCACCGCCAGCACCAGGGCGGCCGCCAGCAAGCCGAACCCGGCGCCGCCGAAATGGCTGCGCAGCCAGGGCACCAGCACCGTCAGGCCGACGCTGCCGTAGACCACGGAAGGGATCCCCACCAGCAGATCGATGGCGTGGCCAACGACCTCCCGCGCCGCCCGGGGGGCCAGCTTGACCATGAACACCGCCGTGGCCAGACCAAGGGGCCAGGCCAGGACGACTGCGATGGTGGTGGTGGCCACTGATCCGACGATGAAGGTCAACGAGCCGAACTGGTTTTCCGTCGGGGACCACCGGGGGGAAAAGAAAAAACTCCCCGGGGTGACCTCGCGGAAGGTGGCCAACCCCTGCTTTCCTACAAAGAGAACCACCGCCAGGATGGTGAAGACCACCACGGCGGCGCTGAAGGCGAACATTCCACGATTGACGCGATCCCAGCGGTGGGCCCGCTGCAGTTCGTTCACGCCGTTTCCACCTACTTGCTCTTTACGACACTGGTCGGCACAAAACCTGCTTTCTCCACGTTGGCGTCTTGAAAACCCTGGCTCAGCACGTAGTCGAGGAACGCCTTCGTGGCCCCGGTGGGCCGGCCCTTGGTGTACAGGTGCTCAAAGGCGTAAATGGGATACTTTCCATCGCCCAACGTCTGCTTCGAGTACGCGACACCGTTGTATTTCAAGGCCTTGAGGGCGCCCTTCAGGTAGGCGGCGTCGATATAGCCGATGGAGCCGAGGGTGGTGGCGATGGCGTCGCGCACTTTGCCGTTGGAGTCCTGGATCACGGCCTGATCGGTGAACTCCTGCCCCTTCAGGACGATCTGGGTGATCGTGGCGCGGGACCCTGACGATTTGGCACGGTGAATGATGGTGATCTTTTCGTCCTTGCCGCCGACATCTTTCCAGTTGCTGATTTTCCCGGTGAAGATGCCGGTCAGTTGATCCTGGGTCAGGTTGTCGACGGTGACGTCCTGGTTCACCACGATCAGGAAGGGCGCCACGGCCACGATGTGGTCCACCAGGTTCTTGTCGGCGAGATCGGGAGTCGCATACACGTCAGACATGCCGACCTCGGCCGCGCCGGAGGCGACCTGGGTCAGCCCGGTGAAAGATCCTCCGCCGCTCACGTTGATGGTCACACCGGAGTTCTGGTCCATGAACTGTTCCGCTGCGACTTTGGCAAGGGGCAACAGGGCCGTGGAACCGACCGCCGTCACCCGGCCCGACAGCTTCTGACTCTGGGACGACTGAGCGCCGGAACAGCCACCGAGCACGATAGCAGCCACAACCGCCGTACCGACAATGGTCCAAATCCGCTTCCCGGCCCCAACCCGCTGCAACAAAGCGACCGACCTCCAGGGGAGTTTGTTTGTTCCATCGTTAACTTACCAGACCGACTTGGAGGTGGCGTTTAAAGCAGATTAAGTTTTTGTAAAGGCGGATGGCAATTTGACATAAAAGGTGGAACCATGCCCCGGCTCGCTCTCCGCCCAGACCTTCCCGCCGAGGGCCTCGACGATGTGCTTAACGATCGCCAGTCCCAGTCCGCTTCCGCCCAGCTTGCGGCTGCGCGCCCGGTCCGCCCGGTAGAAGCGCTCAAAGACCCGGGACAGATCCTCCCGGGCAATGCCGATGCCGGTATCGCTGACGGCCAGCAAGGGCGCCTCGCCGCCGCTTACCCGGATGACCACCTGACCTCCCGATGGAGTATAGCGTAGGCTGTTCTCGACCAGGTTGTGGAGGACCTGTTCGACCCGCTCCTGGTCCGCGAGGGCCAGCACCGGCTCGGGGGGCAGTTCCTCCAGCAGCCGCAACCCGGCGCGTTCGGCTGGAGGGCGGCTCTTCTGCGCCACCGCGCGGGCCACCTGGCGCAAGTCCACGGACTGTAGCTTGAGCTCGATCTGCCCCGACTCCAGCTTGGACAATTCCAGCAGGTCGCGAATCAGGTGAGCCAGCCGCCCCGCCTCCCGGTCGATGATGCCCACGAACTCCCGGGCGCGGGCCGGGTCCTCCAGGCTGCCCTCCAGCAGCGTTTCGGCGAAGCCCTTGATCGCGGTGACGGGCGTCTTCAATTCGTGGGAAACGCTGGCCACCAATTCCGCCCGTACCCGGGCCAGCCGGCGCAGTTCGCTGATGTCGTGAAGGACCACCACCAGGCCCGCGTCCTCCCCATCGGGCCGGGTCGTCTCCTCCACCCCTGGGGCCAGGTGGCACTGCAATACCCGTCCCGGGGGATGAATCATCTCGATCTCCACCTCTTCGGGCCGGCCGCTCTGGAGCACCCGGTCGATGGCCTCGCTGAGTTCGACGTTGCGAGTGACCTCCAGGTGGTGGCGCCCGCCGGGCGAACCCTGCAACTCCAGCAACCGTCGCGCCGCCCGGTTGGTCAGGACCACCCGGCCCCGCCGGTCCAGAAAGAGCACCCCGCTGGTCATGTTGGCCAGGACGAGGGCAAGCCGCCCCTTTTCCGCCGCCAGGGACGTGGTCTGCCGTCCGAGTTCGGCGGCCGTTTCCTGCAGGGCGGCAGCCACCTTCCCGACCTGGTCGCGCCGGGTCAAGGGCAGCCAGCGGGGCGCGTACTCCCCCTCGGCCAACCCTCGCACGGCCTGCTCCAGGGCGCGCAAGGCCCGCGCCCGGGCCAGCCCGCGGTGTCTGGCCAGCAGCGCCAGGGCTACCATGGCCAGGGCCAGGGCCGAGATCAAAGCCAGCGACCAGGGCCACAGGTAACCGAGTTCGGCGGCCATCTCAGTCCTCTCCCTGGCGGAAACGGTACCCGAGCCCGCGCACGGTCTCGATGTAGCGCGGACGGGCGGGATCGTCGGACAACTTCTCGCGGAGATGACTCACGTGTACGTCGACGATCCGGGTGTCTCCGAAAAAGTCGCCGCCCCAGACTCGTTCCAGCAGTTGGTCCCGCGACACCGCGCGACCCGCGTGGGAGGCCAGGTAGTCCAACAACTCGTACTCCTTGGGGGTCAGTTCGACCCGCCGCCCGCCCAGCAGCACCTCATGGCGGTCCGGGTCGACCACCAGTTCGCCCCGGGTAATGGCCCGCGCCCTGTTCCCAGCCCGCTCGCCGCGCCGCAGAATGGCCTTTACCCGGGCCACCAGTTCGCGCGGGCTGAAGGGTTTGGTAACGTAGTCGTCAGCCCCCATCTCCAGCCCCAGGACGCGGTCCAGTTCCTCGTCCCGGGCGGTCAGGAAGAGCACTGGTACCCCGTACTCGCGTTGCACCACCCGGCAGACGTCCAGGCCGTCCAGCTTGGGCATCATGATGTCCAGGATCACCAGGTCCGGCCGCTCGCGGCGGGCCACCTCCAGGGCCTCCTCGCCGTCCCGGGCGGCCACCGTCCTGAACCCCGCTCTTTCCAGGTTGAAGGCAACCAGTTGCAGGATGGACTCCTCATCGTCAACCACCAGGACCTTATGCAATCCCATCCTCCTCCGGATCGCGCGGGCTGGGGCACGTCCCGCGCCAGCCCCACCTGCGCACGGGTCCACATCCATTGTACCATGTGCCGCAAAAGGGGGGCCCCGGGGAGGGCATCCCCGGGACCCGGTCGGACAGGGGTGGTCAGCGCCGGACCGGCTTACTTAAACGTGGTCTTGACGTAGTTGACCAGGCTGTCAACTTGTGCCTTGGAGAGGGATGCCCACCGCGGCATCATAGGGTTGAGCGCCTCGCCCTTCTCGTCCAATCCCTTGCTGATCGCCTCACTCACCTGCTTCTCTACGCTACCGCGACTCGGCACCGTGGCGTACGCCTGTGACAGGTCGGACCAGCTCAGCGCCGGGACCTTGATCGTCTGACCCTTTCGGCTGAACGTGTTCCCTTGCCCGGTCACCCCGTGGCACGAAGCGCAACTGAGGTCATAAAGCTGCTTCCCTGTGGGTTGGGCCGTAGCTCCGCCACCCCCTGCACTGGTGCAACCGGCCAGCACAAGACTGGCAATAGCGATCAAGGATAGGATAGTGAACACTCTGCCTACTCGCTGCCTCATCTTATTCCCTCCTTCTTCTTGCCGACCCGGCATCAATGGACCCTTTTCTCCCGCACCTCCTTTCGACCCGCCGGACCACGGGCGGAAAGTGTGGACCCACTGCCCTACCGACGCGACTGCAAGAAGGCGGCGATTTGGCCGAGTTCCTCTGGTGTCAGCGATTTGAACGCCGGCATGGCCTTCTTGCCGTGGGCAATCATGTCAACAAGCTGCTGCCGGCTGAGCCGGCTGCCGACGTGGGTCAGGTTCGGCCCAACGTTCCCGCCCAGGTTCCCGATGGTGTGGCAATTGACGCACCCCTGCTGCGCAAAGAGCTTCGCGCCCGCCGCCTGCTCAGGCGTCAGTGGCCCCGAAGAGACTGACGTTCCTGCACCGCCCGGGGCCGGCGCGGTGGCGCCAAGATAGGTCAGCGTGGCTACCAGCGCCACCGCCAGCGCCGCCGCCGCCGTCGCCACCGGACGCTTCAGCGGGTGCCGCTCCCGGCGGTGGTCGAAAAAGGGTAGCGCCAACAGCAACAGGATGAAAAGCGTCGGGATCAGGAACGTCCCGATCGGTTCCAGCTTCCCCTTGACGTACCACAGGAGTTGAAAGAGGTCTAGGAAATACCACTCGGGCCGGGGCACGAAGTTGGTGCTGTTGGGATCGGCGGCCGGCCCCAGAGGTGCACCGAAGCGCTGGGCCAAGACCAGGATCAGCGTGAAGAGCGTCGCGGCCACCAGCGCGTCCTTCAACAGGGCCTCGTAGAAGGGCTTGCCACGCCGCTTCTCGGCCGCGTATTCGCGCCAATACCAGTCGCGCGCCGATTCCCCGCGTAGCGGCTCGACCAGCGGCCGGCGGCGGGGCGGAGCCGCGATCCCATGCCGGATTACCATGAAGAGATGCACCGTGCCGAACAACACCACCGCCGCCGGCAGGATCAGGACGTGAAAACCATAAAAGCGGGCCAGCGTCGCTGCTCCGATGGCCGTACCCCCGCGCAGCAGTCGCAGCGCCAACTGACCCACCAGGGGGGCGGCCCCGGCGATGTTTGTTCCGACCACCGTAGCCCAGTACGCCTTCTGGTCCCACGGCAGCAGGTAGCCGGTGAAGCTGAACCCCATGACTACGAGGAGGAGCCCCACCCCGGTCAGCCAGGTCACTTCCCGCGGGTACTTGTACGCGCCGTAGAAAAAGGTGCGCAAGATGTGCAGCCCGATCAGCAGGACGATCGCACTGCCAGTCCACAGGTGCACCCCGCGCAGCAGAGCGCCGAAGAGCACGTGCTCCTGCAGGTAGCGCACGCTGGCATACGCAGTGCCGGGCGACGCCGCGTAATTGAGGGCCAGCAGCGTCCCCGTGACGAACTGGACGCTGATCAGGAAGAGCAGCGCGCTGCCAAAGGTGTGCAGCCAACCGATGTCCTTCGGGATGGGCCGGTCGAGGAAGGCCTGGAGCATTTGTCCCGCGCCGGTCCGATCATCCAGCCAACGAATGATCCTGCGCATCACAGTTGTCCCTGGCTTCCCAGGGTGCCGATGTAGAGCGTCCCGTTCTCGGTCTTGGTGGCGTAACGATAGAGCGGGAACGGCGGCGGTCCGGAGATCACCTGGCCGTCCGCATTGTAGGCGCCGCCGTGGCAGGGGCAGAAGAATCGCTCGGCGCTCGGGGTCCACTTGACCGCACACCCCAGGTGCGTGCAGTGGATGTCGAAGGCCGTGAGGTCGGCACCGCGTCGCCTGACGTAGACGGCGACGGGCTGCTTGTCCCCTACCCAGGCGTCCTGAACGGGTTCGCTGACCGTGACCAAACTGACCTTGCCGTCTGGGAGATCGCTGACGCTGCCAACCGGCACCCAGGGCTGCTTAAAGCGCAGCGTGGGGGCGATCGCCCCGAGCGGCCATAGGGACCAAGCCTTGCGCCTTCCGAGCACCGGCTCGACCAGGATCCCCCCCGCGAGTCCGCCAAGTGCCGCGGCTACATACGCTCCTACAGAGGCCAGGAGGCGCAAGATGAACGTGCGTCGGGTCATGGCTGCTCGCTTCATGTGAGCGTGTCCCCTTTCGCATAATGGCCGTTTCCACACCCTTCCGGCTGGTGCGAGGCGCCTGCCCAAAAACAGAGGAGGCCCAAGCGCCGACTGGTGATCGCGCCAGGGGCCCCCAGGATGTCGAACGTCTAATGTCGACTAGGGGAAGAATATGTGGAAAATTGTAACTCACCATCCTTACTCATGTCAAGGAGAGCGTGGCTCTAGAGTAAGAAGTGTGGAGGAAAATCGATAGGCGGTAGGAAAGTCAGGTGTTGATCGAAGACACCACATCTCCCCGAAGGGAGGACTTCCTCCGCCTATGTCCCAGAGTATCCTCCAGGTCCTCGGCTTGCAAGGGTTTGTCGTGTACAAGCAGTGGGAAGAGAACCAAGA
>JAJYMS010000219.1 GCA_021786825.1 Bacillota bacterium | reverse complement strand
TCTACGTGCTGGACTTCGGCACCATGGGTGGCAACCTCGCGGGGGTCATCCCCTACGCCCAGTCGGGGATCCTCTGGCGCGTGACCCGCAAGCCGGCCTGACGGGCGAACTAGATGTCGAGCGCCTTTTCCAGGCGGGGCAGGAACCGGTTTAGGCCGGCGACCCAGAGCAGCGAATAGGTGAGGGCAAAGAGCAGGTAGGTGGCCACGACGGTCGCGGGGGGCGTGGCGGAGAGCAGCGGCCCGAAGGCGGGCATCCCCACCAGGTACGTAAGGATCAGCATGCCGGCCGTCAGGACCCCTCCGCCCACGAGGACCTGCCGGCCGTTGTTGTGCCCCTTGCTCCTCGCCCAGCCCAGGGCCCAGCCCAGCGGGCCGGTCATCAGGAGCAAGATCGGCGCCTCCAGGGGCTGGATGAAGAAGACGACGAGGCTGGCGGCGATCAGGCTGGCCAACCCCGTCGCCGGCCTGGCGTTGGCCACCAGGAAGATGGGCAGCGTCCCCAGGGCGCTGAGCAGGTGCCCCGGGCCGGGGAAGAACCCCGCCGCCAACTGGAGACAGGCCGCCAGGGCCGCCATGATACCCGCTTTGGCCACCAGGTTGCCGGGAGTGCCGTCGTTGCCGCGTGCCTTTCGCACTTGTCCTCCCCCCCGTGAGGGAAATTTCGATCTGGGACATCGTATTTCAGCGCGCGGCCGTCAATGACAATCGTCGCTTCCGGGGCCGTCATCGCGGCGCCATCCGCAGGGCGCCGTCGAGGCGGATGACCTCGCCGTTGAGCATCGGGTTTTCGATGATCTGCTCCACCAGCCGGGAATACTCCTCCGGCCGGCCCAGCCGGGACGGGAAGGGCACCTGCCGGCCGAGGGAGGCGCGGGCCGCCTCCGGCAGCCCCGCCAGCATCGGGGTATCGAAGATCCCCGGGGCGATGGCCACGACCCGGATGCCGTAGCGGGCCAGTTCCCGCGCCGCGGGCAGGGTCAGCCCCACGATCCCGCCCTTGGAGGCCGCATAGGCCGCCTGCCCGATCTGCCCTTCGAAGGCCGCCACCGAAGCGGTGTTGACCACCACCCCCCGTTCGCCCTCCTCGTTGGGCTCTCCCTGGGCCATCGCCCAGGCCGCCAGTCGCAGGGTGTTGAAGCTCCCGATGAGGTTGACCCGGATGACGCCGGCGAAGGGCTCCAGGCACGACGGCCCGCCCTGGCCAAGGATCTTCTCGGCGATGGCGACTCCGGCGCAATTGACGAGGATCCGCAGGCCGCCGTGCCGTCCGACCGCCGATTGTACGGCCTCCCGCACGGACACCTCGTCCGACACGTCGGTCCGGGCGAAAAGCGCACCTTCTCCCAATTCCCCGGCCAGGGCCTCCCCCCTTTCGCGGTTCAGGTCCGCGATCACCACCCTGGCCCCCAAGCCGTGCAAACGGCGGGCCGTCGCCGCCCCCAGGCCGGACGCTCCGCCGCAGACCAGGGCGCTGCTGCCGGCGATCTTCATCCGCGCTCACCTCCATGAAAAAATCAACCAGAAATGGCACCGACGGGCCTATTTTATAGTAACGCCGCCGGCGTCGTCAAACTTGACAAAAGGTTTCGACGGGCCGTAGGATGGAATAAGAATCCAGGGGGAGGTGGCCGCATGAACGGAACCATGATGGATTACCCCTTAACCCTGAACCACATTCTGGAACGGTCCGGGAAGCTCTATGGCCCCGTCGAAATCGTTTCCCGCCTGCCCGACAAGTCCTTGCACCGGCACACCTACGCCGACTTCTACCGCCGGGCGCGCGCCCTCGCCCAGGCCCTGCAACAGGCCGGGCTGGAGCGCGGCGACCGGGTGGCGACCCTGATGTGGAACCACTACGCCCATCTGGAGGCTTACTTCGGGGTTCCGGCGGCCGGCGGGGTCCTGCACACCCTGAACCTGCGCCTCCACCCGGACGACCTCGTCTACATCATCAACCACGCCGGCGACCGCTTCCTGATCGTGGACGACGTGCTGCTGCCCCTTTACCAGAAGCTTCAGGACCGCACCCACCTGCGGGCTATCGTCGTCCCCCTGACCGGCCGGCCGGTGCCCCCGGGCTACTTGGACTATGAGGCGTTTCTCGCGGGGGCCCAGGGCGATTTCCGCTATCCCGAGCTGGCTGAAGACGAAGCGGCCGGGATGTGCTACACCTCCGGCACCACCGGCAAGCCCAAGGGCGTGGTCTACTCCCACCGGGCCATCGTCTTGCACTCCTTTGCCTCGGTCATGGCCGACACCCTGGCCATCAGCCAGCGCGACCGGGCGCTCCCGGTGGTCCCCATGTTTCACGCCAACGCCTGGGGGTTGCCATTTTCGGCCACGATGGTGGGGGCGGCCCAGGTCTTTCCCGGCCCCCACCTCGACCCCCAGAGCCTCCTCGACCTCTTCCAGCGCGAGCGGGTGACCTTCACCGCGGGCGTTCCAACGGTCTGGCTGGGCATTCTGGAAACCCTGCAGAAGCAGCCCCATGCCTGGGACCTCGTTCCCGGCATGCGGATGGCGGTCGGCGGGGCGGCCGCCCCGGAGTCGATGATCCGCGGGTTTGACCGCTTCAACCTGAGAGTCATCCACGCCTGGGGGATGACCGAGACGACGCCCCTTGGGACCGTCTCCCACCTCAAGAGCTACCTGGCCGGGCTGCCCGAAGACGAGGCCTACGCGGTGCGGGCGACCCAGGGCCTACCGGCGCCCTTCGTCGAGGTCCGGGCGGTCGACGACGCCGGGGCCGAGGTTCCCTGGGACGCCAGGACCATGGGCGAACTCCAGGTGCGCGGCCCCTGGGTGGCCGCTGAGTACTACCGGCAGCCGGACCTGCTGGACAACTGGACCGCCGACGGGTGGTTCCGCACCGGCGACGTGGTGACGATCAAACCCGAGGGATACGTCAAGATCATGGACCGCACCAAGGACCTGGTGAAGTCCGGGGGCGAGTGGATCAGTTCCGTCGACCTGGAGAACGCCCTGATGGGCCACCCCGCGGTGAGGGAGGCGGCGGTGATCGCCGTGCCCCACCCGCGCTGGCAAGAGCGTCCGCTGGCGGTGGTCGTGCTCAGGGAGGGGGCCCGCGCCACCGCCGAGGAACTGCGCGAGTTCCTGGCCCCCAGCTTCGCCAGGTGGTGGTTGCCGGAAGCCTTTGCCTTCGTCACCGAAATCCCGCGCACCTCCGCCGGCAAGTTCCGCAAGAGCGCCCTGCGCGAGCAGTTCCCGGACTGGCAGTGGGAGTAGCCAGGTTGACGTGACAGCCGACCAGCAGCTTCTTTGGCAAATTCATCCCTCCTACGAAATTGCTTCTTTGCGACATTATTGTCGCGCTGCCGCGATCCGGCCGAAACGTCCCCCGGGGCCGCCGGAATGGCACGATCGTGCCTTTCTGCAACCACCTTTGGCGATGCCGGCGGCGATCCCATCCTTTCCATAATCCGCGGCTTGTCCGTTATGGCCCAGTTATGTTAACATCCTCCCGATTTCTACTCGCCCATCGGGAGGTGACAAAACACGAGACCGACACGGATTTTGACCGTGCTCGCCGCGGCCGTGGCCGCGGTGCTGATGGCGGCGGTCCCCGCCGCGGCCGCCACCTACCAGGTGGCCGCGGGGGACAGCCTCTACGCCATCGCCGGGCGCTTCGGAACGACCGCCGACCGCCTGGCGGCCGCCAACGCGATCCCCGACCCGGACCTGATCTATCCGGGGCAGGTACTGCAAATTCCCGGCTCGGGCGGTTGGCGCGGCTACACGGTGCGGCCGGGCGACTCCCTCTGGCTGATCGCGCAGCGCACGGGGACCACGGTCGCCGACCTGGCGGCCCGCGACAACATCAGCGACCCGAACAGCATCTGGCCCGGCGAGGTCCTCCAGGTCCCGGCCACCAGCGGTGGACCGGACCTCGCTGCCGCCCTCCAGTCCGCCGTGCAGGCGGTGGGCGGCGACGCCGGGCGATTCGGCGTCTACGTGCGGGACCTGAACTCCGGGCGCGAGGTCGCCTATAACGCCGACCAGTCTTACACCGCCGCCAGCACCTACAAGCTCCCCCTGGCCATGGACGTGATGCGCCTGTCTGAACTGGGCCAACTGAGCCTGGACGAGCGGCTCACCTACACCAGCGACGACTACGAAGCCGGGACCGGGGTGATCCAGGGCGATCCGGTGGGAAGCGGGTACGCCATCCGCGACTTGGTGCGCCTGGCGATCACCCGGAGCGACAACATCGCCGCCAACATGCTGGTCCGGCGCGTGGGCTGGTCCGCCCTGCACGACTACATGCGCAACCTGGGCGGTGCCACCTTCGCGTCCGACGGCTCCAACGTCAGCAGCCCGCGGGACATGGGACTATACCTCCAGCGCACGCTGGACCCCGCCTGCCTCGGCGACGACTCCCGCGCCTACCTGCTGGACCTGCTCAGCCACACCGAATTCAACGACCGGCTGCCCCGCGACCTGCCGCAAGGGGTGGAGGTGGCCCATAAGATCGGGACCTACAACGGCGCCGTCAACGACGTGGGGATCGTCTTCGCCCCCGGCCACGCCTACATCATCGCGGTGATGAGCCGCGACATGTGGGACGAAAACCAGGGCGCCGATGACATCGCCGCCGTCTCGCGGACCTTCTACCGGTTCGAAACCTCGCCAAGTTAGCCCGGAGGCCAGCCCCGTGGCCGGCCTCCCCTCTGCTCGCCGGCTGTCTAGCCGGCTGCTTCGTCCACCGCGTCGGTCAGGACACTTTCCACTTCCCTGGCGATTCCGTCCAGGCGATCGTCGCCCAGCACGCCAGCCATCATCGTCGGGCGGGGGAACCCAATCCGGGTTCCCTCGCCCGCGTCATATACGACCACCTTGCAGGGCAGGAAATACCCCATGTAAACGTTGGTCTCCAGCACCTGCTTGGCCCTGGGGGCGCTGCAGACCTCCAGAATCAAGAACCGGGGTTTCAGCTCCAGGCCCTTTTCCCGCAGCTTTTCGTTGGTGTCGAGCTGCCATAGAACGCTGAACTTCCGCTCCGCCAGGGCCTTCTCGACGGCTTCGGCCGCCTCCCCGACGGCCTTCGGGGTGCTGACCGTGTACTGAAAGTCGATGGTCTTATCCTCCTCTCGGATCCCTTTGCTCAGGTAGCTTTCCCCAAGTCCGCCAGGAAGTCCAGCAAGGCGCGGTTGACCTCGGCCGGTTGTTCCAGCATCACGTAATGACCGGCCCCCTCGACGATCACCAGGCGCGAATCGGCGATGCGCTCGGCAAGGAATTGCGAGTACTTCACCGGGGTCATCCGGTCTTCCCGCCCCACCAGGACCAGGGTGGGAACCCGGATTTCGCCCACCAACTCGACCGCGTTGAAGGCGTCGCAGGCGAGAAAGTCCCCGTAACGGACGTCCGCAGGGGTGCGCCGCAGCACCTCGGCCTCCCGCCGGATCAACTCCGGCTCGGGGTGGGCCCGAAAACCCGCCGCCACAAAGTCCGGGCTGACCTCCCCGCGGGCGTGTGCCGTCAGGATGTCCGGGTGGACGCGCAGCTTAGCCCCGGTGCCGACCAGCGCCAGCCCCACCAGGCGATCCGGATAGGCCAGCGCGAAGGCCTGGGCGATCGCGCCGCCCATGGAATGGCCCACCAGGACCAGCGGATCCAGCCTCAACTCGTCGACGAAATCGAGGACGACGTCCCGGTAGCCGTCGATCCGGCGCAGACCCTCTCCGCCGGAGCCCCCGTGGCCGGGCAGGTCGATTGCCATCGCCCGGTAGCCCCCCGCCGCCAGCGCCTCGAGCTGTCCCTGCCACTTATCGCCGCTCCCGCCCGCGCCGTGCACCGGCACGACCGGGGGGGCGAACGGCCTGGGTATGGCAGGGACCGCCGCTTGATAGCAAACCTCCCTGCCTCCCGCCGCAACCGTGGGCATGCGGTCTCCTCCCCGACCGGGCTTCACCCCAGCAACTGCCGGGCGATCACCAGGCGCTGGATCTGGTTGGTGCCTTCGTAGATCTGCACAATCTTCGCGTCCCGCAGGTACTTCTCCACCGGATACTCCCGCATGTAGCCGTATCCCCCGAAGACCTGGACGGCGTCGGTGGCCACCTTCATCGCCGCGTCTCCCCCCAGGCACTTGGCCATCGCCCCGGTGATGCTCACCGGCTCACCCCGGTCCAACTGCCAGGCCGCCTTGTGGGTCACCAGCCGGGCCGTTTCCACGGCCATGGCCATGTCCGCCAACATGAACTGGATGGCCTGCAGTTCGGCGATCGGCCGGCCGAACTGGACCCGTTCCCGGGCGTATTTCACGGCCGCCTCCAGCGCGGCCCGGGCCACGCCCACCCCCCCGGCGGCGACCACCGGGCGGGAGCTGTCCAGGGTCTTCATGGCGACGGAAAAGCCCTGCCCCTCCCGGCCCAGGCGGTTGGCGGCGGGAACCCGCACGCCGTCGAAGACCACCTCCGCGGTCTGCGACGCGCGGATGCCCAGTTTCTTCTCCACCTTCCCCTGCCTGAGCCCCGGCGCGTCTCCCGGGACGATGAAGGCGGAGAGGCCCTTGGCTCCCCGCGCCCGGTCGGTCACGGCGAAGGCGGTGTACAGCCGCGCGACCCCCCCGTTGGTGATGAAGTGCTTGGTGCCGTCGATGACGTAGTCATCCCCGTCGCGGACCGCCGTGGTGGCCATTGAGGCCACGTCCGAGCCGGCGCCCGGTTCGGTCAGGCAGAAGGCGGCCAGGGCCGGCTGCGCGCAGAGCGGCGGCAGGAAGCTCTCCTTCTGTTCCGGCGTGCCCGCGATCAGAATCGGCAGGACTCCCAGGCCGACACCGATGATGGTGGTCGCGATGCCCAGGCAGCCGGCGGCGATCTCCTCCGCCACCAGAATCTCGGTCAGGTGATTCAACCCGGCGCCGCCGTACTCCTCCGGGATGTTGAGGTGGAGCAGCCCGACCTTGAAGGCTTCCTCCACCACCGGCCAGGCCAGCTCCTCCGTCTCGTCGTAGTGCGCCGCGACGGGCTTGATCACCTTGGCCGTGAAATCCCGCGCCAGGCGCTGAACCGCCACCTGTTCCTCAGTCAGGCCGAAGTCCACCGGCGATCATCCTTTCCCACCGGGGGTGGTCGTAGGGGGGTGGTCGTGGAAGCCCGCCCCGGTCTTGTTGCCCAGCCGCCCGGCCCGCACCAGCCGCTTCAGGATCTGGGGCGGCGCGTACTTGGGGTTCTGGAACTCGCGGTAGAAGTACTCCATGACGTTCAGGTCGACGTCCAGGCCGGTGAAGTCCGCCAGGGTCAGCGGACCCATGGGGTGGTTAAGGCCTAGCCGGACCGCCTTGTCGATCTCCTCCGGCGTCGCCGCCCCTTCCTCCAGCAGCAGCATCGCTTCGGCGAACATCGGCATCAGGATGCGGTTGACGATGAAGCCGGGGGAGTCCTTTTTGACCTCCACCGTCTCCTTCCCCAGGCGGTGGGCGATTTCCCGGCAGGTGGCGATCGTCGCGTCGCCGGTGTGGTAGCCGCGGATCACCTCGACCAGCTTCATCACCTGCACCGGGTTGAAGAAGTGCATCCCGGCCACCTGCTGGGGGCGTCCCGTGCGGTTGGCCAGTTCGGTGATGGACATCGAGGAAGTGTTGGAGGCGATGATGACCTCCGGCCGGCAGATGCGGTCGAGCTGGGTGAAAACGTCCTGCTTGACCTGGAAGTCCTCGAAAACCGCCTCGATCACCAGGTCCGCCTCGGCGAATCGCTCCATCGCCGTCGTCTTTTGAATCCGACCCATCGCCGCGGCGGCCGCCTCGGCCGTCAGCCGGCCCTTGGCGACGGAACGCTCATCCAGCGCCCGGATCCGCCCCAGGGCCTTGTCCAGGGCGGCGTCGGTCACGTCGCGCAGAATCACCTGGAAGCCCGATTGAGCCGCCACGTGGGCGATCCCGGAGCCCATGGCCCCCGCCCCCACCACGCCGATGCGCACGATCTCCACGGCACGATCCCCTCCCATTGCCTGCCAGTGGTCCCGGAGAAATTATTCTCCCCCGTGGCCGCTAAGTCCTCCGTCTCCGCCGTAGCCTTCCCATTATTCCCGCAAGCCCTTATAATTAAGGAAAAACCCCTGGGGAGAGGGCCAAGCTTGGAAACCAATCTGGCCGGACAACCTAACCTGGCCGATTACGAGTCGGCCTGCCGGAACTTCGCGTGGGCGGCGGCCAGGCGGGAACTGGCGGCCGGCGCTGGCGATGCACGGAACGCCGCCGTGCTGGCGGTGGACCGGCACGTGCGGGAGGGACGCGGCGAAAGATGCGCCCTGGTCTGGGTCGGGGGCGCTGGCCAGTCCAGGCGGTACAGCTATGCCGACCTGCGCCGGGAGACCGACCGCTGGGCCAACGCCCTCGCCTCCCTGGGGCTGCGGGCCGGCGACCTGGTTTGCACCTCCCTGCCGCGGGTCCCGGAACTCTACTTGGCCCTCCTGGCAGCGGTGAAGCTCGGGGCCACCGTGGCGCCCCTTTTCGCGGGCCTTGATCCGGAGGTCCTCCGGACCCGCCTGGGCGAGTTGGCACCCCGCGCCCTGCTGACCAGCGCAGGCCGCTGGCGTCCGGCCCCCGGCGAAATCCCGGGGCTGGAGCTGGTGCTGGCGGTCGACGCCGGGGCCCTGCCCCAGGCCGTGGCCCGTTCCGACCCCGAGTTCAGCGCCGTTCCGGCCGCGGAGACGGACCCGCTTTACATCATCTACACCTCCGGCACCACCGGCCGCCCCCGGGCGGTCCTCCACGCCCACGGCGACGCGCCGCAGCAGTACCTCACCTCCCGCTGGACCCTGGACCTGAAGGAATCCGACACCTACTGGTGCCCGGCCGACCCGGCCTCGGTGACCGGTTTTGTCTACGGGCTCTTCGGCCCCTGGCTGGCCGGCGCCACCCAGGTGGTTTACGGGGGCCCCTTCACCCCGGCAAGCTGGTACGAGGTGCTGGCGGGGCAGGGCGTCACGGTGTGGTACACCGCGCCGGCGCCCCTGCGTCTCCTCTCCCGGGCGGGACTGCCGGAGCCCCAGCCCCAGCGCCTCCGCCACATTCTTTCAATGGGGGAACCCCTCACCCCCGACCTGCTCCGCTGGGGCCGGGAGACCTTCGGCCTGGACATCCGGGACAACTGGTGCCAGGCCGAAGCCGGATCGGTCCTGATCAGCAACTACCCGGCCGTGCCGGTCCGCCCCGGTTCGATGGGCAAGCCTTTCCCTGGTGTGACCGCGGCCGTGATTGACGCCCGGGGCCGGCAGCTCGGCCCGCACCAGACCGGATCCCTCGCCTTCTTGCCGGATTGGCCGGCGCTGCGGCGGGCCATCGTCAACGACCCGGGCCGCCGGCGCGACCGGTTGCGCCACGGCTGGTACGTCACCGGCGACACCGCCTACCGCGACGAGGACGGTTACTACTACTTCGCCGGGCGGGCCGCCGACGTCATCGACTCCTCCGGTGCCCGGGTCAGCCCCACCCTGGTGGAAGCGGCCCTGATGGACCACCCCGCGGTCCTGGAGGCGGGGGTGATCGGTCAACCGGACCCCGTCCACGGGGAGACGGTCAAGGCCTTCCTGGTGCTGCGCGACGGATACGAACCCTCCGAGCGGCTCAGGGAGTCCATCGTCGCGCACCTGCGCGAGCACTTGAACGGCCAGGCCAACCCCCGCGAGCTTGAGTTCATCCCCGCCCTCCCCAAGACCCGCAGCGGCAAGGTGATGCGGCGGATCCTGAAGGCCTGGGACCAGGGGCTCCCGTCGGGCGACGTCTCGAACCTGAAGGGATGACCATGAGGACAGTTCCCAACCGAGTCGTGGTGACCGGGGCCACCGGGGTGATCGGCAAGGCCCTGTGCCGCCGGTTGCGGGAGCGGGGCTACGAAGTGGTGGTCTGCTCCCGGAATCCCGAGGCCGCGCGGGCGACCGTTCCCGGGGCCGCCCGTTACGTCCAGTGGTCCGCGGGGGAGACCGGCTCCTGGGCGGAGGCGATCGACGGGGCCCTAGCCGTCGTCAGCCTCGCCGGCGCGCCCATCATCGGGAGGCGCTGGAGCCCCCGCTACAAGGAGGCGATCCGCGAGAGCCGCGGCGCGGGCACCCGCGGGCTGGTGGAGGCGATGGAGCGGGCGCGGGTGAAGCCCCGCGTCTTCGTCAGCGCTTCCGCCATCGGCTACTACGGCCTGCGGGGCGAGGACGAGGCCGTCGAGGCCACGCCCCCCGGCGCTGACTTTCTGGCTCAGGTCTGCCGCGAATGGGAGCGGGAGGCCGCCCGAGCGGAGGCGCTGGGCATCCGGACGGCCGTGGTTCGGACCGGGATCGTGCTCAACGCCGAGGAAGGCCCGGTGCCCCGGATGCTCCCGCTGTTCCGGCTCTTCCTGGGCGGGCCCATCCTGCCGGGGAACCAGCCGCTGTCCTGGATCCACCTCGAAGACGAGGTCGGCATTCTCCTCCTGGCCCTGGAGGACGAGCGCGCGAGCGGGCCCATCAACGCCACCGCGCCGGAGCCGGCAACCCAGCGGCAGTTCGCCGCTGAACTGGGAAGGCGGCTGCGCCGCCCCTCCTGGCTGCCGGTGCCCGGCTTCGTCCTCCAGCTGGCCATGGGCGAGGTCGCCGCCCAACTGACCGCGGGGCGCCGCGTTGCCCCGCGCAAAGCCCTGGAGTTGGGCTACCGTTTCCGGCATCCCACCCTGGAGAGCGCGTTGCGCCAAATCCTGGGTTCCTGAAGCGCCACGTACCAAAACGGCCCTCTCCCCGTATACTGACAGGCGAACCTGTGACGGGAGTGAGGGCCGGTGTCCCATCGGCGCAGACGCCACCGCCGCCAACTGGAGGAGATTGCCCGCGAGATCGGCGACTGCGGGCGTGTCCTGGGGGAGTGCGAGCGAAACCTGCGCTCCCTCCGCCACCGCCGCGACGACAACGACGCCAACGACCCCATCGCGATGACCCAGGAGGCCACCGGGGGGATGGCCGAGCCCGACGCCGGGGAGGCCCTTGCCCCCCCGGACCTCCCACCGGAACCCGCGGCGATGCCCCCTGAACCGACCCCTGATCTCCACGAGTTGCGGAGTACCCTGGCGGGGCTGCACAGCCTCCTCCACCGCCTGGAGACCGGCCTCCGGTACCGCCGGTAATCCGAACGGCTGTTTGCAAGGGGTGGCCGGTGGTGCTATAATTTTCCTGGTTAGCCGGAAACCGTTCCAACCATTCCGCCGGAGGTGTGGCAGCGTGTACGACGGCCTGACCCCGCGCCAGCGACAGATTATGCAGTTTATCAACGAGCGGATCCGACGCAAGGGCTACCCGCCCTCGGTGCGCGAAATCGGCGACGCAGTTGGCCTGAGTTCCAGTTCCACGGTGCATGGCCACCTGACGCGGCTGGAGGAGAAGGGTCTGATCCGCCGGGATCCGACCAAGCCGCGGGCGATCGAGGTCCTGGAGGAGGGTGGGGCCCGGCCCGGCCGGCCCCCGACCGCCAACGTGCCCCTGGTGGGGCGCGTCACCGCCGGCCGACCGGTCCTGGCCGTCGAAAACATTGAGGAGTACTATCCGTTGCCCCTGGCCTTCGTTCCGGACGAAGGCTCCTTTCTCCTGCAGGTCCGCGGAGACAGCATGATCGAGGCCGGAATTCACGACCGGGACTACGTCCTGGTCAGGCCCCAGAGCGCCGCCGACAACGGGGAAATCGTCGTGGCCCTGATCGGCGACGAGGCCACCGTCAAGCGTTTTTACCGCGAAGAGGATCACGTGCGGCTGCAGCCGGCCAACAGCCGGTTGCAGCCCATCATCGCCCGCGAGGTTACGGTGCTAGGAAAGGTCACCGCGCTGTTGCGCCGGTTCACCTGAACCGGGTGGGGCGGCGGCGGGGCTAGAACATGTTCAGGTACTGGTCGACCTCCCACTGGTGAACCTGGCTGCGATAGACGTCCCACTCGATCCGCTTGGCCTCCATGAAGCGATGATAGATGTGCTCGCCCAGGGCCTCCCGCACCACGCCGTCGGCCGCGAGTTCGTCGAGGGCTTCCTCGAGACTGCCGGGCAGGTTCTCGATGCCGAGTTCGGCCCGCTCGGCGGCGGTCATGTGGTAGATGTTGCGGTTTACCGGCGGAGGAGGCACAATCCGGTTCTGAATGCCGTCCAGGCCGGCCTTCAGGGTGGCCGCCATGGCCAGGTAGGGGTTGCAGGAGGGGTCGGGGCTCCGGAGTTCCAGCCTGGTCCCCACTCCCCGGCGGCCGGGCACGCGGACCAGCGGGCTGCGATTTCGCTCCGACCAGGCGATGTAGACCGGCGCCTCGTAGCCGGTCACCAGGCGCTTATAGGAATTGATCAGGGGGTTGCAGATGGCTGTGTAACCCCTCGCGTGTTTCAGCAGCCCCCCCAGGTAGTACATCGCCGTCTCACTCAGTTGGTAGGGAGCGGAGGGATCGTAAAAGGCGTTTTCGTTCCCCCGGAAGAGAGACTGGTGCGTGTGCATCCCGGAGCCCGCGATCCCGAACAGGGGCTTGGGCATAAAGGTCCCGTGCAGGCCGTGCCGGGCCGCGATGGTCCGCACCACGAAACGGAAGGTGGCGATGTTGTCGGCGGTCGTCACCGCGTCGGCGTAGCGGAAATCGATCTCGTGCTGGCCCGGGGCGACCTCATGGTGGGACGCCTCCACCTCGAAGCCCATCTCCTCCAGGGTCACCACCATCTCCCGGCGCGCATCTTCGCCGAGGTCGAGCGGCCCGAGGTCGAAGTAGGAACCCTGGTCGTGGGTCCTGGTCGTCGCCTTGCCCTCCGGATCGCGCTGGAAGAGGAAGAACTCGGCCTCCGGACCGACGTTCATTTCGAAGCCCCTCTCCGCCGCCTCGGCCACCACCCTTTTCAGGGTGGAGCGGGGGCAACCCTCAAAGGGTTTCCCCTCCGCCGTGTAGATGTCGCAGATCAGGCGGGCGGTGCTCCCGTCCCGCGGCTTCCAGGGAAAGGTGGCAAAGGTGCTGGGGTCGGGACGCAGGTACATGTCGGACTCCTCGATCCGGACGAAACCCTCGATGGAGGAGCCATCGAACATCAGTTGGCCGTCCAGGGCCTTGGCCAGTTGCTCCACCGGAATGGCCACGTTCTTGATCACGCCGAGGATGTCGGTGAACTGCAGGCGAATGAACTGGACGCTCAACTCCTCCGCTTTTCTCAGCACGTCCTCCTTGGTGAGGTTACGGCCCAAAACAAAAACCTCCTTCGTTCTCCAGCCTAGTCGCCCCGCCGGTCGAGGGCTCCCGAGTTTCGCAAGCGCTGCGCTGCCAGCAGCGACGCCGCGACCACCTGCGGCAGGTTCAACCCCCCTTGCAGGTAAACCGTGTACGGTGGCCGCAGCGGCGCGTCGGCGGAGAGTTCGATCGAGGAACCCTGGGTAAAGGCGCCGGCGGCCATGATCACCTCGTGGTCGTAGCCGGGCATCGCCCACGGCTCCGGGCGGAGGTGCGCCTCCACCGGGGAGCCGGCCTGGATGCCCCGGCAGAAGTCCACCAGCGCTTCGCGGGACCCCAGGGTGATGGCCTGAATGAGGTCCGTGCGCGGCTCGTCCGCGGCAGGCTGGACCTCAAACCCCAGCGCCGCGAAGAAGGCGGCGGCAAAAACCGCCCCCTGAAGCGCCTGCCCGACCACCAGGGGCGCCAGGTAGAAGCCCTGGTAAAAATCGCGCTTGGTGGACCCCAGGAACGGTCCCACCTGACCGCCCAGCCCCGGTGCCGTCAGGCGTGCCGCGGCCCGCTCCACCACCCCGGGACGTCCGACCAGGTACCCGCCGGTGCCCGCCAGTCCTCCCCCGGGGTTTTTGATCAGGGACCCGGCCACCAGGTCCGCCCCGGCGGCGCAGGGCTCCTCCGGCTCGACGAACTCCCCGTAGCAGTTGTCCACCAGGCAGACGGCCTGCGGGTTGCGCCCCTTCACGGCGCGGACGATCTCGCCCACCTGCCCCACCGCCAGCGACGGCCGGGCCGAGTACCCCCGCGAGCGCTGGATGAACACCACCCGGGTCCCCGCCCCGGTCGCCGCCGCGATGGCGTCCAGGTCAGGTCCCTGGGGTCCCAACCCCACCCGGCGGACCCTCACCCCCATCTCGCCCAGCGACCCCGGCCGCCGCCCCTCCGCATCGATCACGGCCGCCAGGGTGTCGTAGGGTTCCCCCGTGGCCAGCAGCAGTTCGTCGCCGGGCAGCAGGTTACCGAAAAAGGCCAGGGCCAGCGCCTGGGTCCCGGACACGATCTGGGGGCGCACGAGGGCGGCGTCGCCGCCGAAGACCTCGGCGTAGATGGCCTCCAGTTTCTCCCGCCCGCGGTCGTGGTAGCCGTAGCCGGAGGACGGGGCCAGGTCGCTTTCCTCCACCCGGTGCCGGCGCATGGCGTCCAGCACCCGCAACTGGTTCGTGGCCGCCACCTGTGCAATCTCGCGGTGGGCGGCGGCCGCGCCGCGCAGGCTGACCGCCGCCAGTTCAGCCAGGTCCCGGTCGACCTCGTTCTTCTGGGCCCAGGTTGTCCACAGTTGCGACTCGGCTTCCGCCAGCCGCCCGGCCGGTGGCAAGTGGCTCTCTCGCTCCTTCCCTCCGCCTCATTGTTTCCCCAGGTGCCGCCAGATCAGACCTGATCCGCCCGGCCCAGACCCTGGGCAACTCGGCGACGATCTCGATTCCCTCCGGCCCAAACAGCTCCCGGTTGACCCGTCCCCGCCGGTGGATCACCGCCAGCAAGCCGGCCCGGGCGTACGGGACCAGCACCTCCAACCACTCGTTGCCCCCGGCCAGTTCGGCGGCCAGGGCCTCCAACAGCGACGGGAGACCCTGGCGCCGGAGGGCGGACACCAGTTGCGCCCGCGGGTTCTGGCGCAGGAGCAACCCGAGTTCGGCGGCCGGGAGCAGGTCGGTCTTGTTATAGACCGTCAGCACCGGCCGATCCTGCGCGCCGATCTTCCGCAGCACCCGGAGGACCGTGGCCTCCTGTTCAGCCCGCCGCGGGTGCGATGCGTCGACGACGTGACAGATGAGATCGGCCTCGGTGACCTCTTCCAGGGTGGCGCTGAAAGCGGCCACCAGTTGGGGCGGGAGCTTCTCGATGAAGCCGACCGTGTCGGTTAGCAGGACGGAGCCCCCGGAAGGGATCTCGACCCGCCGGGTGGTCGGGTCGAGGGTGGCGAAGAGCCGGTCTTCGGCCAGCACCCCCGCGCCGGTCAGGGTGTTCAGCAGGGTCGACTTGCCGGCGTTGGTATAGCCGCAGAGGGCCACCACCGGCCACTCCCGGGCACGGGCCCGTCGCTGTTGCCGCCGATGCCGCTTGATGTCCTCGATTTGGCGCCAGAGCTCCGCGATCCTTCGGCGGATTCGCCGGCGGTCGGTCTCGAGCTTCGTTTCCCCGGGGCCCCGGGTCCCGATCCCGCCACCCAATCGCGAGAGTTCCGACCCCCGTCCCCCCAGGCGCGGAAGGCGGTAGTTGAGTTGCGCCAACTCCACCTGCAGCTTGCCTTCGCGCGTATGCGCCCGCTGGGCGAAGATGTCCAGGATGAGGGCCGTCCGGTCGATGACTCGCCCCTGCGTTACCCTCTCCAGGTTTCGCAACTGGGCGGGAGAGAGTTCGTCATCGAAGACGATCAGCCCGGCGCCCGACTGCAGGCGAAGCTCCTCGATCTCGGCCGCCTTTCCCTCCCCCACGTAGTGGGCCGGATCGGGCGCGTCGCGCCGTTGCACAACCTGGCCCACCACCCTGGCCCCGGCGGTGACGGCCAGTTGTCCCAATTCCTGCAGGGATTCCTCGGTGCTCCACGCGCGATAGCCCGGGAGGTCGACACCTACCAGGATGGCAGCCTCGGTGGGGCCGGAGGCGGGCGGGAATTCGTTCATGGCGCTATTATATCATACGCGCCCGCGCGGCCGGCAAGATTACACGACTGTCCGCAGAGGGGGCACCGGTCCTCCCGCAGCAACCGCTCCCGCAACTCCAGGGACGCCCGGGCGTCCCCCAGGGCAAGCCCCTCGCCCCTCCCCACCCGGCGGCCCCAGAGGTAGGCCGCCAGGGCCACCGCCGCCAGCGCCGACATCCCCCACAGCGCCAGGATCATCGCCGGATCTCCTTTTTTAGCGGCAGTAGCTGCACCAGGCCCCATCCGCCCGCCAGCGCCAAGGAACGCGGGAGGTCAAGGGCCGCCGCCGCGAGCCAAACCAGGGCCAACCCCAGGGACGCGCCCGGAATCCCCAGCCCCCATACCCACGCCCCATCCCACTCTCCATCCTCGGAACGGTCCAGCAGGTCGTCTGCCAGTTGAGCCCCGGCGACCATCAGGAGCGATCCTCCCATGCCCCGGACTCCCACCGCCAGCAGTCCCAGCGCCAGGGCCAGCGCCGCTTCCTGCCACCCCAGGAGGCCCGACGGCAGGCGCCCGAACAGTCCCCCGGCCATCCCGACCGCATAGGCGGCCAGGAACACCGACACGGCGATTCGCCACTCCGCGGCCGCCCCGAGGGCGAGGGCCGCCAAGGCGTAGGCCGTGACCGACTCCCCCAGGCGGGCGGCGCTGTTTTCCCTTCCCCCGGCCTCGTCCAGCCTCCGGTCGAGGGCATCGTCCATCAACTTGACGGCCACCCCGGCCAGGGTGGCCGCCGCCAGGCCGCGCAACCACCCCTCAGGCGTTACGCCAAACAAATGCCTTCACCTCGCGAAACCCAAGCCGCTCCAGGGCCGAGATGGGAATGACCCGGCGCCCCGGAAACTCCCGCGCAATCACCTCCGCCCCGTCGCGGGCCAGGGGGAGGTCGATCTTGTTCGCCAGCACGGCGTAGGGGCCCCGCAGGGAGGCGTAGGCAGCAATCTGGCGGTCGATCCGGCCGATGGCCGCGGCCGCCCCCAGCTCGCCGGCGCGGGCCGCGTCCAGCATATGCAGCACCAACCCCGCTTCCCGGAAGGCCTGCAGGGCCGCCGCCATCGCCCGCCGCACCTCGGCCTCCGGGTGGACGTCGTCGGTGAGCCCCGGCGTGTCGGTCAGGCGCACCGCCCGCAGACTCTTGCGGAGGGGGAACCGTACCTCCACCGACTGGAGGCGCCTGGTGCGGTGCGTTCCGGTCCCCCTCCCCTCCGGCTCCAGCCGCCGGACGTCCAGCACGGAAAGCCCCAGGTAGGCGGCGAACTGCAACAGGAAGAGGGTCTTGCCGGTGTTGGGCTGACCCACGATCACGCAATGGCGCAAGGGCGAGCCACCTCCTCGCCCAGGTCGGCCGGCTGCAGGGTGATCAGGTCCTCGTGGCTAATCACCGCCTGCCCGAGCAGCCGGGTCGCCTGCCGCCGCAGCGCGCGTTCAACCAGGTTGCGGACGTGGCGCGCGTTCCCGGGCAAGCCCTCGGCCTCGGGGCCTCCCGCCCGCCCCAGGTGGCGGCGGAGGGCCAGTCGCGCCGCCGGCGAGAGGCGGTACTGCCGTTCCTGGCAGAGGAGTTCGGCGATCGCCAGCAGTTCCTCCCCGGTGTAGTCGGGGAACTCCATCTGCAGGGGGAAGCGGGAATCGAGACCGGGGTTGGACTGCATGAAGCACTCCATCTCCGCCGGGTAGCCGGCCAGGATGACGACCATCTCGCACTTGTGGTCCTCGATCGCCTTCACCAGGGTGTCGATCGCCTCCTTGCCGAAGTCCCTTTCCCCGCCCCGCGCCAGGGCGTAGGCTTCATCGACGAAGAGGATCCCTCCCAGGGCCTTCTTGATCAGCTCCCGGGTCCGCTGGGCGGTGTGCCCGACGTATTCCCCAACCAGGTCGGCCCGCTCGGCTTCCACCAGGTGGCCGCGCGGCAGC
>JAJYMS010000190.1 GCA_021786825.1 Bacillota bacterium | reverse complement strand
CTTCGCACCCGGGGAGAAGGTCCGCCACCCCACGTGGGGAGTCGGCACCGTCGTGACCACCTGCGGTTCGGGGGCGGACGCGGAGGTGACCATCGCCTTTCCCGCCCAGGGGGTGAAGAAGGTCATTACCCGGTACGCCCTGCTGCGGAGGGCGCCCGATTAGGTTGGGAGGCTGAAGGGATGCCCGCCCCCGAGCCGGCGCGGCGAGAAGCCGAGCGGCTGCGCCAGGAGATTCGGTACCACGACCATCGGTACCACGTGCTGGACCGCCCCGAGATCAGCGATCACGAATACGACCAACTGCTGCGCGATCTGCAGGAACTGGAGGCCGCCTACCCCGAACTGGTGGCCCCGGACTCGCCCACGCAGCGCGTGGGCGGGGAGGTTCTCCCGGGGTTCGCCAGCGTCGCGCACCGGGTACCCCTCCTCAGCCTGGACAACGCCTTCACCGCCGGCGACCTGCGCGAGTTCGACCGGCGGGTGCGGGCCGGGGTCGACGGCGAGGCGGTCGAGTACGTCGTGGAGCTGAAAATCGACGGCCTCACCGTGGCCCTTCACTACGAGGCCGGGGAGTTGCTCCGAGGGGCGACCCGGGGTGACGGACGGACCGGGGAGGACATCACCGCCAACCTGCGCGCCGTGCGCAGCGTGCCCCTCCGGTTGCGCCGACCCGCGCCGGCGGTCCTCGGCGTGCGCGGCGAGTGCTACCTGCCGCTGGAAGCCTTCGAACGCCTCAACGCGGAAGCCGCCGCGCAGGACCAGGGCCTTTTCGCCAACCCCCGCAACGCCGCGGCGGGGTCCCTGCGGCAACTCGACCCGCGGGTAACCGCTTCGCGGCGGCTCGACACCTTTATCTACAACATCCTCTACATCGATCCGCCGGAGGCCATGCCCGCCACCCAATGGGGGACCCTCGAGCGGTTGGGCGAACTCGGCTTCCGGACCAACCCTCACCGGCGGCTTTGCTCCGGCATCGAGGAGGTCATCGCCCACTGCGAGGAGTGGGCGTCACGGCGGGAAAGCCTTCCCTACGAGATCGACGGCTTGGTGGTGAAGGTTGACTCCCTGGCCCAGCAGGAGCGGCTGGGTGCCCGGAGCAAGAGCCCCCGCTGGGCCATCGCCTTCAAGTTTCCCCCCTCCCAGGTGGTCACCCGGGTGACGGACGTCACGGTGCAACTGGGGCGCACCGGCGCGCTTACGCCCACCGCCATCCTGGAACCGGTACGGGTGGCTGGCTCGACCGTTTCGCGCGCCACCCTGCACAACGAGGAACTGGTGCGCGAAAAGGACGTCCGCATCGGCGACTGGGTGGTGATCCAGAAGGCCGGGGACGTGATCCCCGAGGTGGTCCGCTCCCTCCCCGAACGGCGGACGGGGAATGAGCGGGAGTTCGCCATGCCCACCCGCTGCCCCGAGTGTGGTGCCCCCGTCGAACGGGCCCCCGGGGAAGCGGCCCACCGGTGCACTGGGTCCGACTGCCCGGGACAGCGGCGGGAGGCGATCATCCACTTCGCCTCCCGGGACGCCATGAACGTCGAGGGGCTGGGGGACGAACTGGTAGCCCGGCTGCTGCAGGAGGGGCTGGTCCGGGACGCGGCCGACCTCTACCACCTCGGCTACGAGCAACTGGTCGGGCTGGAGCGCTTCGGCCCCAAGTCGGCCCAAAACCTGCTGGCGGCCATCGACCGCACCCGCAAGAACCCCTTGCGCCGGCTGATCTTTGCCCTGGGCATTCGGCACGTGGGGGAGCGGGCGGCAGGGATCCTGGCCAGGCGCTTTGGCAGCCTTGCGGCCCTTACCCGGGCCTCGGCGGAAGAACTGACGGCTATCCGGGAGATCGGCCCCAAAATCGCCGAGAGCGTCATCGCCTACTTCCAACGGCCTGATGCGCCGGGGCTGATCGACCGGCTCGAGGCGGGAGGGGTCAGCACCGCGGAGAGTTCAGGAGCGGTGCTCGCCCCCGCCGGTCCCCTGGCGGGCAAGACGGTGGTCATTACCGGGACGCTGGCGTCGCTCGACCGCAAGGAGGCGGAGGAACTGGTGGAGCGGGCGGGCGGCCGCCCCAGTGGCAGCGTCAGCCGCAAGACGGGCTACCTGGTGGCAGGGGAGTCGCCGGGTTCCAAGCTGGCCAAGGCCCGGGAACTGGCGGTGCCGATCCTCACCGAGGAGGAGTTTCTGCGCCTGGTTCAAGCCCGGGACGACGGCGCCGGAGACGATGGCGCCGGGGACAAGTGAAAAGAACCAGGTCTGCCAACCAGGCCTGCCAGTTCGCACCGCAGGGCGATTTTTTGCAGGAATCGCCGCTGGGAAGTTGAATTATGTAATGTTACACGCACACGCGTGCTTCGGGCGGCCAGGGACCACGCATTATCTGCTGACGTACGCTTTGGAGAGGTGATCCACATGGCTGAGCGCTTGCTAGAAGTCCGCGACCTCAAGACGGTCTTTCACACCGACGACGGAGTGGTGCCGGCGGTGGACGGCGTCAGCCTGTGCGTCGACCGGGGGGAGACCCTGGGGGTGGTGGGGGAGTCGGGGTGCGGGAAGAGCGTCACGTCGCTGTCCATCATGCGCCTGATCGCCAAGCCCCCGGGGGAGATCGCCCACGGTGAGATCAGCTTCGAGGGGGAGGATCTGCTGCGCAAGTCCGAATCGGAGATGAGGCGGATCAGGGGCAACGAGATCTCGATGATCTTCCAGGAGCCGATGACCTCGCTGAACCCGGTCTACACCTGCGGGGACCAGATCGCCGAGGCCATCGAACTGCACCAGGGCCGGTCGCGGCGCGAGGCGATGCGGCAGGCGGCGGAGATGCTCCGGATGGTGGGCATCCCGCTGCCGGAGCGGCGGATCCACGAATACCCGCACCAACTCTCGGGGGGGATGCGCCAGCGGGTGATGATCGCGATGGCGCTGTCGTGCAACCCGCGGCTTTTGATCGCCGACGAGCCGACGACGGCCCTGGACGTGACGATTCAGGCGCAGATTCTGGAGTTGATGAAGAAGCTCAAGCGGGAACTGGGAATGGCCATCATGCTGATCACCCATGACCTGGGAGTGATCGCCGAGATGGCCGAGCGGGTGGTGGTGATGTACGCCGGGGTGGTGGTGGAAGAGGCTGATGTGGTCTCCATCTTCCGCCGGCCGCTGCACCCCTA
>JAJYMS010000158.1 GCA_021786825.1 Bacillota bacterium | reverse complement strand
AGACTGCTTGTGGTCGTCACGTTACGCCGGGTGTTGGTGGTTACCGGATCCATAACCGGACTCATACTTACCTTTTTTAGCCTGGGGCAGATTCAAAACCTGTTGAGACACTTGAGCTCCTTTGAGACCGCAGGAGTGCTGATCCTGGGGGCGTTATTCGGGGCCTTGGCTGGCAGCATCGCTACCCCCCTCGTCGTTTGGTTGGAGGGCAGGTTGCAGCGCATGCCGGCTATGGATATCGTCTTAGGGGCGTCCGGCCTGATCGTCGGGCTGATCATCGCCAACCTGCTCAGCTCCTCCCTCTCCCGCGTCCCCCTGTTGGGCGGAATCGCCGGGACCCTGGGGGGCTTGGTCCTCGGCTACCTCGGAATCAGTATAGCCGCCAAGAAGCGGGAGGAGATCGTAGGGCTCCTGGGTTCTCTCCCCCGGATCGGCGGGCGTGACAGGTCGAAGCCGTCCGAGGCGAGGGCCTTTTCCCCGAAGATCCTGGACACCAGTGCGGTCATTGACGGCAGGATCGCCGACGTTTGCAGGAGCGGGTTTATCGAAGGCCCCATCGTCATCCCCGGTTTTGTGCTGGAGGAACTCCGGCACATCGCCGACTCAGCCGACCAGTTGAAGCGCAACCGCGGTCGGCGGGGCCTGGACATCCTCAACCGGATCCAAAAGGAACTGGCCATTCCGGTCCAGATCTACGAGCGCGAGGTCGGTCCGAACCTGGAGGTGGACGACCGGCTTATTCGCCTGGCTAAGCTGCTCGGTGGCAAGATCATCACCAACGACTACAACCTGAACAAGGTGGCGGCGCTGCAGGGCGTCCCCGTGCTGAACGTGAATGAACTCGCCAACGCCATCAAGCCGGTGGTGCTTCCCGGGGAAGAGATGATGGTTCATGTTATCAAGGATGGTAAGGAAGCGGGCCAGGGGATAGGGTACCTCGATGACGGGACGATGATCGTGGTGGACGGCGGACGGAGGCATATCGGTGATAAGGTCGCGGTGATGGTCACCTCGGTTTTGCAGACCGCCGCCGGGCGAATGATTTTCGCCAAGCCCAAGGCGAACGAACGCGCGCTGCCGTGAGGTGGGCGGCGGTGATCCCGGCTGCCGGCGCCGGCGCCAGGATGGGAGGCGTCGAAAAACAGTTCCTGGATTTGGGCGGTCGCCCAGTGCTGGTGCGAACCCTGGAGATCTTCGAATTTTGTCCCAAAATCGCCACCGTCTGGGTGATCGTGGCCCCCAACCGGGTACGCTGGGCCCGGGACGAGTTGCTTCCTCGCTACGGCCTGACCAAGCTGAGAGGAGTCGTCGAGGGAGGCCCCGAGCGGCAGGTATCGGTTCTTCGGGGGCTCCAGGCCATTGGGACTGCCGCGGACGGGGTGGTGATTCATGACGCGGCGCGCCCCCTCCTTCCCCCCGAGGTCCTGGAGCGGGCCCTGGAGGAGGCCGAGCGGGTGCCGGCGGTGGTTGTCGGGGTGCCGGTCCCGGATACGGTCAAAGTCGTCAGGGACGGCGTGATTGCGCATACTCCCGACCGCGAAACGCTTTGGGCTGCCCAGACACCCCAGATCTTCCGCCGGGACTTGATTCTCGAAGCCCACCAGCGGGCAGCCGAGGACGGGTACCAGGCCAGCGACGACGCCGGCCTGGTGGAGAGGCTTGGGGTAGCGGTGCGAATGGTGGAGGGTTCGCCTCTCAACCGGAAACTTACCACCCCTGACGAACTGCTGTGGGCCCAGTCCTGGCTGGAACGGAGGGGGTAGGGTGCGGGTCGGCTTCGGTTACGACATCCACCGGTTGGTCCCAGGTCGCCGGCTCGTCCTCGGCGGGGTGGAAATTGCGCACCCCACCGGACTACTCGGACATTCCGACGCCGACGTGGTCGTCCATGCCGTTATGGACGCTCTGCTGGGGGCCTGCGGACTGGGCGACATCGGGCAGTGGTTCCCCGACACCGACGCCTCGCTGCGGGACATCTCCAGCCTGGAACTCTTGAGCCGGGTTCGTTCCGTGCTGGCGAACCGGGGATGGGCTGTTCAAAACATCGATGCCACGGTGGTTGCCGAGGCCCCGCGGCTGGCGGGGCACATCCCGGCGATGCGGGAATCCCTCGCAACCAGGCTGGAGATCGATTCTGAGGCGGTAAACATCAAAGCCACGACCAATGAAGGACTCGGGCCGGTCGGCCGGGGGGAGGGAATCTCCGCCTTTGCGGTCGCTCTAGTCAGCCGGTCTTCGTAAACACAGGGGTTACACCTGCCAAAAATTGGGTATACTGTGGATGTATCCCAATCTCTCATCGGCAGGGGTGACAGGTGATCGGAAGGCGCCGGCGGCTGGGGTATGGGCTCTCGATAGCCGTGGTTATAGTGACGGCAGGGGCGTGTTCCCTGGAGGCTTTTGACGAGCCTTGGATTTCAGTGGCCGTATCGGCCCCGGCGGTGGCTCCCGAGGCACCCGCAGTGGAGCCCATCGCGGAGGCGACCCTCTCGAGGACTGCGGGAGGGAGAGGACCCGAAGGGGCAGTAGAAAAAGCAGCTGAAGGAACGGAGTCGGAGGACAAAGGTTTTTCCGCCGTCGCCTCGTGGTACGGACCGGGCTTTGCCGGGCGCGAGACGGCCAGTGGAGAGACCTTTGTTCCCGAGGCCCTGACCGCGGCCCACCGTGAGCTGCCCTTCGGAACGCTGCTTGAAGTGACCAACCCCCGAACGGGGCTGAAGGTGCCGGTTCGTGTCAACGACCGGGGTCCGTTCGTCGCCGGGCGCCAACTCGATCTTTCAGCTGCCGCTTTTGCCCGGATAGCCAACCCGGCCGAGGGGGTAATCATCGTCTGGGTCAGGTTAATTGACACGTTTCCAATGGTACACTATAATCTATTTCGCGATGAGCGGGAGAGTGGGCTCAAACTAGCTTCCCGGGCAAGAGAGGAACCGTCGGCGGCTGGGAGCGGTTCCCCGGGAAGGGGCCGAGTGCACCCGTGAGCTGGAGGGTTGAACGCTGCGCCAGTAAACCCTCCCGGCAGGCACCGATAAAGGCCGCCAAGGGGGCCGTCCAAAGGCCCCGGAGCAGAGTGGAACCGCGGTCGTCGACCGCCTCTGCGCGCGAGCGCCGAGGCGGTTTTGTTTCAGCCGACGTTTACCGAATCTGACGGAAAGTGGGGGGATAGGCG
>JAJYMS010000099.1 GCA_021786825.1 Bacillota bacterium | reverse complement strand
GCTCGGCGACCGCATCCGGCTGCGCCCGCTGGTTGCGGCGACGCGGGGCGACGTCCAATACCTGGCCTCCGAGGAGGCGCCCATCCGCCTGGTGGAACCTGACCTGGACCGGGTCTGGATTCCCCGCGGGGGAGAGCCGGTGGTCTGCCGGCTCGAGACGGAGTCCCCGGCCCTGGCCAACCCGGGGGGACGCGCATGAAGACCTACCTGCAGCCCGAGTTTGCGGTCCTGCGCGACGACTACCGCTGCATCCGCTGCGGCGTCTGCGTTGGGCAGTGCAGTTACGAGACGCACTACTACGACGAGGAAGAGGACGTCGTGCGGTCGCGGGAGGAGAACTGCGTCGGCTGTCAGCGCTGCGCGGTGTTTTGCCCCACCCGGGCCCTTACCATCCGCACGAACCCCTACGAGCCCCGGCCCAACTCCAACTGGCGGCGCGAGCATCTCTCCGACCTCACCCGCCAGGCGGAATCAGGCGGCATGATCCTCACCGGAATGGGCAACGACAAGCCCTTCCGGATCTACTGGGACCACCTGCTGCTGAACGCCAGCCAGGTTACAAACCCCTCCATCGACCCCCTGCGGGAGCCCATGGAGCTGCGGACCTACCTGGGGCGCAAGCCCGACCGGGTGGAGGTCCAGGGGCGGTCGGTGCGGCCGGTGGGATCGCCGCTGGTGACGGTGGAGGCGCCGGTCCTGTTCTCGGCGATGTCCTACGGGGCCATCAGTTTCAACGTCGCCCAGGCCCTGATGATGGCGGCCAGCGATTTCGGGACCCTCTGCAACACCGGCGAGGGCGGCTGGCCCAAGAGCCTGCGCAAGTACCGGGACAACGTCATCGTCCAGGTGGCGTCGGGCCGCTTCGGGGTGGACGCGGACTACCTGAACGAGGCGCGGATCATCGAGATCAAGATCGGCCAGGGCGCCAAACCCGGCATCGGCGGCCACCTGCCCGGCGAGAAGGTGGTTCCCCTGGTGGCCGAGACCAGGATGATTCCCGTCGGCACCGACGCCCTTTCGCCGGCTCCCCAGCACGACATCTACTCCATCGAAGACCTGGCGATGCTGATCTACGCCTTGAAAGAGGCGACCAACTACGAAAAGCCCGTCGGGGTCAAGATCGCCGCGGTCCACAACGCGGCGGCCATCGCCTCGGGGATCGCCCGCGCCGGGGCGGACATTATCGTCCTGGACGGCCTCCGCGGCGGCACCGGGGCGGCCCCCAAGGTGATCCGCGACAACGTGGGAATCCCCATCGAACTGGCCCTGGCTCAGGTGGACGAGCGGCTGCGGCGGGAGGGGATCCGCCAGCAGGTCTCCGTGCTGGTGGCCGGCGGCTTCCGCCAGAGTTCGGACGTGATCAAGGCCATCGCCCTGGGGGCGGACGCGGTGTACATCGGCACGGCGGCCTTCGTGTCGATCGGCTGCACCCTGTGCCAGAAATGCTACACCGGCAAGTGCCCGTGGGGCATCACCACCAACCAACCTCACCTGGTCAAGCGGGTGAACCCGGAGATCGCCGCGGAGCGTCTTTCCAACCTGCTGCACGCCTGGAGCCACGAGATCAAGGAGATGCTCGGGGGGATGGGGATCAACTCCATCGAGAGCCTGCGGGGTAACCGCCCGCACCTGCGGGGCGTGGGCCTGGAGAACTGGGAGCTCGAGGTGCTGGGAGTAAAGGGGGCTGGTATCTGATGAAGTCGAGCGCGCAGCGAGCCCTGCGAACTCCGGGCGTGCCGAGCATCAGCGCGCGGAAGA
Organism: Bacillota bacterium; assembly: GCA_021786825.1. Classification (GTDB taxonomy): domain Bacteria; phylum Bacillota; class Sulfobacillia; order JAMDAP01; family JAJYMS01; genus JAJYMS01. The sequence goes on along the minus strand of JAJYMS010000099.1, from coordinate 1,431 downwards.
CGCACTACCGGGAACTGAACCGGGTCCTGCGCCAGGCGGTGCTGGAGGGAGCGCGGGAGGTCGAACTGCATGACGTTCTCGGCCAGCGCTACCTGGGCACCAACATCCGCCGCCCGGTGCGGTTCACCGTGCTGGGGACGCCCGGCAACGACCTCGGGGCCTTCATGGACGGACCCGTGATCGAGGTCTTTGGCAACGCCCAGGACGGCGTGGGCAACACCATGAACTCCGGCGAGATCGTGATCCACGGCTCCGCCGGGGACGTGCTGGCGATGTCCATGCGCGGCGGGAGCATCTTCGTGAAGGGCAACGTCGGCTACCGGTGCGCCATCCACATGAAGCAGTACGCCGACCGCCAACCGCTGGTGGTGATCGGCGGCACCGCTCAGGACTTCTTCGGCGAGTACATGGCCGGTGGAACCGTGATCCTTTTCGGCCTCGGGCTGCCACCCGGGGAGCGGCACCGGATGAACTTCGTCGGCACCGGGATGCACGCGGGCCGGATCTTCCTGCGGGGCTCCGTCTTGGAGGAACAACTCGGCAAGGAGGTCGGGGTCGTGGAGCCGGACGCCTCGGACCGCGAGGTCATCGAGCAGGCGGTCCGGCGGTACTGCGCCCACTTCGGCGCCGACGCCAAGGAGATCCTGTCGGGCCCCTTCACCAAGCTGTACCCCCGGTACCTGCGGCCCTACGGGCAGTTGTACGCGTACTAAGTCGGCAATAAACGGGACATCGAAGGCCTTCTTGCGGTGTATTGACCGGGCGCCGGGGGAGTGCTAGGATCTGGCATAGGACAACTGCATCGCGGTTCCATCACGCCAGGGGAGCTTTGGCTGAGATGGGCGGCCCCGCCGTCCGACCCTTGGTACCTGATCTGGGTAATGCCAGCGAAGGGAGGCGGTGATTGGATGGCAGTAGCGCGGAACCTGCCTCTCTGATCACCGGCCAGCCGGTGGTCAGATTGTTTTTCATCCAGAGGAGGAGTGCCGGATGAACGACGCCAAAGCCGCCGCCAGGGCGGCGGAGATCCTCGGCCGGGTGCGGGAGAGCAGGCCGCTGGTTCACAACATCACCAACTGGGTGGTCACCAACATCGCCGCCAACATCACCCTGGCCTTCGGCGCCTCGCCGGTGATGGCCCACGCCCGGGAGGAGGCCCGCGACATGGTGCGCCACGCCGGCGCCCTGGTGCTGAACATTGGAACCCTGACCCCGGCTCTGGTCGACGCGATGCTGGAGGCGGGCCGGGCGGCCAACGAGCTGGGGGTCCCGGTGGTCCTCGATCCGGTGGGGGCGGGCGCAACCCCCTTGCGGACGGAGAGTGCCCTGCGGATCCTGGAGGAGGTCAAGGTGGACATCCTGCGCGGCAACGCCGGCGAGGTGGGGATCCTGGCGGGCGCGGGAGGGAAGGTGCAGGGCGTCGACGCCGTG